>JBELFK010000005.1:0-45949 GCA_042092935.1 Paracoccaceae bacterium | reverse complement strand
GAACGCATGTCGATTTCGAGACCGTTCATCAGCTGCCCAAATTCAGGACTGGCCGCCAAAGCGTCGTAGGTTCTCTCAATCGCCGACATGTCAGGATAGGTTACGCCCAGCATGTAACTTCCGAGATCCGAGCCGGTGAATGTTTGTCCCATGCGCATGGTTTGTGCGCCTGATGATTTGAACACGGGCGCGGTCTTGTTGAGCAAATCCAACATCGCGGCCTCTTCCAAGGACCGCCGATGGGCCCTCGTCAACATGAGATACTTTGGCGTGGGTTCAAGCTTTGGCTCGAACTCGATCGGTTTTCCCCGAAATACATTTCGAGAAAAGGGCGCTACAGCATGATCGTTGACCATACGCGAATATGCGGAGGATTGCGGGATCATGTTCATAACGCCCTCAAATCCGTGCAGGTCATCGAAGAACTGAACGAATACCAAAGCCCCGGGATAGCGGCCTGAAATCACGCTGCCATAGGTGACGCGAACCGCACCATTTTGTCGGCAGTCTTGAGCAAAATGTCCCATATCCTCCAAAGCAGCTGACTTGCTTGCTGCAGGGCAAGTGGCGGCCGTGATTGCAATGAAATTTGGTGTCGACATTGGAAAACCTCCAGGTGAGTAGCAAATCCGCCAGGGCTCGGGCGGATTTATACCTAGGTTGACCCCACGCCGATGAGTGGTCTAGTCTTTATGTTAAAGTGGTCTGGGGGCTGATATGCTAGATTCGAAGATCGTCGAAGAAGAGATGTGCCCTATAGGGCTGGCTGGTTACCTACTTGGTGATAAGTGGATTCCGGTAATTCTGCGAGACATCGCATTGTTTGATCGGCGGGGCTTTAACGAGATATTGAAAAATAGTCGTGAAGGTATTTCTTCGGCGACGCTCACATCACGCCTGCAATACATGGTGCAGCTGAACCTTTTACATGTCGAAAAATCAGACGACCATGCACAGAAGAAACTCTATTTCCTCACTGAGGCAGGTATCGCTTTTGTGCCTATCTTGTTTCATTTGGCCAGTTGGACTGCCGAGTTCAGAAATCCTGCACCAGACATTGTTGCACTCACAAGTCCCTTTCATTCAGCGGAGGGTGACTTGAAAAAGAAGCTACTTGATCGGTTGCGCCAGATTCATGTGATGAAGACAATTGAACCAACGCCTTTGTGGTGGCTGGCCGATAATCTGTAGATGCATGGTTATACGCTTTTGCAAAGCGTTGGGGCCAACGTTTATCCAAACACTACGCCCGCCTGGTCCGCCCAAGGCAATCCCGCACACTCGGACAGCTGCATCACGGTCACGGCCGGAACCTCTCGCTCAAACACGAGCCGTTTCAGCACCTCTGGCGCCAAGTAGGCCAACCGCAACTGCCTGCTGACATGGCGCTCTGCGAGGTTCACGGCGATTGCCAGATCGCGTACCGTCCCGAACTCACCCGCTTCCATCCGCCGCCGCCAGGCCCAAGCTCGGCCAATGGCGCGCAGGATATGCGGATCTTGGGTGTTGTCCTCGCTGGGTAGGTAATCAGCGGGCGGCAGGATTTTGGGCCGTCCATTCTTTTTGCGCAGTTTTAGGGGCACAAAAACCTGAATGGTGTCGGGCGCAGCCATCACTCTGCGGCCTCCAGCTGGCGCGGGGTCATCATCTGACGCATGACGCCTGCGATACCATCGGTCCGCATGTCGATGACGATGCCTTCAGCGGTCACTGTAACGCGCCTGACAAGAAGCTGAATGATGCGGGCCTGCTCGCCCGGAAAGAGTTGATCCCAAAGCTTGGGGAAGTGCTTGAGCGCGTCGATAGCGTCCGCCTCGGGGATATCCTCGCGGTCCAGCGCGGCAATAACCTGCGCTGTGGTTTCTGGCGTGCGCAGAACACGGCGGATTTCTGTGACGACGGCGGCCTCGGCGGTATCGGCCGGCAGACGCCTCGGGATACCGTCGTCAGGAGTTTCGCGGTTCTTCAGTAGGTCCATAGATACGTAGTAGCGATACCGACGCGTGCCCTTCTTGGTGCTGGATGGGGTCATGGCCGCGCCGGTGGCGGTGAAGAGCAGCCCCTTCAGCAACGCAGGCGTTTGCGTCCGGCTGTTGTTGGCCCGCTTGCGGGGGCTCTCAATCATGATGTCATGCACCTGTTCCCAGAGCCGCGCGTCGATAATGGCGTCGTGCTCACCGGGATAGGACTTGCCTTTGTGGACTGCCTCGCCACGATAGACGCGATTATTCAGCAGCCGGTAGAGGTAGCCTTTGTCGATCAGTGTACCTTGTTTGTTGCGGAACCCATCGCTGCGCAACGCGCGGGCCAGAACAGTCGCAGATCCTATCTCCACAAAACGTTCAAACACCATGCGGACCTTGGCGGCTTCCTCTTCGTTCACCACCAACTTGCGGTCGACGACATCATATCCAAGTGGCACATAACCGCCCATCCACATGCCTTTCATGCGCGAGGCCTTCACCTTGTCGCGGATGCGCTCGGCGGTGACTTCGCGCTCGAACTGGGCGAAGCTCAGGAGGATGTTCAGCGTCAAGCGACCCATGGACGTCGTGGTGTTGAAGGACTGGGTGACGGAGACGAAGGTCACGCCGTTCCGGTCGAAGACTTCGACCAGCTTGGAAAAGTCCATGAGCGATCGGCTGAGACGGTCGATCTTGTAAACAACGACAACATTGATCAGCCCGTCTTCAATATCCGCCAGCAGCTGCTGCAACCCCGGGCGTTCCAAGGTCCCGCCGGAGATGCCGCCATCATCATATTGGTCTCGCACCAAGGCCCAGCCTTCGGACTTCTGGCTGGCGATATAGGCCTCGCAGGCCTCACGCTGGGCGTGGAGGCTATTGAACTCCTGCTCTAGCCCTTCCTCACTGGATTTGCGGGTGTAGATGGCGCAACGCTGGCGGCGGGGCGGTTTCACGGTCATATCCATCACGCTTCACCCCGCTTGCGTTCCCGCAGCCCGAAGAACCGGTAGCCGTTCCAGCGCGTGCCAGTGATCGCGCGGGCCACCGCCGAGAGCGACTTGTAGCGGCGGCCGTCCCATTCGAAGCCGTCCTTCAGGACTGTGACCGTATGCTCCACCCCGTCCCATTCCCGGATCAGTTTGGTGCCGACCACCGGGTTGCGCGGATCGGCGATCTGGTTCTTGCGAGTCAGGGTGCCGTCGACCTCGTCAGCCAGCAGGTCAAGCATGCGGCGCGTCTCACGATCGGGGCCGCCATAGGTCAGTTCCTGGATGCGATAAGCCAGGCGCCCCTCGAGGAAGGCGCGGCTGTTATTGGGGGCGGCGGTGCCATAGAGCACCTGCCACTCGGCTTTCAGGTCATTCACTGACAGTGTCTTCAGGGCTGCCAAGCGGGCAAGGATGGGTTCGTGTGTTGTCATGCGGATCTCCTGTGAGTTGGACCCGCAGTACCGCTCTGTTCCGGGCGGAAGTGTAGCGAACTATCTCCGCCATCCTCGGATGTTTGGTCGCGCTGGTGGTCGAGCAGGCGAACAAGGCCGGTTGCCAGGAGCGCGTAGAGTTCAGTCCTGCGCTCGTTTGGCGACATCAGGTCGGCATGCAGGGGGTTCGGGCGCTTCATCGTGGTCTCCGTCACTCGCCCGCCAGAAGGTTGCGGGGTCTGAAACGGAAAAGCCTTGCAATCGGCCCGTTTGGGACATGGACTTAAGAAAAGGCTGCCGGATTACCAGAACGCGTCACGTTCCTCGATGTCGGTGAAAAAAAATTCACCATGCCATAGGACGTATCTGACTGGGGGCATTAAATACTTGTTATACGGCTTACGTTTCGTCTGAGTTACATAAGTCTACTTCATGAGACGAATGCGACTTGTGCCCCAGGACACTTGCGTCACCACCCCAGAGACAGATATGTCCGCCTTGCGCATCTTGCGCGAGGCATCGTCAGGCGTCATTTACAGGGCAAGGAGAACACACATGACTGAGCAGAATCAAGTTGAAAACCAGGGCGATGCAACCCAGCCCGTGAAAAAGAAGCGCAAGTCCGCGCTCGCATCCAAGTGGGGCCAAAAGGTAATCGATCAAGGCTACTGTGCCGTGCCATCGTTGCTACTTCGTGCGCAAAAGCGGTTGAAGCTGAACCCATCGGAGTTGGCCGTCTTGTTGCAGATCGTTGATCATTGGTGGGATTCTGACCGCAATCCCTATCCCAGCAAGGCTGAGCTTTCCGATCGTCTCGGGATCGGCGAACGCCAGGTGCAGCGCTACATCGGGAACCTCGAGAAGGAGGGCCTTCTCGAGCGTGTGCCGCACTATGGGTTTTCCGGTGGCCGGGAGAACAACCGGTATGACCTTCAGGGGCTGGTAAAGCGCCTGGCAGAGATCGAGCCGGATTTTCGTGAGGCCCGCGAGCATGGCAAAAAACGGCGTAAAGCTGCCGCTAGGCCAGGCTTGAAGAACCGCCAGAAGTCGAGCGCGACGGCCGACAGCGCCGACTAATCCCGACTAACGTCAATCGACCCCAAGATTTCACCACGGAACAGCGTCTGTCGCTGCTCCGAACAATCCCCCTCGCCCTAATGACGCCAAACCCGAGAAGGAGCGCGACGCATGAACCTCAACTGCAAACCTGGCTACGGCCATCCTAACAAGCGAAACCGCGATCGTAATGACGTGAACGCCCCGGCATTCACGCTCGAGTGGCGGTGCCAGGACTGTGGGAAACTCCTGGGCAAGGGCAATGGTTTCCAGATGCACATCCGCAGGAAGCCTGCCGAATTCCTGGCAAGCTTCCCGATCACTGCGAAGTGTCCCGGCTGTGGCGCGCTCAACGTGATGGACAAGACCTAAGCGCGCGGCAACGCGCGCCCCAAAAATTCCCCGAAAACACAGAGGTGCATGACGCCCTGACTTGGCCACTAAGAGGCGCTGGACGCCCGGCCGTCAGGCAGGCGCCCAATGACCTCAACGTGGCACGGGATCCGTGATCACCTCGTCCGTTCTTCCAGCACGCTGGAATTTCAACGCAACTTTCAAACCATCCGTGGCTCGAGCAAGGCGCTTACGCCTTTCAGAGATCCCGCCGCACTGCTGGATGCACTGCATCACAGCATGGCTCCCTCAGGCCGCAAGAATGCACTGCTGACCGCCTTGGTCGCTGCGTCACAGAGCGAGGGGGCGGCGGCGGATACTGCCTTGACGGTCATGCTATTGGCGCTTTGGCCAGCATTTGACGCAGTCCGACGCAGATCATTGTCGCGCCGACTGGGCACCGTCGAAGACATCACGTCTGAGGTGCTCGCCCGGGCGACCACCGCTATCCGTGATTTGGATCTCCAGCGGGTCACGTGGATCGCGGCGACCATCCAGCGCAACATCGAACGCGATATGATCCGCGCGCGACAGCGTGAAATGCTGTGGGATCGCGAAATCGCTGAAGAATATCGCGTTACTCGCGAAGGTAGCGTCAGCGACACGCCGGCTGCAGCCAGCAAAATTTTGCTCTGCAATGACCTAGTCGAGCTAATCGGTGCGGATGCGGCCCTTGTGATCCGCGTGGCGATAGACGGCTTCACGCAGGCTGAGGCGGCGGCGGAACTCGGCATCCCGATGGAGGCTGCGCGCAAGCGCTACCAGCGCGCAATGAAGCGGCTCCGCTATGCCTTCGAAAAAATCGACTGACCCGATGTCCCATGCGGGCCCGGCCGTTGGCTTTCCCCATTCAGACGCCACCGCGCGTCCCAACCCAAACGGAAAGACGACACGCATGAAACATGATGCCGACTTGCCACTTGAGGATCTGAAACGGCTCCCAGGGCTCTACCGCCGCTGGGAACTGACCGAGGTCTTCGAGCCGCATCGCAACTACCAGATTGAGGATGCCGGTACGCACGCCGACGGCACACCGCTTCTGGCCATCTACGTCAGCGATCCCATCGCCGATGCCCAAGGGGAGGTGCGCTGATGACCCTCCCGATCATTTCTGCAGATGAGCGCCTTGCTCAACGAAAGGGCATCAAGGGGTGCATTTTCGGACGCTCGGGAGAGGGCAAAACCAGCCTTCTTTGGACGTTGAACGCGACGACAACGCTCTTCATGGACCTCGAAGCTGGGGATCTGGCGGTCGAGGGATGGGAGGGTGACACCCTGCGCCCCCGCACCTGGAAAGAGTGCCGCGACTTTGCCGTCTTCATTGGCGGTCCCAACCCGGCGCTGCGCGATGACCAGCCCTATAGCCAGGCGCATTTCGACGAGGTGTGCAGCCGGTATGGTGATCCTGCAAACTTGAAAAAATACCACACGGTCTTCATCGACTCGATCACCGTGGCGGGACGGCTCTGCTTTCAGTGGTGCCGCGGGCAGCCAGAGGCGACATCCGACAAAACGGGCAAGCCCGACATTCGGGGTGCTTACGGCCTGCATGGCCGCGAGATGATCGGATGGCTGACCCATCTTCAGCACACGCGCGGCAAGCACGTCTGGTTTGTCGGCATCCTTGATGAAAAGCTCGATGACTTTAATCGCAAAGTCTTCCAGCCCCAAATCGATGGCGCAAAAACCGGGCTCGAACTGCCGGGCATCGTCGACCAGGTCATCACGCTGGCGGCTATTCCCGATGCGAATGGCCAACTTCAGCGGGCCTTTGTCTGCCAGACACTGAACCCCTGGAGCTATCCGGCCAAGGACCGTTCGGGTCGGCTCGACATGGTCGAAGCCCCGCATCTCGGCAGGCTTATGGAGAAGATCCAGAGCCCCGGCCGGCCCGCGCCTCAGCGCCTGAATTACCCCGGGATCGACATCGAGGTGCCTCCGGCGCCGGTGTCGACCTCTCCCTTTAATCCCAGCACCAACTGAAAGGAGCCGCGCCATGTCCGGACTCTGGAACGACTTCAACTCCGCGCAATCCAACACCAACGTCATCCCGAAGGGCACGCTTGCCAAGGTGCACATGACCCTGCGCCCCGGTGGCTTCGATGATGCGAGCCAGGGGTGGACGGGAGGCTATGCCAAGCGCGGCACCACGGGGTCTGTCTATCTCGACGCCGAGTTCACGGTTCTCGACGGGCCATATGCCAAGCGGAAGATCTGGTCGCTGATCGGACTCTATAGTCCCAACGGCCCGAATTGGGCCAATATGGGGCGCGGCCTGATCCGCGGTATTTTGAACTCCGCGCGGGGCATTTCCGACAAGGACAATTCGCCCGAGGCCCAGGCCAAACGTCGGATCAATGGCTTTGCCGACCTCGATGGGCTGGAGTTCGTGGCCCGCATTGATATCGGCAAGGATACCAAAGGCGAGGACAAGAACGAAATCCGCGCGGCCGTGACACCGGACCACCGGGATTACGCCACGCTGATGGGGGCCATCGCGCCTCAAAATACGGCCCCGTCGGCACCGGGACATACGCATTCGCAGGCCCCCTCCGGCCAGCAGAACACCCAGCCTTCGGCCACCCCCGGCACTGCCGGGCGGCCGAGCTGGGCGTGAGTGCGGGGAGGTAACGGTCATGCGCCTGCGTCCCCGTCAGAAGGCCTTTGTTGAGCGCAGCGTGTCTGCGCTCAACGCCCGCCGCAACACGCTTGGGGTGGCTCCCACCGGTGCGGGCAAGACGATCATGCTCTCGGCGGTCACCGGCGAGAGCATCAAGGATACCGATGCCAAGGTGTGCATTCTGGCCCATCGGGATGAGCTGACAGCGCAGAACCGCGGGAAGTTCGAACGCGTGGTGCCGAATGTCGGCACCTCCGTCGTAGACGCTTATGAGAAGTCCTGGGGCGGCCAGGTCACTTTCGCAATGGTTCCGACCTTGGCGCGGTCCTCGAACCTCGACGGCATGCCGCGTCTGGATCTCCTCGTTATCGATGAGGCACATCATGCGGTCGCGGCAAGTTACCGGCGCATCATCGATCGAGTCCGCGACGCCAATCCAGAAGCGCGCGTGTTTGGCGTGACGGCAACGCCCAATCGGGGTGACCGGAAAGGATTGCGTGAAGTCTTCGATAATGTCGCCGACCAGATCCGCTTGGGAGAATTGATCGCCTCGGGCCATCTCGTGCTGCCGCGCACCTTCGTCATCGACGTCGGCGTGCAGGACGAGCTGAAGTCGGTCCGAAAGACATCCTCGGATTTCGACATGTCCGAGGTTGCCAACATCATGGACCGCGCCCCGGTGACCGAGGAGGTGATCCGCCACTGGAAGGAAAAGGCGGGCGACCGGCAGACGGTGATCTTTTGTTCCACCGTCGAGCATGCGGCGCATGTACGCAACGCCTTCCAGGCCGCAGGCATCTCTGCAGCACTGATCCATGGGGAAATGCCTTCTGAGACCCGCAAGTCCGTCTTGGCTGATTACGCGGGCGGTAAGATCAGGGTCATCGTCAACGTGGCTGTATTGACGGAGGGCTGGGATCACCCGCCCACCTCCTGTGTCGTGTTGCTGCGACCGAGTTCCTACAAGTCCACCATGATCCAGATGGTCGGACGTGGGCTGCGCACGGTCGATCCCGAGGAATTCCCGGGCGTGGTAAAGACCGATTGCGTCGTTCTGGATTTCGGTACCTCGAGCCTGATCCACGGAACGCTGGAGCAGGATGTCGATCTGGACGGGAAGACTAGCTCTGGTGAGGCGCCGAGAAAGGCCTGCCCGTCCTGTGGAGCAGATATTCCTCTGGCCAGCAGCGAATGCCCTATCTGCGGCGATGCCTTCGACGAAGAGGAAAGTGGGCCCGGGATCACAGCAACGCCCCTGTCAGGGTTCCTTATGACTGAGATCGACCTTCTGAAACGCTCAAGTTTCGAATGGGTCGACCTTTTTGACTCCGAGGAAGCGCTCATGGCTACGGGCTTCAACGCCTGGGGCGGCATCTTCTGGTTTGAGGGTCAGTGGTACGCGGTTGGTGGCCGGAAGAACGCGGCGACACGTCTTCTGGGCATCGGGGAACGCTCCGTGTGCCTGGCCCAAGCGGATGACTGGCTGAACGAGCATGAGACCGACGAAAGCGCCTTCAAAACGCGTGGCTGGCTGAACCAGCCCGCCACCGAAAAGCAGCTCAAGTACCTCTCGCCGGAGGCACGGAGCGATTTTGGCCTCACGCGCTACAAAGCCTCGGCTTTGATGACCTTTGGCTTCAACAAGCGCGATATCGGCCGTTTGGTCGAAGCTGCTGCCGGCGTTGGTCGGAGGGCAGCGTGATCCATGCCCCATGCACCCCGGCCGCGCCCACGCTGGCTGCTGATCGCCCGGATTTCCGGCTTTGGCATCCGCGTTTCATGCCCTGTGCCGTCTGTCTGCGCCCCGCGCGAGGCTTCGGCTTCTTCGACCCCAACAAACCGCGCCCGCGAGACCACCGCTGGTTCTGCTCCATGCCCTGCCAGGGGTTCTTCGCCGCGCGCGCTCGAAAAGGACTGAAAATGCAAGGAATGACCGACGAAGAACAGGTGGCCATCGCCCAAGTCATGAAACGCCTCGGCACGGCCATGGATGAGATCGGCTGGCAGAAGCGGCTGTGTGACCTGAGCCAAGCCGACGTGACCTTTCTGATCGGTGAAGTGCTGGAAGGCTACGGCTCCGAAATGTCGCGCCTCGCGAAATCCCAGGAGGTGCCGTTTTGACCCTCGATTACAACCATCGCCCCAGCTTTGCCGAGCGCGTCAACGAGGTGATCGACGCCGCGCTCACCGCTGAGAACGCTACGCGCGCGTCGCGCGAGTATCTTGGCGGTTCCCGCCTTGGCCACGCCTGCGAGTGCGCGCTGCAATTCGAGTTCACGGGCACACTGAAGGATGAAGGCAAGGATTTCTCGGGGCAGTCGCTGCGCATCTTCGCGATCGGTCATATGCTTGAGGATCTGGCTGTCGCCTGGCTCCGGCAGGCGGGCTTTGATCTCTACACACGCAAGGGCAACCGGCCCGATGGTGGCCAGTTTGGCTTCTCTGTCGCGCGGGGGCGTATCCGCGGCCATGTCGACGGGATCATCGCCTCGGGCCCTGAGGGGTTTGGGCTTGCCGTTCCCATGCTCTGGGAATGCAAGACTATGAACGCGAAGAATTGGCGCGCCTGCGTCAAGGATGGCGTGACGAAGTCGAAGCCCGTCTATGCCGCCCAGATTGCCGTCTATCAGGCATACATGGAGGCCACGGTTCCCGGGATCTCGGCCAGCCCGGCGCTTTTCACCGCGATCAACAAGGACACGGCCGAGCTGCACCATGAATTGGTGCCCTTCGACGCCGGCCTCGCGCAGCGGATGTCCGATCGCGGCGTGCGGATCTTGCAGGCCACAGACGCAGGCGAGTTGCTGCCACGGGTGACCCAGAGCCGTGACTTCTTCGAATGCCGCTTCTGCTCCTGGGCCGCGCGCTGTTGGAGCCTGCCAACATGACCGACCTCACTAAAGACCCGCCCAACAGCCCAGAAGAGCACGAGGATGCAAAAATGAGGAGCGATATCGAAGATCGTCAGAGCCTGTCGGCCGACACGCCCGTCGAAAATCTTATCCATTTCAACCCGTGGCGGGATTTCAACGACGCGCCGCCGCAGGTTGATGTCTTCGGCGACGAGCCGGACACCGAGCAGATTGCCCGGTTCATGGACGTGGTCTTCGGTTACTGCGACGGATTGATTCCGGTCCGAAGCTTCATCGACAAGGGGCAGGGCTTCGACGGACGCCCACATAATATCTGGATCGAGGCCAACGAGGCAGTGGGCGAAAAGATGGTCACTTTCGCCACCTGGGCGTGGCGCGAGGGTGCGGCCGTCTATGTCATCCCCGGGACCGTGGCCGAGGCGGGGCAGGCTAAGGCGGCTGATGTCCTGCAGATGCAGGCCGTGGTAGTGGATATCGACAGCGGTGACATTGCTGCCAAGCGCGCCCATCTGGAGCGTCACCTCGGACCGCCCACCATGGTGGTGGAAAGTGGCGGCGTGACGCCCGAGGGCCAGCGCAAAGCCCATGTCTGGTGGAAGCTGACCGAGCCCGCCGAGGGCAGCGATATCGCCCGCGTAACCCGCCTGCGCGGGGACATTGCCGCAAAGGTTGGCGGTGACATGCACTTCCGATCGGCCCACCAGCCCATCCGTGTCGCGGGCTCGGTCTATTACAAGAACAGCCTGAAGACCCAGGTCCAGATTGTTGAACTGAATGCCGAGCGCGAGCGTGACCTTGGCGAATTCATCGAGGTCGTGGCCGACATGCCGCCCGCACCGGGCGTCAATCTCGCGCCAGATTTCACTGCGCCCGACAAGCCTGCCGTCGATGATGTGTTGGTCACCCCGGTGCGCGAGCGCGCGCAGGATGACTGGTCGCGCTTTGAAGGAGCTTCGGCCGCCATCGGATACTTCATCCGCATGGTCCATGAGGGCCGGATGTCGAAGGACGAGGGATGGGAGGGTATCTGCGGCTACAACGCGGCTATGTTGCGGCCTCAGTGGCCGGTGGAGCGCCTCAAGCGTGAATCCGAACGGCTCTGGGCACGACATGTGGAAAAATGTGGACCGCCTCTCATCCGGCTTGACAGCGCAGCCCCTGCGCCAAATGAGATGCCCGCCTTCACGCTTGGCGCGCTGCTGGGCGACGACAGCCCAATGCCTGCGGACATCATTGCTCCGCGTGTGCTGACGCCCGGTGGGCTGCTGGTGCTGGGTGGTGCGCCCAAGGTCGGGAAAAGCGACCTTCTGATATCCTGGCTCGTGCACATGGCCGCAGGCCTGCCGTTCCTCGACTTCACACCACCGCGGCCCTTGCGCGTGTTCTATCTGCAGGCCGAGATCCAGTATCACTATCTGCGCGAGCGGATGAAGCAGATCAGCCTTCCAATAGAGGTCCTGGCCGGCGCCCGCGACAACCTCGTGGCCACGCCAAAGCTGAACTTACTGCTCAATACCGAAGGCAGTGTCCGCGTGGCCGAGGCGATCCGGCGGTCCTTCCCCGACGCGCCGGTGGACATTATCTGCATCGACCCGATCCGGAACCTCTTCGACGGCGGTCCTGACGGCGGTGGCGAAAACGACAACACAGCGATGATGTTCTTTCTCAAGGAACGGGTCGAGGTTCTGCGCGATCACATCAATCCCGACTGCGGGGTCATTCTTGCGCACCACACCAAGAAGCTCAGCAAGCAGCAGATAAAGGATGATCCGTTTCTCGCGCTCTCCGGCGCCAGCGCGTTGCGCGGGTTCTACACCTCGGGGCTGATCCTCCATCGTCCAGACGAGGAAAGTTCACAGCGCCGTCTTGAGATCGAACTGCGCAACGGTCCGGCGCTGGCCGCCAAGCTGGTTGACAAGGAAAACGACGCCTGGGTCGAGATCAATCCGATGAACGAGCGACTGGTGCGTAAGGAAGTAGGCGCAAAGCTCGATGCCGAGAGGCTCCGAAAGCATGATGTCATTCTTGGAATGCTGCTGGACGAGGCGGTGGGCGAGCGTCTCTACACCGCGATGCAGTTCTGTGAGAGTTTTGAAAACCGAGGCGGCCTTGGCAGCAAGCACACGATCCGCGAGCGCCTCAGCGTCCTCGCCACCAAGGGGTTCGTGAAGTTCCTGCGTGACCCATCGACGTTTGGCTTTCCCATCACCCGGTCGCGATTCGGCTATCTCTGCGTCGAGGGAATGCAGTTCGGCGCACCGGTCGAGCATGTCGACCAGGTCACTGGGGAGGTCACCACTGAGACCCGCCCGGTCCTGCCCAGCCATTTCAAATGCCCCCAGTCCGGGCTTAGCCTCGAGGTCGAAAACCCTGCTGTCTGGGTCTACCCGGAGGGGCTGGATGACCACCTAAGTCATATGAGTGAGGCCTAACTCATATGACTTCACGAACTGTGCATCCAATGAAATCAATGGGTTATGGGAGAATAAGAGTTAGGCCCCTAACTCATGTCCGAAGACTTCTACGAGCGGAATTATCAAATAAAATCAGATTCTTAGGTGCCTCGAAACAGTTAGGTGTCAAACCCCCATACTACGTATGGGGAGGCCACCCCCAGGGGTTGGCCTCTCATCCCATACGTCTGGGCCAGGCCCGCGCGCCGCCATGACGGTCTTCTTGCACCCAATCCGACGACGGCGGCACGCACCGCCAAGCACAAGACCGCCGTCGTCTTCCACCCGAGCAGTCCAAAAAGGAGGCCACTCATGGCTGACATGACTCTGACCAACATCGATGGTCACGCAACATCTGAATCGCGCAACTTCCCTCAAGGCGGTTCAACAGTTCTCGCTCTCGACCTTGGTACCATCACCGGCTGGGCCCTGCGCGGCTTTGACGGGCTGATCACCAGCGGCACAGCGTCGTTCAAGCCCAGCCGCTACGACGGTGGCGGGATGCGCTACCTGCGCTTCACGAACTGGATCACCGAGATCGACCGGGTGTCCGGCCCGATCGAGGCCATCTGGTTCGAAGAAGTTCGTCGTCATGCCGGCACCGATGCGGCGCACGTCTTTGGCGGTCTAATGGCCAGCTTGACCAGTTGGGCCGAACTTAGGGGCATCCCATATCAGGGCGTCCCTGTGGGAACGATCAAGAAACACGCGACCGGCAAAGGCAATGCGCCGAAGCAGGCGATGATCAACGCCGCCCGCGCTCGCGGCTTCTCGCCCACCGACGACAACGAAGCCGATGCCATCGCGATCCTGCTCTGGGCCATCGAGACCCGGGGAGGTGTCGCATGAGGTTCACCCCCAAAGGTTATGGCGGCCAGCGTCGGTCGCCCGAAGAGGTCAAACGCGATGGTTGGCGGGACCAGGGCGTTCTCGCTGTCAGCGTCGATGACCAGCGCCTCACCTGGCCCGAGCGCGAACTGGTTGAACAGCTGGGCACCAAGCTGTACGGGCGGCGCCCCTCGCAGGGGGAGGTGTGTCATGGGTGAGAAGAAAGTCTGGACCGCCGAGGACGTCGCCGATCATTTCGAAGAAGCGTTTCGCACCTTGCGCAAGCTACCGCCGGTTAAGGCAAAGGGGTACTTCAACGCCTGGCCTGAGATTGCGCGAACCAGCCGTGAGATCGCAGCGATGGAACCGCAGCCCATGCGCGTCTGGCCTTCGGCGGCGTCGATCACCCGGCTTGAGCAAATTTGACTGGGTGCTCTGGATAGATGAGGCCGAGCGGAAGCTGATCTGGTCGCGGGCTGCGCGTGTGCCGTGGAAACAGATCAGCGGCGAGCTTGGCGTCGACCGCACGACGGCATGGCGCAAGCACAAGCTTGCCTTGACCAAGATCGCCTCGCGTCTGAATGTCTGAGCGACTCCAATGTGTTGCAACACTTTTGTGTTCGACACATGCAACATTTCCGTGCTATCCGTAGGGCATAATGGGGAGAGTGCGTTGGAAAACGGCTCTCCCCGTTTTCGTTGGTGGGTACCCCGCTGGACCCCCGAGTCCGCCCAAGGGTCCAGCTGGCATCCAGCGCGCTAACCCACTGAATTCACGGGTCCTTCCTGGCCCCAAACGTATACGGGGGGGCTAGGCGCGCAATATCGCTAGCGACAGGGCCCGTTTTTTGGGAAGCCACCCCAGCGGGTATCCACCCGCGATCTGACAAAAACCACAATTAAACAAACCCTTGGAGCTGGATGCCTTGGCCGCCGCTTGACCCTTCGTAGAGTCCAAGCTGGTTGCTGGTATCCGGAACCCAGGGGTCCACCCCATTGAGGCGCCCTGAAAATTATGACCCTGAGCTTTGCCCCCGACGCAATCGAGACTTGGCCGCTTGCCAAGCTCCAGCCTTATGCGAAGAACGCAAAGATGCATGGCGCGGATCAGGTTGCAAAGATCGCGGCCAGCATGGCCGAGTTTGGCTGGACCGTTCCGTGCCTGGTCGCGGACGATGGAGAATTGATCGCAGGCCATGGCCGGGTGCTTGCCGCCACGCAGCTGGGGCTGCTTGAGGCCCCCGTGATCGTGCTGGGACATCTGACCGAAGCACAGCGTCGGGCCTACCGGATTGCGGACAACAAGCTGACGGAACTTGGCACTTGGGACGAGGCGCTGCTGTCGGCCGAGCTGAACGACCTGCTGGCAGAGGACTACGATCTCTCGCTCATCGGCTTTGATGACGCTGAACTCGAAGCGCTGTTGACCGGAGACGTTGATCCTGAAACCGCGTCCCGCGAAGGCGAGAACGATGTTCCAGAGGCTCCGGAAACCCCCATCAGCCGTCCCGGCGATCTTTGGGTGCTGGGCAAGCATCGGTTGCTCTGCGGTGACGCGACCGTGGCCACCGATGTCGAGCTTCTGCTCGGTGATGTGAAGCCGCAACTGATGGTGACCGATCCGCCTTACGGAGTCGAATACGATCCCGGCTGGCGCAACAAAGCAGGGGCGGCCACAACGAAACGTACCGGCAAGGTGCTAAATGATGACCGCGCTGACTGGCGCGAGGCCTGGGCGCTCTTCCCTGGCGATGTGGCCTATGTCTGGCATGGCGCGCTGCATGCGACCACTGTTGCCGATAGCCTCGAGGCCTCCGGCTTCAATATCCGGTCCCAGATCATCTGGGCCAAGGATCGGCTGGTGCTGAGCCGCGGTGATTATCACTGGCAGCACGAGCCGTGCCTTTATGCGGTGAAGAAAACCGGCAAGGGACACTGGGCGGGCGACCGCAAACAAACGACGCTATGGCAGATCGCGAACAAGGATCAGGACGCTGAAACCGTACACGGCACCCAGAAGCCCGTCGAATGTATGCGCCGTCCGATCCTGAACAATTCCAGCCCGGGCCAAGCTGTCTACGAGCCTTTTATGGGCTCGGGCACTACGCTAATCGCGGCGGACACCACGGGGCGGGTCTGCTACGGGATTGAGCTTAATCCGGCGTATGTCGATGTGGCTGTTCAACGGTGGCAGCAGTTTACTGGCAAGCACGCTGTTCTTGAAGGCGCCGGGACCAGTTTTGATGACCTGCGCTCAGAGCGGGGTAGCCAATGAGGCAATCCCGTCTGATGTCATTTTGTGAAGCGATTGCGAATGTCGCGGTTGGCTACGGCGTCGCTGTGCTGACGCAGATCCTGATCTTCCCGATGTTTGGGCTGCACACGACGCTGGCGCAGAACTTGCAAATGGGGGCGGTCTTTACCCTCGTCAGCATCGTGCGGTCCTATGTCCTGCGACGGGTCTTCGAGGCAATCCGGGTCCGAACGGAAAAGCCGCCGCTCCAGACAAGCGACGGCTCCGTTCGCGCAAGACTCGCTTACCGCCGCGACTTCGGCGGTGCAGAGGCGCGGGATCAGTCTTCGATACGATAAACGCGTCCGCGCGCATCCACCTTTTCCGAGGTGACAGCGAGGCCAAGCTTTTTCTTGAGCGCGCCGGACATGGCGCCGCGCACGGTATGCGATTGCCACTCGGTGGCATTGGCGATCTCTTCGATGGTCGCGCCTTCGGGCCGACGTAGGAGGTCAATCATGATCTGCTGCTTGGTCTGGTGTGGGGCCGTCGCGGTTGTTTTCGGTGTGGATTTCTGAGCCATAAGTGTCTCCAGTATTTGAGGATCGCGACATGCGTCCTTCTACCGAGACAGGCCCCGCGAGCGCGGGGCATATCTTGAGGTCTGTGCAGTTCAGACCAGACCGATGTCTTTCAGACAGGCGGCTGCGTCGATCAGTTGATTGGTGGGCACCTCGACGGTGATCGTCATGCTGTCGGCGTAGGCGCGAACATAAACGCCACCGTCGTCCATCAAGGCGCATTCGATCTCGTCAAGGACTGTGGTGATGCGGCTGCGATCGAATTGATCGGGCAGTTTACGAATTGCGATACGAATTGTGCTGGTTTCCATGGCGCTTACTCCGCGTGCTCGCCTTCGCTGAAGGCGCTGTCGGTGATGCGCTTCAGCAGGCTGGCGTAATGCTCAAGGGTGCCAACATGGCCCCAGTTGATTTCGTCGGGGTGGCAGTTGAAATGCTCGTCGCTGAGGCTCTGAAGCCGGACGAGCATGTTGTCGATCTCAGCTTTCTTGCCAAGGAAGGCGTTCAATGCTGCCTCCTTGTTCCGCGCGGCTTTCTCGGCGCGCAGTTGGTGGCGAGGCGTGGTGATCGGGTTCAAGCGGGTCATCGTGGCGGCTCCTTGGTTTTGCGCGACCGCTGCGCTGCTTGAGCGCGGTGGTGAGTTGCATCGTTTTCGTGAGACCACGTTCGCTCTACTTCGGAGGCTTATCAACGACATAAGCACATGATTTTGAATGATAATCGGAGCGCGCAATGGAGGGTTTGAGCGAGCGCCAATACGCCACCCGCGTCGGTCTTTCACGCGGTGCGATCCAGAAGGCCAAGGCGACAGGACGGCTGGTGTTGCATGACGATGGCAGCATCAATGCGGTTGCAAGCGATGCCTTGCGTGCTGAGGCAACCGACCCATCCAAAACCCGCAAGAAGCCGCAGCCAAGACGCAAGCCTGTGCCGGAGGCTGCTGTGTCGGCAGTCGGTGACACTCTGAAGGAACAGGGGCTTGAGGCTCCGGCAAATAGTGGTGGCACCACCTTTTTGCAGGCCAAGACGGCCAATGAAGTGCTGAAGGCGCAGGAACGTCGTCTGCGTCTGCAAAAGCTAAAAGGCGAGTTGATCGATCGAGCTCGCGCACTGTCGCTGGTTTTTCGGCTGGCGCGGCAGGAGCGTGATGTCTGGGTCAACTGGCCCGCGCGGGCGGCCGCGTTGATGGCGGCAGATTTGGGCGTTGAGCCCGCCGCAATGCAGAAAGTTCTGGAAAAACATGTCCGTGCCCAGCTCGACGATCTTGCCGAGGTCAAACCTGATCTCCGATGATGCGGACGATATGCCGGATTTCGATGGCGCGGCAGAAATCCTGCGTGCCTGGGGCGCGGGTCTCACGCCGGATGCGGACCTGACCGTGTCCCAATGGGCGGACCGACACCGGATGCTGTCGGGACGCGCGTCGGCAGAACCTGGTCGGTATCGCACGGCCCGCACGCCTTATATGGCCGAGATCATGGACCGGCTTTCGCCCGGCGACCCGGCACAACGGATCGTGTTCATGAAGGCGGCGCAGGTCGGCGCGACGGAAGCGGGCAACAACTGGATTGGCTTTGCGATCCACCAGGCGCCGGGGCCAATGCTGGCGGTCCAACCAACGGTGGAACTGGCGAAACGGAACTCGAGGCAACGGATTGATCCGCTGATAGACGAAAGTCCGGAACTGCGGGAACGGGTCAAACCGGCCCGGTCGCGCGACGCGGGCAATACGATGCTGTCCAAGGAATTCGCGGGCGGTATCCTGATCATGACCGGGGCAAACTCGGCCGTGGGGCTGCGCTCGACCCCGGCGCGCTACATTTTCCTCGACGAGGTCGA
This sequence comes from Paracoccaceae bacterium, assembly GCA_042092935.1. GTDB lineage: Bacteria > Pseudomonadota > Alphaproteobacteria > Rhodobacterales > Rhodobacteraceae > JASMHC01. The sequence goes on along the minus strand of JBELFK010000005.1, from coordinate 27,686 downwards.
TGCCTATCCGGCGTCCGCCGACGATGAGGGTGATCCGGTTACGCTGGCGGAAGCGCGTTCGCTGACCTTCGCCCACCGGCGCAAGGTGTTCTTGGTCTCAACCCCGACGATACGGGGGATGAGCCGGATCGAACGGGACTATGAGGCCAGTGATCAGCGGCGGTTTTTTGTCCCATGCCCGCATTGTGGCGCGATGCAGTGGCTCAAATTTGAACGGCTGCGCTGGCAGAAGGGGCAGCCGGAAACAGCGGAATATCACTGCGAGGGCTGCGAGCAGCCCATAGCGGAGCATCACAAGACGGCGATGCTGGAGGCTGGCGAATGGCGGGCAACCGCCACGGCGGCGGATCCGAATACCGTCGGCTACCACCTATCAGCACTCTATTCGCCGATCGGCTGGCTGAGCTGGGAACGGATTGTGCGGGCCTGGGACGCGGCTCAAGGGTCCGACGAGGCGATCAAAGCGTTTCGCAACACGATCCTTGGCGAAACGTGGGTCGAAACTGGCGAAGCGCCGGACTGGCAGCGGCTCTACGACCAGCGAGAACACTGGAAGCCGGGCATTGTGCCTGCGGGTGGGTTGTTCCTGACGGCTGGCGCCGATGTGCAAAAGGACCGGATCGAGGTCGATGTCTGGGCCTGGGGCCGCGGGTTGGAAAGCTGGCTCGTCGATCACATTGTTATCGAAGGCGGCCCCGATCGTCATGAGGCGTGGGGCGATCTGACCGAACTGCTTGGTCGAACCTGGCCGCATGAGCGTGGCGCGCACTTGAAGATTGCGCGGCTTGCCATCGATACCGGCTATGAGGCTCCGGCGGTCTATGGCTGGTCGCGGGCGCAAGGATTTGCGCAGGTCGCGCCCGTCAAAGGCGTCGAAGGGTTCAACCGCGCAAGCCCCGTATCTGGTCCAACCTATGTGGATGCGACTGAAGGGGGCAAACGTCTGCGCCGGGGCGCGCGTCTTTGGACCGTGGCGGTCTCGACCTTCAAGGCAGAGACCTATCGGTTTCTGCGGCTGGTACGACCGACAGAAGAGGAACGTGCTGACGGTGCGACGTTCTCACCCGGCACAGTGCATCTGCCACATTGGGTCGAAAATGAGTGGTTAAAGCAGTTCGTGGCCGAGCAGTTGGTGACGGTGCGCACCAAACGCGGCTTTGCCCGATTGGAGTGGCAGAAGCTACGCGAGCGCAACGAGGCGTTGGACTGCCGGGTTTATGCCCGCGCGGCCGCCTGGATCGTGGGCGCAGATCGCTGGACGGACGACAAATGGCGGGACCTTGAAGACCAGCTTGGGGTCGCTGACGCCTCTGCGGATCCTGCGGGGCAAATCAACAGGCAAGCGCAGGCTGCGCAAGGCAAGCGTCAATCCGACTGGCTCGGACGGCGTGGAGGATGGTTTTGATGACTGATTGGACGGAAACCGAGCTTTCAGCGCTGCGCCGGGCCTATGCCAGCGGCACCACGCGGGTCAGCTATGATGGCAAATCCGTCGATTATGGTTCAGCTGCAGATCTCCTTTTGCGCATCCGCACGATTGAGCGCGCCATCGCAGGGACCACACGGCCGCTACCGATCGCCGGACTTGCTGGCTTCTCGCGCGGAGATCGCTGATGTCGGGAAACTGGTTTGATCACGCAATTGCCACCGTGGCACCGCGCGCGGCAGCGCGGCGTGTCCTTGCGCGCCAGGCGTTCGAAACCCTGACGCGCGGATATGATGGTGCCGCTAAGGGGCGGCGAACCGATGGGTGGCGTGCGCGGGGCACATCTGCAGATACCGAGGTGGGCGTGGCTGGAGCCCTCTTGCGGGATCGGATGCGCGATCTGGTGCGCAACAACCCGCATGCGGCGAAAGCTGTGGCGGTACTCGTGAACAATATTGTTGGTGCGGGCATCATGCCCCGAGCGGCCAGCGGCAATGACACGCTGGACCGCAAGGTTGATGCCTTATTCGCGCGCTGGTCTGCAGCAGCGGATGCCGATGGACAGCTCGACTTCTATGGTTTGCAAACGCTGATCTGCCGCGAGATGGTCGAGGCAGGAGAAGTTCTGGTGCGCCGCCGCTTGCGCCGCTCCTCTGATGGGCTGCCGGTGCCGCTACAATTGCAGGTGCTGGAAGCCGACTTTCTGGATGCCACGAAATCTGGCGTGCTCGGCGCGGGGCGTTTGGTACAGGGAATTCAGTTTAATCCCATTGGAAAGCGAGAGGCCTATTGGCTACACGCTGAACATCCGGGCGATGCCTATGGCGCGATGCAGAATGGCCTGCAGAGCCGCCCGGTGCCTGCGATTGAGATCACGCACGTCTATGAAAAACAGCGCACGCAGGCGCGCGGCGTGCCTTGGGGTGCACCAGTGATCCGCAGCTTGCGCGATCTTGACGACTACGAGGTGGCCGAGCTGGTCCGCAAGAAAACCGAGGCCTGTGTCACCGCCATCGTCTTTGGCGATGATGAAGCGCAACAAGGCATCGCGCCGTCGGTGGTTGATGCTGATGGCAATCGGGTCGAGCAATTCGAGCCTGGGCTCATTGCCTATGCGCGCGGCGGCAAGGACATTCGGTTTAACCAGCCTTCGGCCACGGGCGGCTATGCAGATTACAAGAGGGCCAGCCTGCACACGATCTCGGCCGGGTTTCGGGTGCCCTATGAATTGCTGACCGGCGATCTCAGCCAGGTCAACTATTCCTCGATCCGGGCGGGGCTGGTGGAGTTTCGCCGCCAGATCGATGCCGTGCAGTGGCAGCTGTTCATTCCAATGTTCTGCGCCCCGGTCTGGCGCTGGTTTTGCGAGGCTGCATGGGCTGCAGGTCTGATCCCAACACCAGACGTGCCGGTAGAGTGGTCACCGCCGAAGTTCGAAGCGGTCGATCCTCAGAAAGACGCGATGGCCAACCTGTTGTCGATCAGATCCGGCACCATGACGTTGGCCGAGGTAATCGCCCGGCAGGGGCGCAATCCAGACGCCGTGCTGGCGGAGATTGCAGCAACCAACGCCAAACTCGACACCCTCGGGCTGGTACTTGACAGCGATCCACGCCGGGTCACCAAAACCGGAAGTGCGCAAACGAGCGATCTGGGCACCGATCCGGACGATGACCCAACGAATGACCCGCCCGACGACGAGACAGACCCTGCGCGGGCTGACACCGAGCAACAGGATTGACCGATATGGACACAACGATCGAAATCCCGGCCTTGCGCCGGATGGCGGAGCTTGCGCCAAACTCAGCTGATATTGACGCTCGAACTGTTGAAGTCGTCTGGTCAGCCGGCGCGCGTGTGCGCCGATCGACCCTGTTTGGCGAGCCCTATGATGAGGAACTGAGCCTCGATCCGGATCACGTGCGGCTTGAGCGGCTGAATGCAGGTGCACCTTTTCTGAAGGTGCATGAGGTCGATACGCTGGATGCCGTGATCGGTTCTGTGGTTCCCGGCTCTGCCCGGATCGAAAACGGTCGCGGCATTGCGCAGGTCCGGATCAGCGAGCGTGCCGATGTCGAACCGATCTGGCGCGATATCCAGGCGGGTCACATCCGCGCGGTCTCCATCGGCTACCAGGTTCACCGCTTCGAGGTCTCAAAGCCCGAGGCTGCCCGCGAGCTTTGGCGCGCAGTGGACTGGACGCCCTTTGAGGTGTCCGCCGTGCCTGTCGGCGCGGACCCCGCAGCGGGGTTTCGCGCACAATCCCCACTTCACGACTGCGTCCTTCATCGCCGGGACGTCCCACCCACACCTAGAGGAGCTACCCCGATGACGGACACATCCAACGCCCCGGCCACAGAGGCCAAAGACAAGCCCAGCGACAACAAAGCTGACGAGGATACATCCATGACCGATACCCAAAAGCCGACGGACGAACCAAAAGTCGCCGCAAGCGAAACCCGCAGACAGCCAAAGCCGCAAATGGCTGACATTGCCGCAGCGCCTGACACTGAGGCGGTCGCGACCCGCGCCCGCGAAACCGAACGCGACCGCGTTTCCACCATTTACAATCTGGCAGGCCGTCTGAACCTCGAGCGCGGCTTTGCCGAAGACCTGGTGAAGCGCGGCACGGATATCGGCGAAGCGCGCCGCCTGATCCTCGACCAGGTTGCGACAAAATCCGAAGAAACCCGCACCTTCAGCCAGGTGTCGATCCCACTGGGTGGCCGTGACGAGCAGGTCACCCGCCGCGACGCGGTGGCCAATGCACTCCTGCATCGCTACAGTCCGACGCTCTTCACTCTGGAAGATGCCGCCCGCCAGTACCGCGGCATGACGCTGATGGAACTGGCCCGCGAAAGCCTTGGCAATGCCGGGGTCAACACGCGGGGGCTGTCGCGTGACGAGGTGGCCACGCGGGCGTTGCATTCAACGTCTGATTTCCCCGAAATCTTGTCGGCGGTCACGAACAAGACCCTGCGGCAAGCCTATGACGCCTATCCCCGCACGTTTATGCTGTTCTGCCGTCAGGTTCTGGCCACTGACTTCAAGTCGATGCATCGGGTGCAACTTGGTGAGGCCCCGCAGCTGCTGGAAGTTGGCGAGAGCGGAGAGTTCAAGCGCGGCACGCTCGGCGAGAGCAAAGAGAGCTACAAGGTCAAGACCTATGGCCGGGTGGTCGCCATCACGCGGCAGACGTTGATCAATGATGATCTCGACGCCTTCACGCGCATCCCGGCAATGTATGGCAACTCTATCGCCCAGCTGGAGTCGGACGTTGTCTGGGGCATCATCACCGCCAACCCTGCGATGGCCGATGGCAATGCGCTCTTCCATAACACTCACAAGAACCTGGCCGGTACTGGCGCAGCGCTTGATGTGGGAAGCGTTGGTGCGGCGCGTGCTGCGATGGCCAAGCAGACCGGTCTCGATAAAAAGACGGTTCTGAATGTCCGTCCTGCATATCTCATCGTGCCTGCCTCGTTGGAACTGCGTGCCGAGCAGATGGTCGCCCAGAACCTGGTGCCCGCCGCAACCTCGAACGTCGTGCCGCAATCGATCCGGACGCTGGCACCGATCAGCGAACCCCGGCTGGACGCGGTAAGCGAAACCGCCTGGTATTTGGCCGCCAATCCAAACCAGATCGATACAATCGAGTACGCCTATCTCGAGGGCCAGCAAGGTGCCTACATCGAGACACGCAACGGCTTTGACGTCGACGGCGTTGAGATCAAGTGCCGCCTCGACTTCGGTGCCAAGGCCATTGACTGGCGCGGCCTCTACAAGAATCCGGGCGCATAAACCGAGCCAATTCTGAAACTCCAACCCTGACGGGCGGTCCAATGGGGCCGCTCGTTTCGTTTTGCAAAGGACCCCGCAATGAAAAACTACGTCCAGCCCGGCAATACCGTCACGCTCACCGCGCCCTACGCCGTAACGTCCGGCGACGGCCTGCTCGTCGGCTCCATTTTTGGCGTGGCCGCCGGGGATGCCGCCAATGCCGAAACCGTTGAGACCGCACTCGTCGGCGTCTTCGATCTAAAGAAGGTCGCGTCCCAAGCCTGGTCTGCCGGTGATAAGGTTTATTGGGACAACACCAACAAGGAAGCCACCAAGACCGCCACCGGCAATACGTTGATTGGCGTGGCGACCGAAGCGGTTGCGGGCGGCGCGGCTGATGTGATTGGCCGGGTGCGCCTAAACGCGAGCTTCTGATGACGGCATTTGCTGCAGTCATCGGAACACTGTTCAGCGATCCGAATATTTCTGTCGAGATATGGCATCGTGACGTCGATGGTCAGTTCACACGGGCCCGTGGAATTCTGCGCCGTCCTGACGAGATCACAGAGTTCGGATCAGCCCGGTTATTCTCTGAGACGACACGCATCGACGTTCAGGTTGCAGATATCCCGGATCCGCGCCCACAGGAACAGATCCTGATTGGCGAGGAAACCTTCCTGATCCAGGGTGAACCGCGTCGCGACCGCGAGCGGTTGGTCTGGACCATTGAGTTGTGTCCGGCATGAAGCTCGGGCTCAACATCAGCCCTGATCTCGTTGTCGTCATGGCAGCCGAGGTGAAAGCCGGTGAAAAGGCCGTCAGCGCAGCCATGCGTGAAGCTGGCACGGACCTGAAAACCGCATGGCGCGGGCAGATCACGCAAGCAGGCCTCGGTCGGCGATTGTCGAACTCGATCCGGAGCCAGACCTATCCGAGGTCTGGCGAAAGCTTGAAAGCAGCAGCGCTGGTCTGGTCGAAGGCACCCCAAATCATCGGGGCGCATGACACCGGGCCGTTAATTCGCTCGAAGGACGGTTTCTGGCTGGCAATCCCTACGCCTGCAGCAGGTCGTGGCCTGCGCGGTGGTAGGATCACCCCCGGCGAATGGGAGCGGCGGCGCGGGCTTCGGCTGCGGTTTGTCTATCGGCGGCGCGGGCCAAGCCTGCTGGTGGCTGATGGACGGTTGAACAATCGAGGATTAGGCGTGGCATCTCGGTCCAAAACCGGTCGCGGACGCAGCACCGTGCCGATCTTTCTGCTGGTCCCACAAGTGAAGCTTGCGAAACGGCTCAATCTGGCCCACGACGCTGATCGCGCGCAGGCGGCGGTTCCGGGACTGATCGTGGCAAATTGGGTGGAGGCGAAACTATGAGTGCGCGCGAAACCATCCTCACCGCGATACACGCGCGGCTCTCAATGCTGCCTGCCACCGTATTACGTAGCGAGGTCTTGCCTGAACGCTTGCCAGGTCAGGGACTGTTGATCCTGCGCGACGGCGAGCCGGGTGAGCCGGAGGTGACGCTGTCGCCGCTGCGCTATCACTATCAGCACCGCGCCGAGATAGAGGCAGTCGTGCAAGGAACGAACGACCGTGACGCTGCTTTCGACACACTTTGCGTCAGCATCGGCGCGGTGATCACCGCCGATCGAACATTGGACGGCCTGTGCGACTGGGTGGAGGCGGAAGCCCCGCAGTCGGTCGATCTGCCTGTTGAAGGTGCGGCAAGCCTGAAGGCGGCCGTGATCAGAGTTTCATTGTTCTACACGACTAGCGATCCGCTTGGATGAATACCTGCAAGCTGTTCGGGTGCTAAGCGCGCTGCGCGTTAGGATTGTCGCCAAGAAGCAGCAGCAGAAGACACGCAAGGATTGGCGAAAAAAGTAGGCTTAAGACCACCCAACCAAAGGCACTACGACCACGCTTAGTGGCCATTCCCGCAGGCAATAGAATGTAAATCCACAGAACAAAAAATAGAGCTGCCAGCCCGATGATGATGGTGAAAACCGTTTCAAACATGGCAGCCCCCTCAAAAGTGCGCGTGATCTGAAACCCAAGGAAAATTCGGGTTTTGTGACGTCACTCGTCGCTTACAACACTTTATCTGGTACAGGAGGAATTTCCAATGGCACGAGCTCAAGGGGCGCGGGCGCAGATGGCGCTGGCGTTCGAGACGACCTATGGCACGCCGCCTGCGAGCGGCTATACCAAAATGCCTTTTGCAAGCGCGTCACTGGGCGCCGAGCAACCGCTACAAACCTCTGAGCTCTTGGGCTACGGCCGCGATCCGCAGGCGCCGATCAAGGATGCGGTGACGGCAGATGGTGACGTGGTGATCCCGATTGATGCCGAGGCCTTTGGCTTCTGGTTGAAGGCGGCATTTGGAGCGCCTACGACGACTGGAACTGACGCACCCTACACCCACGAGTTCCGCTCCGGAAACTGGGCGCTGCCGTCGTTCTCGGTTGAGACAGGCACGCCCGAGGTCCCGCGCTACGCCATGTATTCCGGCTGTATGGTGGACAGCCTCAACTGGCAGATGGCGCGATCGGGCTTGCTGACAGCCACGGCGAGCATTGTGGCGCAGGGCGAGGAAATCGCCACCAGCACATCCGTTGGGACGCCCACCACTATCGCGCTGAAACGGTTCGGGCATTTCAATGGGGCGGTCACGCGGAACGGGGGCAATATCGGCAATGTCGTCTCCGCTGATCTCACCTATGCCAACAACCTTGATCGCATCGAGACGATCCGGGCGGATGGTAAGATCGACGGTGCGGACCCGTCTATTCCGGCGCTGACAGGAAATATTGTCGTGCGTTTCGCCGATCAGACGCTTGTGACCCAGGCCATCAACGGGGAGGCCTGCGAGCTGGAATTCTCCTACGCGCTGCCAACGGGCGAAAGCCTCACCGTCACCGCGCATGCCGTTTATCTGCCACGCCCCCGGATCGAAATCTCCGGTCCACAAGGTGTGCAGGCCACCTTTGACTGGCAGGCGGCGAGTGACCTGGTGGTGGGCCGCATGTGTACCGTCACACTGACCAACGACCGCGAGGATTACTGATGCTACGATTGAACCTATCCACCGAGCCGCATTGGCTTGATCTTGGCCATGGCGTTCGCCTGCTGGTAGAGCCCCTGACCACGGCCATCATGCTGGCTGCGCGCAGCGATCCGGCGATCGTCGCCGCCGCAACCGATGCTGAAACCAGCGCCTCCAACGACGACCTGGCCCGTATCGTGGCCAAAGCTGTCGCGCGCATCGTCGTGAAGGATTGGGACGGCGTCGGAGACGAGGACGGGAAACCGTTGCCGCTGACCCCAGCAGGCATCGACGCGCTGCTCGAGCTCTGGCCCATCTTCGAGGCCTTCCAGACGAAATACATCGCGGGCGCGCTAATACTGGATGCGGAAAAAAACGCCTGACCGCTCTTGCCGACTGGGAGTTCGGCGGGGGCGGTGAGTATTGTGCGGCATGTCCATTCGTATGTCCGGACTGTCCGCGTAGCATGCAAAAACCGCTCACACTCGAGGGCTGGCAGATCTGGGATCTGGTCCAGCGGCTCGGCGGGCAAGTTCGCGTTACAGGCGGGATGAGCGATGGTGCTGTCCTCGGTTGGGACATGGGTGCGGCCCTGCAACTCGGGGTGGCCCTCGGGCTCTCACCCCTGATCATCGCGGAACTCCTGCCGCCGATCGAGGCGGTGATGGTGCGCAAGACAAACCAAGAGATTGAACACCACCATGGCTGAGAAAAAGTTATCCGTCCGGCTCTCGGCGACTGGCGGCCGGCAAGTGCGTGCCGAGCTGGAAGGCGTTGGTGCGGCCGGGTCGCGGGGTATGGGGCGTCTGAGCCGTGAATTGGACCAGGCAAATGCCCGCATGGCAGCCTTCGCGCGCCGTGCGCGCATTGCAGCCACCGCTGCTGCGGCCGCCTTGGCCGGTGCCGTTGTTGCAATGACCCGGTCCACTGTTGCTGCTGCCAACGAGATCGGCCAACTCTCCCAGGTTGCAAATGCGGCACCTGAGGTGTTTCAGCGGTGGTCGGCGGCCTCCGCCACTGTGGGCATCCAGCAAGAAAAGCTGGCGGATATCCTGAAGGACGTGAACGACCGGGTCGGCGACTTCCTGCAGACGGGCGGCGGCCCCATGGCGGATTTCTTCGAGAACATCGCGCCACGGGTTGGCGTGACGGCCGACCAGTTCGCACGGCTTTCGGGGCCGGAAGCCCTGCAGCTCTATGTCGACAGTCTCGAACGCGCGGGCGTCAGCCAACAGGAAATGACCTTCTATCTCGAGGCCATGGCCTCGGACACCACGCGGCTCATCCCGCTCCTGCAAAACGGCGGCGCGGAAATGACGCGCCTTGGGGCGCAGGCGCAGGCACTGGGCGCGGTGCTTGATGCCGATGCGATTGCAGCCATGCGTCGCTCAGAGCTGGCGCTGGTCAGCATCGGCCAGGTGTTTACGGGCGTGCGCAACCGGATTGCCGTGGCGCTTGCCCCGTCACTGGAGACGGTGGCCAATGCTTTTGTCGCACTGGCCTCATCCACCAGCCCAATCAGCCGGGCGTTTGATGCTGTGCTGGTCAACCTTGACCGGTTGGCGATCTACGCCGGGACGTTCGCCACCTTCCTTGCCGGTCGTTGGGTGGCCGCGATGGCCGCGGCAGCCTTCTCGGTGCGCGGGTTGGCAACGACGCTGGTGGTTCTCAAAGGTGCGCTTATCCGCACTGGCATCGGCGCGTTGATCGTTGGTGCGGGAGAGCTCGTGTACTGGTTCACGCGACTGGCGTCCGGTGCAGGCAGTTTTGGCGAGGCGATGCGCCTTCTGAAGGATGTCGGTGTCGAGGTGTGGGACCGGATCAAGATGGGGGCTGCGGCTGCCGGAGCACGCGCCACGGCGATGTTTTATGACCTGAAAGCCGATGCTGCGACGGGCATGGCGGGCGCGATTGAAAGTGTGGTCGCCTTTGGTAACGCCACAGCGAATACGTTTGAGGGGGCACTACTCGCCGTCCGCGAAATCTGGTCCCGCCTGCCAGCCGTGATTGGAGACCTTGTTTACGCGGCGGCAAACCGCATGCTCGACGGGATTGAAGCCATGCTGAATGGCGCGATCGCCCGGATTGATGCCTTTACGGGCAAGATCCGCGATGCGCTGGCGGCTGTGGGCATCGAGACCACCTTCGGCGAAATCGGTGAAATCAGTCTTGGCGATATCGACAATCCTTTCGCGGGAGCTTCAGCGGATGCTGGAAGCGCCGCCGCCGATGCATTCCGCAGGGCTTTTGAAGATAACCCGCTTACAGCGCCCGACCTTGGACTTGATGGGATTGCCGCCGAGCCGCTCGCCACCGCGAACACCTACCGGCAGGCCGCCACCGATTTGGCGGCTGGCGCTACAGCCCCGCTGACGTCCTGGGCGGCACTCCGCGATGCTGTTGCAAGTACCGGTGAGGATGGCGCTGCCGCACTGGATGACGCCACGGCTTCCGCCGACCGCCTGGCAGGCGCTATGGCCCAGGCCGGAGATGCTGTGGGCGGCGGCGGGTCTGGTGGCGGCGCTGCAGAGAGAATTGTGACCGGCTGGCGCGCCGTCTCGGAAGCCCTGAATTCTTATGCCACGGACGCCCTGAACTGGGGCAAAGGCCTTGGCGAAACCTTATCCAGCGCGTTTTCTGGTGCCGAAAGTGCATTCCGCAGTTTTGTGGAAACCGGCAAGCTCGACTTCAAGGGGCTGGTGCGCTCGATTCTGGCGGATCTGGCCGTATTGGCATTCAAGAATGCGGTGCTGGGACCCATTGCCAGCGCGCTCTCAGGCGCTTTTGGCGGCGGTGGATCAGTTGCCGCTGCCGTCTCCCATGCCGGCGGCATGGTTGGGATCTCCGGTCATTCACGCGCCGTGCCCGCAGCGGTGTTTGCCGGTGCACCGCGGATGCACAGCGGTGGCACCGTGGGGCCGGCTGGCTCCTGGGCCGGGCTCCGTCCTGACGAGGTGCCCACGATTTTGCAGCGGGGTGAGCGGGTCTTGTCGCGCGCAGAGGTCGCCCGCGGTGGCGATGGCGCTATTCCCGTGGCCATAAATCTCAATGTGGATGCCCGCGGCGCGCAAATGGGCGTGGCCGAGCAGATCGCGGCGGTGATGCGCGGCGCACAGCCGGAATTTGAACGCATAGCGGTAGCAGCCGTCGGCAATGCCATGCGGCGGGGACGCATGGCATGAGCATCATTGTGGAATTGCCGCGCACCTGGGTTGCCGGCATTGAGCGGCGGTTGGTGACCGCCACCAGCCAGACGCAGTCGCCCTTTACCGGGACTACGGAAGTGCAGGATTGGGGTGGCGAATGGTGGGAATATGATATCGAATTTGCTGCGCAATCCGGACCGCTGGCAAGGTCTGTCTCTGCAGCCCTCACGGCGCTTGGCTCTGGCCGGGGCCTGCTGCTGTTTGCCGATCCCTCCATTGAACCCAAGACCCTTGCGCAACCGGTCTCACTGGCGGCCTCCATCACAGGCGGCAATGCCGTCCAAACGCAAGGCTGGCCTTCTAGCCTGCCTGCCGTTGCCTCAGGTGACTTTCTCTCCATCGGCACGGCGCGCGACACGCGCCTGCACCAGATCGCCTTTGATGTCACAGCGGACATCAATGGCCTGGCGACGCTGACGCTCTTTCCGGCGATCCGCCGCGCGCTGCCCGCCAATACCCCTTTGGAGGTCAACAGGCCACAGGTGCTGCTGCGCCCGACAGGCGCGGTGCCAACGCGCATTGAACGCGCGGCGCGTCACCGCTTCACACTATCTGGACGCGAGGCGCTATGAGCCGGGAAATCACAAACGGCATGGCCACAGCACTCGACCGCGCTGATCTGCAACCTGCGATCTTCTTTGAAGGGGCGTTCCCGTCCGGCATGGTGCGGATCTGGACGGGTCCGGGGCCGATGGATTGGGACGGCAAGACCTGGACCGGCGTCGGTGTCCTTCTTGGCCTTGGGGCGCTTGAAGAAACCTCCGACGTGGTGGCCTCTGGGACGACAGTGTCGCTGTCAGGCGTGCCGCTGGATCTGGTGGGTCTTGCGATTAATGAGGCGCGGCAAGGGCAGGCAGGGCGCATCTGGCTAGCGCTGCTCACAGAGGACCGGACAGTCATAGCTGATCCCGTGCAGGCCTTTACCGGCCGTCTTGATGTGCCGGAACTGCAAGAGGATGGGCAGAGCTGCCGGATCACGATCAGCTATGAAAGCCGGCTCATTGATCTGAGCGTGCCGCGCAACTGGCGCTATACCCATGAAAGCCAGCAAGTCCTATTCCCGGGCGATCTCGGCTTTGCGCATGTCACATCCATCCAGGACCAAGAGATCACCTGGGGGCGTGGCTGATGGAGCGACCAATTACTGCTGCTATGCGCGTTGCCATCCGCGTGCCCCATTGGGAGCAGGTCCTGGCGGACGCGGTCCAGGAGGCCAGCGCGCGCCCTTTCGCTTGGGGCCAGCATGATTGCGCCACCTGGGCCTTTGATCTGCACCGCGACCTGACCGATGGCCCGGACCATGCCGCACTTTGGCGGGGGCGGTATCGCACACCGATCGGTTGCGGACGGGTGTTGCGCCGCCTTGGCTGGACAAGCCTTGAAGAGGGCGGACGGGCCTTGTTGGGCGACCCGCTTGAAAATGCACGCTTCGCACAACGTGGCGATCTGATTTTGGGCGGTGAGCCTGAAGCCTTTGGCATCGTCATCGGCGCCAAGGCCGCTTTTGTCGCGCCTGAGGGTCTGGTGCGTCTACCCCTTGCAACCTGCCGTCTCGCCTGGAGGACGTGATCTATGCCACCAGTGGTTTTAGGTGCTGTCGCCCTCGGAGGTGCTGCCATTGCAGCAGGCGGTGTGGCCGCGGCATTTGCGGCGACGGGTCTGGTTGGCTTTGCAGCCCAGTTCGGGGCGTCGATGCTCTTATCAGCTGCAGCACAGGCCTTGATGCCCACGCGAGGCCTGGGCCAGATGGAAATGAAGGCCCGTACGGTGACGGTGCGCGAGCCGGTGATGCCCCGCGAAATGGTCTACGGCCGCACGCGCAAGGGCGGTGTGATTGTCTTCCTGCATTCCACAGGGGCAAAAGACAAAGACCTGCATCTCGTGATCGTCTTGGCGGCACACCGCATCAAATCAATCGACGCGATCTATTTTGAGGGAGAAGAGGCGATTGATGCCTCAGGGGTGGCCCAGGGCCGATGGGCAGGCAAGGTTGCCGTTGAAAAGCGCCTCGGCACTGAAGACCAGACAGCCTTTGCCGGTCTCATTGCGGCAGCCCCCGAACATTGGTCGGATGCCCACCGCCTTGCGGGTTGTGCTGCGATCTATCTGCGGCTCACCTATGATCCGGATGCCTTTCCAGGCGGCATTCCCAACATCACCGTGGATCTCGAGGGCAAGGCTGACATCTTCGATCCACGGACGGGTACGGAAGGTTACACGGACAATGCGGCCCTCTGTGTGGCCGATTACATGGCCCATCCAACCTATGGGATCGGGGCTGTTATCGGGGGTGCCGACGGGATCGAACCGGACAGTCTGATCGAGGCGGCCAATATCTGCGATGAAGCAGTGCCACTGGCCGCAGGTGGATCTGAGCCGCGCTATACTTGTAATGGCGTGGTCTCGCTCTCGGAAACGCCCAAGACCATTATCGAGGCCATGCTGACGGCGATGGCAGGCCGCTGCATCTGGCAGGCGGGCCAATGGCGGATGCGGGCGGGGGCCTACCGGGTGCCGGAGACAGTGATCACGGCAGATGACCTGCGCGAGGGCGGGATGACCCTGACCACGCGGCAAAGCCGGGCGTCGAATTTTAATGCGGTGCGCGGCCAGTTCGTGAGCCCCGAGAACAGCTGGCAGCCTGATGACTTCCCTGCCTATGCCAGTGAGGTCTACCGGCTCGAGGACAATGGCGAGCGGGTCTGGCGGGATATCTCGCTGCCGTTCACGATCTCCGCCTCCATGGCGCAGCGGCTTGCTAAGATCACGCTTGAGCGCGCGCGCCGGCAAATGAGCCTGAAACTGGCGGGCAAGCTGAAGGCCTGGCGCGTGGCGGCCGGCGAGACAACATATGTGCACTATGCACGTTGGGGCTTTGGCGGCGCGGATCTACCTGAAGGAAAACCCTTTGAGGTTGAAGCGGTGCGGCTGGATCTGACGCAGGTTGGACCAGGCCCGCGCTTGGCGCCGGAACTCCTTCTGCGGGAAACCTCCCCCCTCATCTACGCCTGGGATGCGTCTGAGGAACAGATTTATGCGGCAGCACCACGCACGACGTTGCCAACGGCTTTTGATATCGCCCCACCGGGCGCGCCGCAGATCACGGAAGAGCTTTATGTCACACGCGATGGCTCGGCGGTCAAAGTGCTGGCCCGTATCGCCTGGGAGCCCGCGGCCTCGGGCTTTGTGGACACCTATCAGGTAGAGACCCGCCGGGATGGGGGTGACTGGCTGGATCGGGGTCGCACCTCTGGCACGGTGATGGAATTGCGCGACATCCAGCCGGGGCAATGGGCCGTGCGGATCAAGGCCATCTCGGTGCTGGGGGTCTCATCGATCTGGCGTGAGGGGACTTTGGAGATCGTGGGCCTGACGGCACCACCGGCAGCCCTGACGGGGCTGACGATCCAGTCCGCGGGCGGTCTTGCCGTGCTGAAATGGCAGCGTTCCGTTGATGTGGATGTGCGCGTTGGTGGCAATGTCATTATCCGTCACAGCAAGGAAATGGCGGCCACATGGGCCAACTCCACGCTGATGGATCGGGTCTCGGGCGGTGAGGCCATTGCGGTCGTGCCTCTGAAACCTGGGACGTATCTGCTGCGCGCGGAAGACAGCGAGGGGCGCATTGGCCCCGTCAGCACGGTGAGCACGAAGGGCGTGCAGATCCTGAGCTTTGCGCAGCTGAATACGCTGGCGGCGGAGCCTAGCTTCCCCGGCCTGAAAACCGGTCTGGTCGTGACTGCCGGTACGCTGAAACTGCAGACCGGAACCGATGCTGCAGGCTCACCCGTCGTACTGGCGAGCGAAGGGCTCTACCAGTTCGATAGCCTTCTCGACTTCGGGGCGCTGAGACGCGTCCGTTTGCGCTCTGATATCCTGGTCGGAGCCTCGGCGCTGTCGGATTACATCGATGACCGCATGACACCGATCGATGATTGGGCCGACTTTGACGGCTCCGAGGGCGCTGATATAGACGTTGTGCTTGAGGTCCGGGAAACCGATGACGACCCAGTAGGGCCAAACCCCGTATGGGGACCTTGGGGGCGGATCGACAACAGTGAAATCGAAGCCCATGCGGTTGAGGCCCGAGCCTGGCTCAGGACAAGTGATCCAGCTTTTACGCCGATCGTCTCGGAATTGCGACTGATAGCAGATGAGGTGGCCTAGTGTCCCAAGCACCCAGCTTTGTAATCATCAACGATAACGGGGCGGCTGTGCGTGCCCAGATCAACCAGATTGTTGCAGCATTGCGCTCCACCAGTAGCGGTGCGGTGGAACCTACGGCAACCGCGCCGGGCATGCTGTGGCTGGATACCAGCACAACGCCGCCGACGCTCAAGCTGCGCAATGTGGCTGATGCCGCGTTTGAGCCGCTGCTCGATGGCGGCGAATACTGATCAAGACCACGAAATAAACATGACGACGGGAGGCGCCCATGACTGAGCCGGGCTTTTTAGAAACGTTGAACAGCCTGTTTGGCGGGGCGGTGACCACGCTGATCGGCGCCTTTACCGGGCGGCTGATGTATCACTCGGGTGAGGTCAAGCTGGGTCGGCGGCGGTTTTTTGGCAAGGAGCTCTTGTGGGAAATCCCTGTCGCCATCGGCATGGCTATCATTGGCGAGGCTATCGCAAGCCACTTTGATCTTGGCCAGCCCGTGCGCACGGGGCTTGTGGCCATGCTGGCGTATCTGGGACCGCGCGGTGCGGAGGCCCTGATGACAGCCTGGCTTTGCCGCAAGAAGTGAGCCGCACCGCACGCTGCTGAACATAACCACGAACACACACATCCAGCGCTGCTCTTCGGGGCGGCGCTTTCCATTTGCATGGGAGAACATCATGACACCTTTTGAAATTGCTCGCGGATATATCGGCACCACCGAGGGCCCGGGCCCCGCAAACAACCCCACCGTTATGGAGATGTACGCTTCGGTTGGTCATGATTGGGTGGAGCACGACAGCGTTGCATGGTGTGCGGCATTCGTCGGGCATTGCCTGGAGAAGGCCGGCATTCGCTCAACGCGAAAGCTGACAGCACGGTCCTATCTCGACTGGGGCATCCCGGTGGAAATCGCAGATGCGCAGCCCGGTGACATCGGAGTGATCCCGCGGGGGTCCTCGAGCTGGCAGGGGCATGTGTTCTTCATCGAGCGCATTGAGGGCGCCTGGGTTTGGGGTCTTGGCGGCAATCAGTCTGATGCGGTGAATGTGAAACGTTATCCCATCTCGAAGCTCTTGGGTGTCCGGCGTGCTGGCAATGTCGTGGCCTCAGCAAGGATGCCCGTCAAGGTGGTGCAGGCCCGCTTGAAGGAACTCGGGTATCACGAGGTCGGCAGCATCGATGGGATCATCGGGCCACGCACCCGGGCGGCGATCCTGGCGTTCCGCGACGATCATGCGCTGCCGCTGGTTCCCATCATTGATGTGGCGCTGGAGGAGGCCTTGGCCGCGGCGCCGCGGCGAACGGTTGCGCCGGAACGTGCTACAGGTGCGCCACAGGACAGCCGCATCGTAACGGCGGCGAATGCGCAAATCGGCCTCGGGGTTCTGGGGGCCGCAGGCTCCATCACCTCTCAGATCGCACCCGCCTTGCGTGAGGCCGAACAGGCACGCGATACAGCGTCCCGGATCTTCGCGCTCGCAGGTCTTGAGGCGTGGCTGACCGTGGCCTTGCCATGGATCGGGGTGGTGATGTTTGTTGGTGTCATCCTCTATGCGCTGAAGGCACGGGCCGCCCGAATTGAAGATCACCGGACAGGACGCACGCCATGATCGGCGCTGTCCGTTCACTCCTGAGTGGCTTGGGCAGGCGGGCTGTTCTTTACGGCGCGCTGGCTTTGGCGCTCCTCGCCGCCCTTTGGATCGCCGTCCGCCAGGGGCGCCAAGCAGCCGAGGCCGAATTGGCTATCCGCCGTGCCGATGCGCGGGTCAGATCAATGCAAACCTCAAAGGACATTCGCCATGACGTGCAAAACACTGACCGTGCTGATCTTGAGCGCCGCGCTGACCGCTGGATGCGGGATTGATCCGGCTGTCATGTATGAGGATTGCGACTGGGCAGAGCCTATCCGCCCGTCGCGTCATGATGTTTTGAGTGACGTGACGCTTGCGCAGATCGTCGCGCATAACGAGATCGGCGCACGGCTGTGCGGGTGGCGGTCATGACGACCACCACTGTGACGGAGGGCCCGGCTGTTCTGATCGGCTACGCGTGGCGGCTGCAGATTGAGGCGGAAGCGCCGGTCTTTGCCGACGGCGCAAGTTATGCGGGGCAGATCCGAGAACGACCAAATGCGGCAGAAGTCTTGGCCACGCTCACCAGCGCTGATCTCGGGATCATGCGGATCAGCGACACGGTTCTGGAACTGGCGCTACGCCCCGAGCAGACAGCAGGTCTCGCGCCCGGGCGTGTGGTGGTTGACCTCGTGCGCACCGATCTCGCGCCAGAGCTGCATCTGGGCTTCCTCTTGGAACTGCCGGTCATCCTGCCGGTGACGCGTGGACTTGCCCCATGAGTGCCGTCAGCTCTCAAACTGGGCCCATTACCATCACCGCCCCCATCAAGGTCCGGGTGGTCACAGGGCCCTTGCGCATCCGCCTTGGCGGCCAGCCGGGCCCTGAGGGCAAACCCGGTCCACCAGGTGACAAAGGCGATCAGGGCGATCCCGGCATCACCATCCTGCCCACCAACACCCCTATCAACGGAGGCTTCTTCTGATGGCCAATACGATCCAGTTCAAACGCCGCCAGGCTGGCAATGCCGGCGCGCCCGCCGCGCTCAAATCCGGCGAGGTGGCCCACAACGAGGTCGACGACACGCTCTATATCGGCAAAGGCGATGATGGCGCAGGCAATGCCACAGCCATCGTGCCGCTTGCCGGCTCAGGCGGGTTTGTCGCGCGGGTGGGCAGCCAGACCATTGGTGGCGCGAAAACATTCTCGCTGGTGCCCAAGTCGAGCCAGGATGCCAGCAGCAGCACCGATCTCGTGCGCAAGTCGCAGTTTGACGCAGGGCTTGCGGGCAAGGCGGCCGCCGCCCATGGTCATGCGATCTCCGAGGTGAGCGGGCTGCAGGCCACTCTTGATGGGAAAGCTGCTAACGGCCACAGTCACGGCATCGCAGATGTCACGGGGTTGCAGTCAGCATTGAGCGCAAAAGCACCCCTTACCTCACCGGCACTTACCGGCACGCCCACGGCACCGACGGCCACGGGTGGGACCAACACAACCCAGCTTGCCACGACGGCCTTCGTACAGACAGCACTGGCAGGCTTTGGCGCGGGGGATATGCTCAAATCCGCCTATGACGCGGATAATGACGGCAAGGTCGACGCGGCTGAGGTGGCTGACAGCGTGCCTTGGGCAGGTGTTACCGGCAAACCGTTAACCTTTGCACCAGCGGCGCATAGCCATGCGATCTCGCAAGTCAGCGGCTTACAGGCCGCGATTGATGGCAAAGCCGGACTTGCCTCGCCTGCATTTACCGGCACGCCAAGCGCACCCATGGCTACCAGCGGCACCAATACAACCCAGATTGCGAATACAGCTTTTGTTCAGGCAGCGATCGCCGCACTGATTGATGCAGCCCCCGGTGCGCTGAATACCTTGAACGAGTTGGCCGCTGCCTTGGGCGATGATCCCAACTTTGCCACCACGGTGACCAATGGGCTGGCGGGCAAGCTGACTGCGACCGCAAACCTTGCAGACCTGCCCAATAAGGGCACGGCGCGGTCCAACCTCGGGCTCGGCTCCCTTGCAACGCAAGCGGCAAACGCAGTGGCGATCACAGGCGGAAGCATCACCGGCATCTCGCTTGATGGCGGCACGTTCTAAGCCCTGCTTTGAGTTCCATGTCATCCGTCCCTCACAAGAGGCTGAACCGCAGGAGGTCCCATGGCCAGCACAATCCGTATGAAACGATCCGCCATTGCCACAAAGGTGCCAACCACGGCGCAGCTGGATCTGGGCGAGTTGGCAGTCAACACCCGCGACGGCAAATTGTTCCTCAAACGCGCGGACGGCAGCGAAGAGATCGTCGAAGTCGGCGCCCGTTGGGGCGCATTTACGGCCCATGCCACGGGAGCAAGCCTGACCTTCCGCTACAACGGCGTTGACGTGATGACGCTCGACGGCACTGGCAATCTGACAGTGCTGGGCGATGTCACCGCTTTTGGGAGCCCGTAAACCATGGCGCTTCCACTGACAGGTCCGATCTCGCTCAGCCAGATAAACACCGAGCTCGGCCGCACCGCTGGCGCCACGGTCTCGCTCGGGGACGCAGGAGTGCGCGGGCTTGCAGGTGTGGCCAATGGTGCCATCGGCCTCGACAATCTGCGCGGCAAATCTGCCCAGTTCACCCACACGATCACCAGCCATCAGCAAGAGTTAAACCTGCACACCTACCTGCAAGCGCAGGGCTGGGATGGCACGAGTAAGGTCGAGGTAACGGTGGCCGCGGGCATTTACATCTGGTCGGATACCACCACGATCCCGGCCCTCGACATGGGCGGGGCCTTCCCTGGCGGGCTGACGCTGGTCAATCGTGGATTTATCATGGGGAAAGGTGGCGATGGAGGCTATCAGCTTGCCGACCGCAGCAGCTATGTCCCGCCAACAGCAGGCGGACCGGCGATTGGTCTGACCGGCCCAATCATCATTGATAATGCCGCAGGGTATATTGGCGGCGGCGGGGGTGGTGGTGCGGCTGCAACAGGTCAGCCCATCGCGATCCTGAGCACGGCTGTGCACAGCCCCGGTGGCGGCGGTGCTGGTGGTGGCCGCGGCGGAGCCATGCCTTACGGCAACACATCAAGCCTTGTTATGGGCGCCTTTGGTCTCGGTGGTGCGGTCGGCCAGCCGGGTTCAGTGGCCACAAATTCGAACAACTGGGCCGGCGCAACCTTACCAAGCCATGGCGGAGCTGGTGGCGGGGGCGGCGCGGGTGCCACAGAAGGCGGCGGTATCTAGGAGGAAACGAGATGGGTGGAGGAAGCGGCAATTCTGGACCGTTCAAGATTGGCGGCATATCGGGTCAGGGAGGCGGACGTATTCTGCCTGGGACGGGCGGCGGTGTTGGGGAACTCATCCTGAGCGCGAACCGGATTGATGCAACAGCAACTTTGGCACCCGGCCAACCCGATTATCGACCGACCCCACCTTATGGGTCCACGTTCGATACGGTGTTTGCAGCGCCAGGCGGCGGGCCGGGGCAGCCCGGCAAAGGCGATGGGTTTGCGGTGTATGTCTCCGTGAATGCCAATGATGGCACGACAGCACCAGTCACGCCGACGTCTGGCGGCGGGGGTGGATGGGGCGCCGCAGGTGGCTCTGGAACGCAGTCCCTGGCGGACTTCACCGTTCAAAAAGGCGGTAATCTCGGCGCCGCCGGTGGCAAGGCTATTAAAACAAACGGGCATGCAGTGACTTGGCTGGCTGGTTCAAATCGCGCATATGGAGCAATCGGATGAAGACGTCCCTACAGTTCTTCAAAGATATGGGCGTCTGCGACGGCGCCTATGCCGTGCTTGAACGCGTGTTTGGGCAGGCGGGCGTGACCGAGTTTGACTATGCTCAAGGGTACGAAGTCATGCTGAGTATGATGGACCAGCTAGAGGTCGACGCCGCGCAAAGCGGTGAACCCGGCCATGACACCGCCCAGGGCTGGCTGCAGTGGTGCTACGAACTGCGCAGCCGCCCCGAGGCCATCATGTATTTCGGTGATCATATCGAGGAGAACCTATTCCGCACGGCGGACGGGCAGCTGCACGAGACTCTCGACGCTGCGCGCGATCATGATCGACGTCGTTACGCTGAATTGCGCCGCGATCATGCCGCGGCGCGCGTGATCAACGGGGTGCGGTTTGGCGAGGGCGGTGCTGAAACTTGGGAGGTGGTGGATCCAGCGCAGGACGATCTCGCGGGCTACCGCTCGTTGCGTCAACTTATTGCGAAGCTGAATTTCAAACTCGGTTCCATAAAGGCCGCTTTCACGGCGCGCCTTTGGGATGAAAAATTCCCGCCGTTCTTTTCGTAAGCGATCGGTTACTTCGGTTGGTACAAAGGTTGGTGAAGTGAAAATGAACTGCAGGCTGTCCACTTTCGATAGCTCTGCTTTCAACGCCTCGAATGCATAAATGGAGAAACATGACGCGGCGATTTTGAGACGCGATCCGCGAGACATTGTGTCCTTGAGGTCGTCACCAAGAAGCTGAGAGGTGTTATCGATGATTTTCATCGAGGACCTCGCGATTTAGAAGAACGATCTGCTGATCCTGTGGTTGCCGCGCAGCTGGATCAGTGTCGATCCCGAGCCGTTTGAGGGAGTAGTAAACCAATGCGCGCCGCACGGAAATCTTTGCCGTGCCACCCTGCATGCCGTAGTCCAGCGCAATGACCTGTTTCTGTGAATCCGACAGTTCAGGGTGGGGGCCGATCTCAAGCGTGACACGTTCTTGCCAGTCTGCATCGGCTGCATCGGTTACTTCGCTTGCCCTGGTTTCGCGTGTCTCAATGATGCGGGATAGGAGAAAATCCTTGAAGACCTCGTCCGTCTGGCAAAACGCCCGAGTGTGCCACCGGAACCCGTCGAACCCTATGGCATGAGGCGCGATCCATCTCCAAATGGGCTCTGGACGTGAGAGGGACTGGTACTTCACTTCAAGTGCTTCGTTGCGTCGGATTGCCCCGACCACGGAGCGCAGGGTTGTGGGGTTCACCCCACGCACCGGCGTTGGCGCAGCATCATATGAAGGCAGTTCAGCAATCCAAGTGTCGTCGCTGTCCATGATGCCATCAGCCAAAGACCGCAGCTGTGCGAGGTAACGACTGGCGTCAGGCTTCAGGAACTGCGGGGAATAGTCCGGGCCAGGGACATAGGTCCGTGCACTCTTGTCGTAGACCATGTTGGCCGGGGCGAAGCCGATGTAGCGGTTCAGATCGGTGGACGCCTGGTTCACCGATACCCCGAACTGCTCCATCAAATCGCTACGGTTCACATGCCCCTCCCAAAACAGGCGGAATTCGATGAACTCGAGCCGTTGCTCGACTCCCCAGCGAAGTTCCACCTTGTCGTTTTCCACTGCGTTCCCCCGGCCTTGCCGATCCGCACGTTAACTATGCACACCCAATTTATGTGCGCCTTGTCACGCTAGCCGAGCAATTCAGCGCGTTCAATCGAAATCCTGCGCATTTTCTTAGGTTTGCGGCGGTATGTGAAGGCGGTATGCAGGAAAGTGGTCCGTTGAAGCAGGCGTGCCGAGACACGCTTTCCCTCGGCACGCCTGCAAATATCGCAACCACATGCGCGGTCACGCAGTCGGCGAAATCTCAGCCGACCTGGTGGGCTCCGAGCGGGTTCGCCGCCATCCCCACCGCCGCGCTTGATCCGCCCCACAGTGCGGCGTCTCCTGCGGTCCCCGCGCTTGTCGGGTCCGGGTCCCCATCAGTTGTGGCCGCTTTGGCTATTCCGCCTCGGGCGGTGGGGCAGAGGCCATATCTGTGATCGCTTGAAACTCCGACAAGAACTCCGGCCGATGCTGCATCAGATACCGGACGATCCGGGCGTTCCCGAGCAGCTTTGCCAGATACCCCTTGATGACGGTCAGCTGCAGGTGGTCCTGGCCGTAGGAGTCTTGGATCGATGTGATGCCTTCCTGCAGCCGGGCCAGTTCGCGCTCCATGCGGGCCATGGCCTCCGGGGTGATACCCCTCATCTTCTTGGGTTTCTTGGTGTCAACCAGCTGCGCCTGGGGCGTTCCTGCAAGGATTGCGGAGATGTAAGCCGGAGAATAATTGTTCGCGTTCATCATCAGTTCGGCCGCCTCGATCTGGCGCATGGCTTTCATCTTGCGCAGGATTTCGAACACGGCCGTCGCGCAGTGTTTGTCCTTCAGAATGCCGACGGCTTCTTCGCAGATACCGTCGAGCAACTTTGCCTTGCGCACAATGCTGCGCGGGTTGAGGTCCAGAGCCAGGGCGATCTTTTCCTCGGAGACACCGCGCTCGATGGCCTTGCGGATCATCTTGTGCTCCTGGATGGGCGCAAGGCGGCTGATCCGCTTGTTATAGGTGAAGGCCTCGTCGTCCGTGGAAATCAGACATTCGACTCGTTCGACGCCGAGATCCTTCAGCACCTCGATCCGGATATGCCCATCAAGCAGCATATAGGTGTCTTCCTCACCCGGGGATCGCGTGACCACCGGCGGCTCGACCAGGCCAACCTCTTTGATCGACGCGGTGATCTGGCGATACTTGCGGCTGGATTTGACGGATGCGCTGAGGGCGCGCACGGGCAGGACGGCCTCTACCGGCACGGTGACGCAATCGCTCTCGAAGCCAAGCGTGACCGCGTCCGGGGTTTTGCGCTTGCCCCGGCTCATTCTGCCGCTCCCGCATTCAGTGATTGCCCGAGATAGGTGGGCAGGGTATCCAGCCCCTCCGCGCGCAAGAGAGTCAGGAAGTGGTCATCGTCGCGCAGTGAGCGAAACGCCTCCACGACGAACATCAGGCGGCCTTGCGTCAGTTCGGCCTTCTTTATCAACATTTTCTGGCGTTCGGCCTCCTGTTTATAAGCACGCACGAGCGCGTCGCTGGTCAAAGGCCGTTTGGCGCCGTCGCCTCTGCCATAGTTGTTTCGATGAAGGCGTGGGCCCTGTGCATCGCGCTGCTGGATGAGACGGCGCACAGCGGCCAATTTCTTACCGCGCAGCTTTTTCTGGGTGTAGGCGTCCATCAGAGCGCGCTGTCCGCCCTCGGCATCAGTCTTTGAAATGTCGATGGCGAGGTTCAGCGGCAGAAGGCCGGTTTCCACGGCCGAGACCAGCCGTTCTTCCCCGCGCTCCAGAAGCCCCGCAATCATTCCGACATAGTCTGGCGTGACGCCGATCTTGTTGGCGATCTGGCGGTCGTTGTAGCCGCGTTTGCGCAGGCTGCCGATCTCGCGCATCAGGTCGATCGGGTTGTGCTGGCGGCGTGCACAGTTCTCCACCAGGCTCATCACCAGGCAATCGCTCTCATCGGCGTCGATGATGATGGCCGGAATCCTATCCTGCTGAAGCTCCATAAACGCCTCGAGCCGACCCTGACCGCAGACGAGATCATATTCCGCAGGATCTGTCCCGGCGCGCTGTGCCACGGTGATTGGTCGCTTCAGACCAATCTTCGCGATGTTCTCGACCATTTCCTCAAAAGTTCGCCGGTTGCGCACGCGGGGGTTGAGGATGCGAACTCGGTCGGTGGGGATGAGCGTGACCTGTTTCTGGGCGTCGTCTGGCATCAGGCGGCCTCCGTGATCCGGGCCCGGCCAGCGAGCGCATAAAAATAGTCGAGCGTATCGAAGCGGTAGGCGTCCAGCGACAGCCCGTTCTGCTCGGCCAGCCTCAGCTTGGCCATGGTCATGTCGATGCTCGGTAGCAGGTAATAATCGCGCGGCGCTTCGTTCAATTCGTCCATTCGCACGGCAATCGTGATGTCGGGCACCAGGCCAGTATCGAGACGGATGCGCCATCGCAGGGAACCGCCCTGCGTCTCGAAACACCGGGCAAGCACTACCGACGCCGTGAACTCGTCATTGATGCGAATGAGGTCGGTGTCCGGATCCTGCGCCGCCTGTCCTCCACGTTCCGCGACACCGTCGAGGATCCGAGCCACGATGCCGGGGTGCGCCTGCCGCAAGGCGCGGTTGATCTCGACGTAACGGTAGTCGCGCTCCGGTTCATAGCCGATCATCTGGTAGGCGCGCAGCAGGCTGCCGAAGCGGCTCCGAAAGGCGCTGGAAGATGGCAGGCTGTCCTGTTCATCGATGATCAGGCCGGACAAGACGCCTTTCTGCTTCAGTACGCTGCGCAGGGCTTCGAGCAGTTCGGCATCCGTGAAATGCTGACTGCGCGCGTCGACGATTTTGCGCGCACGCAGGAACAGCACCTCGTCCACAATGGCGGGGTAGGCGCCCTCCGCCCGGATCCACATTTCGCGTGGGTTCACCACCCGGCGCTGCTTCAGCTTGTAGGACACCTTGTTGTAAACGTTGTTGCCGATGTATTTTTCGTTGGTCAGGACCTGGTGCACCGATGCTCGGGACCATGGCCGCTCAAGATCCGTCAGATGCCCTTCGGTATTCAGGGTTTCCGCAATCTCACGCTCCGAGCGGCCATCCTCAACGAACATTCGGTACATGCGGCGCACGACATCCTGTTCCTGCTCAGGGCCCGGAACGAGAACGACACGGTCGGTCTGAAGGCTCTTCTGCTCGCCGCGGGACAATGCACCCTTCGGGTTGCCATGTTCGTCGATCAGAACCCGGCGCAGGCCGTATCCAGCCGCACCGCCTTGGCGGTACCCCATCTCCACCAGGCGGCATTGCCCGGCGAAGACCTTCACTGAAAGCTCGCGGCTGTATTCGCCCGCCATGACCCGCTTTACGGTTTTCAGAAGGTTGGAGCCGATGCTTCCGTCGTTTTCGAACTGCTCGCCACAATAATGGACCCGGATCCCGGCGCGAGAGCAGACATGCTCGTGGTAGGCCCCTTCATCAGCATCCTGAAACCGGCCCCAGCGGCTGACGTCATAGACCAGAATGGCCTTGAAATCCGCTTGACCGGTTCGGACCTCGGCCATCAGGTTCTGCAGCGCCTCGCGGCCGTCCAACCGCAACCCGGACCGACCGGTGTCCTCAAAGACGCGCAGGATCTGCAGGCCCCGGGCGGTGGCGTAATTGCGAATGATGTCGAGTTGGTTCTCAGTCGAGTACTTCTGGTGATCGGTCGACATCCGCACATAGGCGACGGCTGGGATATCCAGTCCGGCCTCGCCGCCTTTGTCCTCGCTGTTGTATCGACCGTTATTCAAATCGGGTTTTCCTTTTCAGCCTTGTTTGGTTTCTATTTTTCCATCTGACACAAGCGCGTCTGGAAAGTCGTTTCCTGAAACGGGCAAGGTTTTTCCGTTTGCCCGGCTTTCATTTTTCAAATTCCAATTCATTACTGCGCTCCTAAAATCAGTAGTGTCCGTCAAGCGCGGTCCAATGACCCGCAACGGACAAGATCGACTCCCGCCGTTTTCATGGTTCTTCAACTGTTTAACGAAGAAGGACGTGAAAATGCGCGTGAAGATGGGCACAGTTGTGCCGAAAATGGGCACATTTGTGCACCTGGTCGAAGAACCAACCGATTATCGAACCGCCATAGCGATGGCTCTGCACGAAGAGTTGGACGACACACACAGGGCAATCAAAATGGCCATGCGCTGGACGGGTGCCAGCGAACGCACCGTGAAGTACTGGTTCTCGGGCGAGCGGGGGCCGAGCGGCGACCATCTGATCGCCCTCGCGCGGCATTCGGATGCTGTGCTCTATGTTGTTCTTGCACTTGCGGGCCGCCACATTGTCGAGGAGGCGGACGACTGACTGTGTTTCCAAGGCTGGGAAGGCGGGTGATCGACGGCTTGTTTTGTGTGCGTTTTTGGTTATATTGAATACATGCGAGATGAGAGGTGCCGTGCCATGTCCCGAACGACCACGATGACCGTCCGCCTTGGTGGGGCCCTGAGTGACTTTGTGTCGGCCAATGTAGGCGATGACGGGTCCTATGAGAACGTCAGTGAGTACATCCGCGACCTGATCCGGCGTGACAAAGAGAGGGCGGAGCAGAAAGCCTTCAACCGGCTGAAGGGCGAGCTGACCCACGCGTTCGCAGCGCCCGAGGAGACGTATCAACCGCTGACGGCAGCCGAGGTGATTGCGCGGAACAGGGCCTGATCCGATGCCCGCCGTTCGAATCCAGGAAGGGGCGTCCCACCGCCTCGATGACATCTACCGCTACACCCGTGACAGGTGGGGAGATGATCAGGCGGAGAAATACATCACCGGCCTGTTTGCAGCCTTCGACAAGATCGCTGACCACGGCGTTGCGTCAAAGCCCATCCCGGCCGAGTTCGGCCTCAACGGATTTTTCTTTCGCTACGAACGCCATTTTGTCTACTGGCGACATCTCTCGAATGGCGACATCGGGATCGTGACCATCCTGCATGAGCGCATGCATCAGATCGACCGGTTCCGTGATGACTTCGGCCTAGGCTGATCGGCTGATTTTCCAATGAGCGTCAGATTTGCGCAGGGTTTCGCGTGGGTCCCTCGGGGTCCGACGCTGGCACGAGAGAGAGTTCGTTGCATGTGTCATTCCCTCCGCCATTTCATTCTCAATGATAGAATTAACAATGTCAGGTCAGAGGGCGCTCA
>JBELFK010000004.1:0-48049 GCA_042092935.1 Paracoccaceae bacterium | reverse complement strand
CTCGAACCTCCACGTCCATACGGACACTAGCACCTGAAGCTAGCGCGTCTACCAATTCCGCCATCTGGGCACGGGTTGGTGACGCTGGGATTAATCCCGCTGCCCTGTGGTGTCAACGTCTCTTTGCGACCTTTTTAACCGCGCTTTTGAATCGCCTTGTTCATTTTCGACAGGGGCGCTAGGAAAAGGCAGGATTTGATAGCCGGAGTTGAAAAATGACCAACCTTGTGACGATCTATGGCGGTTCTGGATTTGTTGGGCGCTACATTGCGCAGCAAATGGCCAAGCAAGGCTGGCGGGTTCGGGTCGCTGTGCGACGCCCGAACGAGGCTCTGTTCGTCAAACCCTATGGCGTCGTGGGTCAGGTTGAGGCCGTGATGTGCAACATTCGCGATGACGACAGCGTTCGTGCAGCCATGCAAGGCGCAGATGCGGTCGTGAATTGCGTCGGCACATTCGACGCCGGTGGAAAGAACAACTTCGACGCCGTTCAGGTTCAGGGTGCCGAGCGCGTTGCCCGTTTGGCGGCTGAACAGGGCGTGGCCCGCATGGTTCACCTGTCGGCGCTGGGGGCTGACGAAAATTCCGAAAGCCAATACCAAACCTCAAAAGCGCAGGGCGAGGCCGCCGTGTTGGCGCATATGCCCAATGCGATGATCTTACGCCCGTCCGTGATTTTTGGCACGGAAGACAAATTCTTTAACAGGTTTGCTCTGATGACCCTGATGTCTCCGATTCTGCCGATCGTTGGCGCCGACACGATGTTCCAGCCGGTCTCTGTTGACGATGTTGCCTCGGCTGCGGTTAAGGGCATCACAGGTGAGGCCGAAGGTGGCATCTACGAACTCGGCGGTCCCGATGTCGCGTCGTTCCGCTCGTTGATGGATGTTCTGCGTTCTGTCATCCAGCGCCGCACGTTGATTTTGAACGTCCCCTTTTGGGCCGCTCGGATTGTCGCGGGCACGCTTGGTTTCGTGCAGGCGATCACCGTTGGGCTGTTTAAGAACGCGATTCTGACGTCGGATCAGGTGCGCAGTCTGAAAACCGACTCGGTTGTTGGCGAGGGTGCCAAGTCCTTTGCGGATTTGGGGATCGCACCGGTTTCGATGGAAGCGGTCATGCCAAACTACCTCTGGCGTTTCCGCCCGTCCGGCCAATATGCGACGATCAAAAACTCGGCGAAAAACCTACGGACCTAAGACGTTAGCTATAGGCGTACCAAAGTAGGATGACGCCCAGGATCACCCTGTAGATCACATATGGGGTGAAGCTGACCGATTTCAGCAAGCGCATCATAAGCGATAGCGCGGCCAAGGCGGCAGCAAAGGCGAATGCCGCGGCGATCGCGCCATCCCGTGCAACCTGCATGTCGGCGGTTGAAAGAACCTCGATCGTCAATAGCGTGCCTGACGCTAGAATCGTTGGAATGGACATCAACATTGCAATCCGCGCCGCGCTCTCGCGGTCATAGCCCATCGCCCGCGCGCCGGTGATCGTGATACCGGATCGTGACGTGCCGGGGATCAAGGCAATTGCTTGCCACAGGCCCAGGATAAAGGCCTGTTTCAGGGACCAACCTTCGAATTTTTGTTCGGTCTTGCCGATTTGATCGAACACATAAAGAACGATGCCAAAACCCAGCATTGTCCAGCCAATCACAGCGACCGAGCGCATCGCGTCATCCAGACCGGTGACCGAAAGGAACAATCCAGCGATCACCACAGGAATCGTCGCAACCACGAGGTTTTTCGAAAGTTGGGCAGCCGCCGTGTTGCGTTTGCCGGAAAACAGATGACCAAACCCCCGGATCGAGAGAGCCACATCGGATCGAAAATA
This sequence comes from Paracoccaceae bacterium, assembly GCA_042092935.1. Lineage (GTDB taxonomy): Bacteria > Pseudomonadota > Alphaproteobacteria > Rhodobacterales > Rhodobacteraceae > JASMHC01. Next base: position 46,213 of record JBELFK010000004.1, on the reverse strand, counting down.
GAGACACACCGCAAAAAGCGTGCCGACATGAACGGCGACGTCAATCGTTTGACCCTGATCTGCCATCCCTGAGAGATTCGGCAGCAAAATCAAATGGCCAGACGATGAAATCGGTAGAAATTCTGTAATGCCTTGAATAACGGCGACAATTAAGAGTTGGAGTAAGGGCATGAAAAATGCTCCGAAGAAAACAATTCGGCAATCTATAACCTACTGTAAGAAAAAGAAAAGAATCAATAAAGGTCCGGAATGGTTCTTAATTTCGCATTCGCCGCCGAGAAATTGTATCTGCGGGCCTGCAAAAAGATGAAATAGGTCAGTAATTATTACTTTTCATTCGAATTCCCCTGTTTTATTAGGGTGTCTCGCAATAATTTTCAGATGCGGAGGGATTCCCTTTGGCGAAACAGCCCATGCTTAAGTTTGTTCAGGTCGAACGTGATATGCCTGAAAAGCGTCGCTCGGACGTGCGCAAATCCGACTACAATGAAATCTACGCGGAATTCGCCAAAGCGAAAGCAGAGGAGCAGGCGAGCAGGTGCAGCCAATGTGGTGTTCCCTATTGTCAGTCGCATTGCCCGCTACACAACAACATCCCGGACTGGCTGATGCTGACGGCAACGGGCCGTTTGAAAGAGGCGTATCAGACCTCGCAGGCCACAAATACCTTCCCCGAGATCTGTGGACGCATCTGCCCGCAGGATCGGCTTTGTGAAGGGAACTGTGTTATTGAACAGTCTGGCCACGGGACCGTGACCATTGGCAGCGTTGAAAAATACATCACCGACACGGCTTGGGAAAATGGTTGGGTGCAGCCGGTATCACCGGCGGTTGAGCGCAGCGAAAGCGTTGGAATTATTGGTTCCGGACCGGGCGGTCTGGCAGCGGCGGAGCGTCTGCGTCAGGCTGGGATTCAGGTCACAGTTTATGATCGTCACGATCGTGCAGGTGGTTTGCTCACATACGGCATACCCGGATTTAAGCTGGAAAAAGAAGTGGTTATGCGTCGCATCGACCAGCTTAAGGCCTCGGGTGTTGGGTTTGTTCAGAACTGCGAGATTGGTGTGGATATGTCTTTTGACGACATCCGCGCCAAGCATAACGCGGTTGTTATTGCGACCGGTGTTTACAAATCCCGAGACCTTGGCGGACCGGGTGCTGGCAACGACGGGATCGTCAAGGCGATTGACTATCTGACGTGCTCGAACCGTCTTAATATGGGCGATAGCGTTGCTGAATTTGACAGTGGCGAGTTGAATGCCTCGGGCAAAAAGGTTGTTGTTATCGGCGGTGGTGACACGGCCATGGATTGCGTGCGCACCGCGATCCGTCAGGGGGCGGAAAGCGTGAAATGTCTTTATCGTCGTGACCGCGCCAACATGCCAGGATCGCAACGTGAAACACAGAACGCAGAAGAAGAAGGCGTTATATTTGAATGGCTTGCAGCCCCTAAGGGCTTTACGGGCGAAGGGTCTGTTGACGGCGTTATGGTTCAGAAAATGCGTCTTGGTCAACCCGATGCCTCGGGTCGTCAGTCGCCTGAGGTCATCGAAGGTGCGGACTATGTAGAACCCGCTGATCTTGTCATCAAAGCGCTGGGATTTGAGCCTGAGGATCTGCCAACGCTCTGGAATACCGAAGGGCTTGAAGTGACCCGTTGGGGAACAGTTCTGGCAGAGTTTACCACCGGAAAAACCAAGCTCGATGGGGTCTATGCCGTGGGCGATATCGTGCGCGGAGCGTCGCTGGTTGTCTGGGCAATCAAGGATGGACGCGACTGTGCGGACGCGATTCTTGCCGACTTGGACGTACATAAAGGGGTGGCCGCCGAGTAGGCATTTGTACACACCCCAAGGGCAGTCTGTACAAATACCTCGCCCCCAAAATGCGGAACTGAACGAAGAATTAAAGGATGGTTAATAGGGCAGGATGTCCGACCCATCTGGTTAAGGAAAGGTTATTAAAATGACCAAGTATGATGTCGAATGGGCGAGAGCCGAAGAAGCGAAACGTCAGTGGATGGCCGAGAACGGTCTCTACGCCGAAGAGGAAGAGCATGCGTCTTGCGGCGTTGGCCTTGTTGTTTCAATCGACGGGAAGAAATCACGCAAAGTGGTGGAAGCCGGTATCGAGGCGCTGAAAGCCATTTGGCACCGTGGCGCGGTTGACGCTGACGGGATGACAGGTGACGGCGCAGGTATTCACGTGCAAATTCCGGTTCCGTTTTTCTACGATCAAATTCGCCGTACGGGTCACGAACCAAAGATGGACGAGTTGATCGCAGTTGGTCAGGTCTTTCTGCCGCGCACGAATTTCGGCGCTCAGGAAATCTGCCGGACCATCGTGGAAAGCGAAGTGCTGGAGATGGGCTATGACATCTACGGTTGGCGCCATGTGCCGGTCGAGGTCAGCTGCCTTGGCGACAAGGCCAACGCGACGCGTCCTGAGATTGAGCAAATTCTGATCTCAAACAGCAAAGGCGTTGACGAGGTAACGTTTGAGCGCGAGCTTTACGTGATCCGACGTCGCATCGAAAAGGCCGCGACGGCGGCGGGGATCAGCGAGTTGTATCTGGCGTCGCTGTCGTGCCGGTCGATCATCTACAAAGGCATGATGTTGGCCGAACAAGTGGCGGTTTTCTATCCCGACTTGATGGACGAACGCTTTGAAAGCGCCTTTGCGCTTTATCATCAGCGTTATTCGACAAATACCTTCCCGCAGTGGTGGTTGGCGCAGCCGTTCCGCATGTTGGCCCATAACGGCGAAATCAACACGCTGAAAGGCAACACGAACTGGATGAAAAGCCATGAGATTCGCATGGCCAGCGCCTCGTTCGGCGACTATGCCGAGGACATCAAACCGATCATCGCGGGTGGGTCGTCAGACTCGGCAGCCTTGGATTCCGTGTTTGAGGTTTTGGTGCGTGCAGGGCGCAATGCGCCGATGGCGAAAACCATGCTGGTGCCTGAAAGCTGGTCCAAGCAGGCGGTTGAGTTGCCCCAATCGTGGCGCGATATGTATTCCTATTGTAATTCGGTGATGGAGCCTTGGGATGGTCCGGCCGCCCTTGTGATGACGGATGGACGCTGGGTTTGTGCGGGTCTTGATCGCAACGGTCTGCGCCCGATGCGCTATGTGGTCACGGGCGACGGGCTGCTGATCGCTGGTTCCGAGGCTGGCATGGTCACGGTTGACGAAACCACCGTCGTCGAAAAAGGCGCACTGGGTCCGGGTCAGTTGCTGGCTGTGGATATGGCCGAGGGTAAATTGTTCCACGACACTGAAATCAAGGATAAACTTGCCGCTGCGCAGCCGTTTGGGGAATGGGTTGGCAAAATTACCGAGCTTGATGATGCGTTGTCTGGCGTGACGGAAATGCCGCTGTTTTCAGGTGAAGACCTTCGCACCCGTCAAGTTGCAGCAGGGTATTCTATCGAGGAGCTTGAGCATATCCTGTCGCCAATGGCGGAAGACGGAAAAGAGTCTTTGGCGTCCATGGGGGATGACACGCCAAGTGCTGTGTTGTCGAAAAAGTACCGTCCGCTCAGCCATTTCTTCCGGCAGAACTTTAGTCAGGTAACGAACCCTCCGATTGACTCGCTGCGCGAACATCGGGTGATGTCGCTGAAAACGCGGTTCGGAAATCTGAAGAACGTTTTGGATGAAAGCAGCGCGCAGACCGAAATCCTCGTGTTGGAAAGCCCGTTTGTGGGCAATGCGCAGTGGAATGTGTTGGTCGAAAGTTTTGGCGCGAAGCCGTCGGAAATTGACTGTACCTTCCCCGCCAATGCTGGGCCGCATGCGCTGGGCGATGCGTTGGTTCGTATCCGCGCCGAGGCCGAAGACGCTGTGCGCTCCGGCGCGGGTCATCTTGTGTTGACGGATCAGCATCAGGATGCGGACAAGATCGCGATCCCGATGATCCTTGCGACGTCGGCGATCCACTCGTGGCTGACGCGCAAAGGGTTGCGGACCTTTACGTCGCTCAACGTGCGCTCGGCCGAATGCGTCGATCCGCATTATTTTGCCGTGCTGATTGGCTCGGGTGCGACCGTGGTAAACGCCTATCTGGCCGAGGATTCGCTGGCGGACCGGATTGATCGCGGGTTGCTGGACGGCACGCTGACCGAAAATGTGGCGCGCTACCGCGAGGCGGTGGATCAGGGTCTGTTGAAGATCATGGCAAAGATGGGGATTTCGGTGATTTCGTCCTATCGCGGTGGTCTGAACTTTGAGGCCGTGGGGCTTAGCCGTGCGATGTGCAAGGAATATTTCCCCGGTATGCTGAGCCGGATTTCCGGTATCGGCGTGACGGGCATTCAGCGCAAGGTCGAAGCCATTCACGCACAGGCGTTTAGCGGTGCGGACAATGTGTTGCCAATCGGTGGTTTCTACAAGGCACGCAAGACGGGCGAAACGCATGCGTGGTCGGCGCAGGCGATGCATATGATGCAGTCTGCTTGTGACAAAGCCAGCTATGAGATGTGGAAGCAGTATTCAGCTAAGATGCGGTCGAACCCTCCGATCCATTTGCGCGATTTGTTGGATTTCAAACCGCTTGGTGCGCCTGTGCGGATTGAAGAGGTTGAATCGATCACCGCTATTCGCAAGCGCTTTGTGACGCCGGGCATGTCGTTGGGGGCGCTTAGCCCTGAGGCACATAAGACGTTGAATGTCGCCATGAACCGGATCGGGGCCAAGTCGGACAGCGGCGAGGGTGGCGAGGATCCGGCGCATTTCGTGCCAGAGCCAAATGGCGACAACCCGTCCGCGAAGATCAAGCAGGTGGCCTCGGGGCGCTTTGGGGTGACGGCTGAGTATCTGAACCAATGCGAAGAGCTTGAGATCAAGGTCGCGCAGGGTGCCAAGCCGGGCGAGGGTGGCCAGTTGCCGGGTATGAAGGTCACTGACCTGATTGCGCGCTTGCGGCATTCGACGAAGGGGGTGACGCTGATCTCACCGCCTCCGCATCATGACATCTATTCGATCGAAGATCTGGCGCAGTTGATCTACGATCTCAAGCAGATCAACCCGCGCTGTAAGGTGACCGTGAAGCTGGTTGCCTCGTCCGGTGTTGGAACGATTGCGGCGGGTGTGGCCAAGGCCGAGGCGGATGTAATCCTGATTTCGGGGCACAATGGCGGAACCGGCGCGTCGCCGGCAACCTCGATCAAATTTGCGGGGCTGCCGTGGGAGATGGGCCTGACCGAAGCGCATCAGGTGCTTGCGATGAACAACCTGCGGGATCGCGTGACCTTGCGCACCGACGGTGGTTTGCGCACGGGGCGTGACATTGTGATGGCCGCGATGCTCGGGGCCGAGGAATACGGCATTGGCACCGCCGCCCTGATCGCGATGGGGTGTATCATGGTGCGTCAGTGTCAGTCGAACACATGCCCCGTGGGCGTGTGTACGCAAGACGAAGACCTGCGCGGCAAGTTCACAGGCACTGCGGACAAGGTGGTGAACCTGATTACCTTCTATGCGCAGGAAGTGCGCGAGGTGCTGGCAGAATTGGGCGCTCGGTCGCTTGATGAAGTTATCGGTCGCGCGGATCTTTTGAGCCAAGTCAGCCGAGGTGCGGCGCATCTGGATGATCTTGATCTGAATCCGCTTTTGATAACTGTCGATGGCGCTGACAAGATCGTTTACAACCGTGACAAGCCACGCAATGCGGTGCCTGACACGCTGGACGCTGAGATCGTGCGCGATGCGGCGCGGTTCCTTGAGGATGGCGAAAAGATGCAGCTGTCTTATGCGGTTCAAAACACGGACCGTTCGGTGGGCACGCGGACCTCAAGCCATATCGTCAAGAGCTTTGGGATGCGCAATGCGCTTCAGCCGGATCATCTGACGGTGAAGCTGACAGGTTCGGCCGGTCAGTCGCTTGGGGCTTTTGCGGCCCCCGGTCTGAAGATCGAAGTCTCGGGCGACGCGAATGACTATGTTGGCAAGGGTCTTTCAGGGGGCATGATTACGGTGCGCAAACCGATGGCGTCTCCGCTGGCCGCATCCGAAAACACCATTATCGGCAACACGGTTCTCTACGGCGCGACGGACGGGCATTTGTTTGCCGCGGGTCGCGCCGGCGAGCGGTTCGCGGTGCGAAACTCGGGCGCGAAGGTCGTGATCGAGGGCTGCGGGTCGAACGGGTGTGAATATATGACTGGCGGTGTTGCTGTCATCTTGGGGTCGATCGGCTCGAACTTTGGCGCGGGCATGACGGGCGGGATGGCCTATCTCTATGATCCCGATGGCGCGAGCATGGCGATGATTAATCCGGAGTCCCTTGTCACCTGTGCGGTTTCATCTGAGCATTACGAGGCCGAGTTGAAGGGGTTGATCGAGCGTCATGCGCAAGAGACCTACAGCCGAAAGGCGCTCGACATTTTGCAGCATTGGGAGATGGAGAGAGATCACTTTATCCAGGTGTGCCCCAAGGAAATGCTGAACAAACTGGCGCAGCCTTTGGGGGTTGAACCAACAGCAATTCCCGCAGAATAAGTCTATCGAAGACCATGGCAAAGGCGCCCTGCGGGGCGCCTTTTCTTGTTTTGCGGGCTGCGCCCGCGGTGTGAGTATTTTTGCAAAGAAAAAGACATTTGGAACTTTTCAATTGGTTCCGGTGCGCTTTGTTTGTGATATGTTTTTGTAAAAGAGGTGGCAGTGGCACGTAAGAAAAATACCAAGCGGGGATTCAAGGCCTGGCTGATGCGGGTGCGAAAACGTGCAATGCGCTGGGTATGGCGGGTGCTTTTGGCCGTGTTCGCGCTGGCCCTGATTGCTGTGATTGTGTTTCGCTTTGTTGATCCGCCGTTTACCTATTTGACTTTGATGGAAGAACGGCGGCTTGGGGTCGTCGCGCGCGAATGGGTGGACATCGAGGACATTGCACCGGTTATGGCGCGATCCGTGGTTGCCGCTGAGGATGCGAATTTCTGTTTGCACTGGGGCTTTGACATGGGTGCAATCCGCGACGCGGTTGCGACGGGCGCAGAGCGTGGGGCATCGACCGTTTCCCAGCAGGTTGTGAAAAACGTTTACCTCTGGCCCGCGCGGCGCTGGGATCGCAAGGCACTTGAGGCGTTGATGACACCGGTTGTTGAGCTTGTTTGGCCAAAGCGGCGGATCATTGAGGTTTATCTGAACGTCGCTGAATTTGGCGAGGGCGTGTTCGGGGTGGAAGCGGCGGCAAAGGCCAATTTCGGGGTGACGGCGAAAGCGTTGAGTGCCGAGCAAGCTGCCTTGTTGGCGGCGGTGTTGCCAAACCCGCGGGCGCGATCTGTAAACAACCCGACCGATTTTATCGCGACCCGCGCCAGAGGTATCATCGACGGGGCGGCGACGATCAAAGCGGATGGTCGCTCAGCTTGTTTCGAGGATTGAAATTCCTATGGCTTGGGTGCATTGACATGAAAACTTTAGCTGTTGGGTCCGATCAATCATGAACCGTCTTTTCCATGTTCCGCTGTCTCCGTTTTGCCGAAAGGTGCGTCTTGTTCTGGCGGAGAAAAAGATCGAGGTCGAATTGGTCGACGAAAAATATTGGGAGAAAGACCCGGATTTTTTGCGGCGCAATCCGGCGGGTAAAGTGCCTGTCCTGAAAATGGGCGCGAAGAATTTTTCGGAATCTGCGGCGATTTGCGAATATCTCGAGGAGTTTCAGCCAGAGCCGCCGCTGATGCCGCGTTCGGTCGAAAAACGCTATGAGGTGCGTCGGCTGGTCAGCTGGTTTGACGACAAGTTTCATCGCGAGGTGACCTCGAACCTGCTTTACGAGCGGGTGAACAAGAAGATGATGGGGCAGGGTTATCCCGACAGCAGCGCGATCAAGGCGGGGGGAAAGAACATTAAGTTTCACCTCGACTATATGGGGTTCTTGCTGGATCAGCGGACGTGGCTGGCGGGCGATCAGATGACCCTTGCGGACTTCGCGGCGGCGGCACATTTGTCGTCGTTGGACTATATTTCGGATGTAGACTGGAACCGGTCGGCTGTGGTGAAGGATTGGTATGCGAAGATCAAATCGCGGCCGGCGTTTCGCGGAATTCTGGCTGATTATGTCTCGGGGTTTCCGCCTGCGCGGCATTATTCGGATTTAGACTTTTAGGCTGGGTGAGGGGCGCGGCCCCTCTTGGCCTTTGGCCAATTCACCCCGAGGTATTTTTGGCAAGATAAAGGGGCTTTGGTGGAGGAGCTGAAGGCACGATTGGTGGGAGAGGCACAGGCGATTGGCTTTGATCGTTGCCGTGTGTGTCGCCCGTGGGATGTGCCCGAGGTGCCAGAGCGATTGGCCGGTTTTGTCGAGGCCGGGTATCATGGTCAGATGGGGTGGATGGCCGAGCGGATGCATTGGCGTGGTGCGCCGCAGGTTTTGTGGCCAGAGGCGCGGTCCGTGATTATGCTGGCTGAGAACTACGCGCCGGAGGGCGATCCGATGGAGGTTGTCGGGCAGTCTGAGGCCGGGGCGATTTCGGTTTATGCGCGGGGGCGGGATTATCACGATGTGGTCAAGAAGCGCCTGAAGCGCTTGGCGCGGTGGTTGATCGGCGAAGCAGGCGGCGAGGTCAAGGTGTTCGTGGACACGGCACCGGTGCCCGAGAAGGCTTTGGGGATGGCGGCTGGCCTTGGTTGGCAGGGCAAGCACACGAATTTGGTGTCGCGCGACTTGGGGAGCTGGTTTTTCCTCGGGTCGGTGTTTACGACGGTGGAGTTGCCGGCGGACGCGGCCGAGGTGGATCATTGCGGATCTTGCACGTCCTGTCTTGCGGCTTGTCCGACGGATGCCTTTCCGGCCCCCTATCAGATCGATGCGCGGCGGTGTATTTCCTATTTGACGATTGAGCATCACGGGCCGGTGGACGAGGCGTTGCGCCCCATGCTGGGCAACCGGATCTACGGCTGCGATGATTGCCTTGCGGCCTGCCCTTGGAACAAGTTTGCCGTGCAAGCGCGCGAGGTGAAATATGCCGCGCGTGAGGGGACGGTTGCGCCGGATTTGGCCGACCTTGCGGTGCTCGATGATGCGGCGTTTCGGCTTCGGTTCTCGGGGTCGCCGATCAAGCGGATCGGGCGCAATCGGTTTGTGCGCAATGTGCTGTACGCGATTGGCAATTCGGGTTCAGAGCGATTGCTGCCCATGGCACAGCGGCTGTGTGAGGACCAAGACGAAGCGGTCGCAGATGCGGCGCGTTGGGCGGTGCAACGTGTCGCAAATGGGCTGGCTAAGCCTGCGTCCCGCGGGTAGGCAGAGCGGGCGAGCGAACAGGAGAGCCTTATGAGTTTACTCTTGGGTGTGGATACAGGCGGCACCTATACGGATGCGGTGTTGATCCGTGACGAGAAAGAGGTGATTGCCTCGGCCAAGTCGTTGACAACGCGGCGGGATTTGGCAATCGGGATTGGCGGCGCGGTTGAGGCTGTGTTGGCTGAAAGCGCTGTTGATCCGTCCGAAATTTCACTAGCCTCATTGTCCACGACACTGGCTACAAATGCGCTGGTCGAAGGTCAGGGCGGACGGGTTGGTCTTGTTTATATCGGGTTTCGCGAAAAGGATCTTGCGGGCCACGGGTTGAGCGACGTTTTGAACGGCGATCCGGCCTTGGTGCTTGCAGGGGGACACGATCATGCGGGCGGGCAGGCGGCTGCGTTGGATGTGGACAGTTTGCGCGTGTGGTTGCGTGGTGAGGGAGCCTCGGTCTCGGGCTATGGTGTCGCTGGGGTCTTCGCGACGCGCAATCCGGCGCATGAGTTGGAAGTGGCGGCGATCATTGCCGAGGAAACCGGACGCCCTGTGAGCCTTTCGCATCAGCTTTCAGCGAAGTTGAACGGTCCCAAGCGGGCGTTGACGGCGGTCTTGAACGCCAGATTGATCGGGATGATCGATCGGTTGATCGCACAGGCGCAGGGCAAATTGTCCGCGCTCGGGGTGTCTGCACCCTTGATGGTGGTGCGCGGCGACGGGGCGTTGATTTCGGCTGAAATGGCGCGCGAACGGCCGATTGAGACGATCCTGAGCGGACCGGCGGCGTCAATCGTTGGCGCGCGCTGGATGACCGGTGCGGATGAGGCTTTGGTTTCAGACATCGGCGGCACAACGACGGACGTCGCAGTGCTGCGCGGCGGCAAACCTGCCATTGATCCGGCGGGCGCGCGGGTTGGGCCGTATCGCACGATGGTTGAGGCGGTTGCGATGCGCACGACGGGGCTTGGCGGTGACAGCGAGGTTCATTTCCTTTCCGAGGGTCTGAAAGGCGGCGTCACGCTTGGACCGCGCCGCTTGATGCCCATCAGCTTGATTGCGACCGAAGCACCTGAGATCGTGCATGAGGCTTTGGACATGCAGCTGCGGTCCGACCTGATCGGCGAGCATGATGCCAGATTCGTGCGTGCCGTGCCCGGTGTTGCCAGCGATGGTTTGGGCGCGCGCGACGAGGCGTTGCTCGTGCGTATTGGCGCCGGGATTTGGCCGTTGGGAAAAGTGCTGGGCAACCGGTTGGATGCGCAGGCCTTGAAGAAGCTGGTGGCGCGTGGGTTGGTGCAAGTGGCAGGCGTGACACCCTCGGACGCGAGCCATGTGCTTGGCCGCGCGGATGCGTGGGATCGCGACGCTGCGCAAAAGGCGCTGACGTTGTTTGGGCGGCGGCGGACGGGTTCGGGCAATGCATTGGCGCGTGACCCCAACGTATTGGCGCAGATGATCGTCGATCAACTGACGCATCAGACTGGCCTTGCGCTGCTTGAGTGTGCCTTTGCCGAAGAAGAAGACAGCTTTGGTTTGCCCGAAGACGAGTTGGCGCGGCATGTGCTGACGCAGCGTGGTTTGGGCAGGCATCGTGGATTGTTGCGCGTCGAAACGGGGCTGGCGGTTGATGTTGTCGGGCTTGGGGCCTCGGCACCCAGTTACTATCCGGCGGTCGGTGAATTGCTTGGATGTCGCATGATATTGCCGGAACATGCCGGTGTTGCCAATGCCATTGGGGCCGTGGTCGGTCGGGTGACAATGCGCAAATTGGGCACTGTGACCTCTCCGTCCGAGGGGCGCTACCGTGTGCATTTCGAGGCTGGACCCGAGGACTTTTTGGACAGCGAAACGGCGTTGGCTGCGCTGGAAAAACGGCTGCGCCAAGAGGCTGTCGATGATGCCGAGGCGTCGGGTGCCGAGGATATTCACGTCGCGTCCAAGCGCGATGTCCGAACGGCGGCGATCGAGGGCAAGCCGGTTTTCGTCGAGGCGACTGTCGAGGTCGAAGCCTCGGGGCGGCCGCGTATTGCAGTTTGATGCCACGAATGTGACATTGGCGGGGCTGGCAAATGACGCAGGATGCTCCAAATTTCTAAGGACCAAGGAGGTCTTGATGGCAAAATATGTAAAATCACCAGACGTAATCGCGGCGCTTGATCCGATCCAGTATCATGTCACGCAGGAAAGCGGGACGGAACGTCCTTGGACAGGGCCTTTGAACGGCAACAAAGAGCCGGGCATTTACGTTGACATCGTTTCGGGTGAGCCGCTGTTTGCGTCTTCGGCAAAGTTTGAAAGCGGATGCGGTTGGCCGAGTTTTACCAAGCCGCTGGTTGCACAACACGTGGCCGAGTTTCGGGATTCGACCCTCGGAATGGAGCGGATCGAGGTGCGCAGCGCCCATGGTGACAGCCATTTGGGACATGTCTTTCCGGATGGGCCAAAGGATCAGGGTGGATTGCGCTACTGCATCAACTCGGCCTCGTTGCGGTTCATTCATCGCGACGACATGGAGGCTGAAGGCTATGGCGCGTTTTTGACGGAGGTTGAGGATGTCTGAGGAACGCGCAGTTCTTGCCGGGGGATGCTTTTGGGGCATGCAGGATTTGATCCGCAAGATGCCGGGCGTTTTGCGCACGCGTGTCGGGTATACCGGCGGTGATGTGCCAAACGCGACCTATCGCAATCACGGAACCCATGCCGAAGGGATCGAGATTTGGTTTGATCCGGCGGTGACCAGCTATCGCCGCATTCTCGAGGTGTTCTTTCAAATTCACGATCCGACAACGATCAATCGGCAGGGAAACGACATCGGCATGAGCTATCGCTCGGCGATCTATTGGTGCTCGCAAGAGCAACGGGATGAGGCGTTGCGCACCATTGCCGACGTAGAGGCCAGCGGGAATTGGCCCGGAAAAGTCGTGACCGAAGTTGCGCCGGTTGGTGACTTTTGGGACGCCGAGCCAGAGCATCAGGATTACCTTGAGCGCATCCCCAACGGCTATACCTGCCACTTCCCAAGGGCTGACTGGGTGCTTTGAGTGCCCAGGTAGGGTGACGCTAGCCGTTGACCTTCTGAAGCTGCTGGGTCAGGAAGGGGCATCTTCATCTTGGAAGGCCTTTCATGTCACCGCTTCGGGGCATTCTTCTTAAAGTCACCGCAATCGGGTTTTTTACGGTTATGGCAGCATTCGCCAAAGCCGCGATGGAGACTGTTCCGGCCGGCCAGACGGTTTTCTTCCGTGCATTTTTCTCGCTGCCAATTGTTGTGATTTGGTTGGCCATGCAGGGCCAATTGCAAACCGGTCTGCGCACCCAGCACCCTTGGATGCATGTTTGGCGGGGGCTGATCGGCGGCACGTCCATGGCGTGCAATTTCCTTGCGCTCAGCATGTTGCCTTTGCCCGAGGTTACCGTCATCGGATTTATCACACCCTTTGTGACCCTGCTGCTGGCCGTCATCTTTCTGGGCGAAAAGGTACGCTTCTTTCGTTGGTCAATGCTCGGACTTGGGCTTGTCGGGGTCTCGATCGTGATTTGGCCGCGGCTTTCTTTTGGAAGCGAGGCCGCGTCGCAAGTCGCGATGCTTGGGGTGGTGTTTGTCCTGATTTCCTCGACGTTGCGCGGGGTTGTGCAAATCCATATCCGGCGCATGGTGAAGACGGAAAACTCGGCGGCGATTGCGTTTTATTTCCTTTTGACCGTGAGCGTTGTTTCGCTGGCGACCGCCCCGTTTGGTTGGGTTCGACCAGACACGACAACCTTGCTGTTCCTGATCGGTGCAGGGGTTTTCGGCGGCGTCGGCCAGTTGATGATTACAGCGTCGTTCAAATTCGCCGAGGCATCCGCATTGGCCCCGTTTGACTACGTCGCGATCCTGTTTTCCATGTTCGTCGGCTATTATTGGTTTGGCGAGGTTTCGACTGTGCCGATGTTGCTCGGGGCGGCTTTGGTTGTGTTCTCGGGGGTGTTGATAATCTGGCGCGAACGCCAAATTGGCATTCGTTCGCGCGCCGACAAAAATTCGCAAATCCCGCGCCCTTAGGCGAATTGTTTTTCCAGCGCGATCAGTTTTTGTTTGCGCCAAAGCCCGCCTCCATATCCCGTCAGGCTGCCGTCTGCGCCGATCACGCGGTGACAGGGAATGATGAGGGCGATTTGATTGGCCCCATTGGCGCGGGCCACGGCGCGGGTGGCTGTGGGGCGGTCGATGGACTTGGCCAGATCGAGATAGCTACAGGTCACGCCCGCAGGAATGTCCTGCAACGCACGCCAGACGGAGTTGGTAAATTCGCTGCCATGCAGGGTCAGCGTTATTGTGAACCTTGATAGTTTGCCGTCGAAAAACGCGCGAAGCTCGTATTCGGTTTGGTCGGTGATGGCGGTGCGGCCAATACCAAGCCGCCCTTTGGTGTTCTTGAGGATCTTCTGAAGCTCTGTCGGCAGGGCTTTACGGTCGGCGAATTCCAGTAAATGCAGGCTGTGGTCGTCCGTGACCATTATCATCGGACCAAGCGGCGTGTCGATCCAATCGGCTTTTAGCATGGCGTCGCGGGTCAAACTGCCGGGTGCGACGCCGAGAAGTTTGGCAAAGGCCGCGCGAAAGGCGGCGGGCGAGTCAAATCCGGCGGTCAGTTGGGCGTCAATGACGCGCTTGCCCTCGGCCAGATCACGGAACCCGTGCTTGAGGCGGCGAAGGCGCGCCATTTCGAGGAAAGTGATGCCAAACTGCCGTTTGAACGTGCGACGCACGGTTGAGGGGTCCAGCCCCATATCGATCAGATCATCCTCGGACCAGCGGCGCAGAGGATCGGCGTCAAGCGCCGCGAGGGGCTGGGCGACAATCGGGTCTTTCGATTGACCGAGTGGATGGCAGCGCTTGCAGGGGCGAAAACCAGCCTCGAGGCAACCCGCTGCGGTTTCAAAAAACCTGCAATTTGTTGGTAAAGGATTGCGGGCGGGGCAGGTCAGGCGGCAAAAAATACCAGTCGAGGTCACGCCGACCAAGGCGCGCCCTTCGTAGGACGCGTCGCGGTTGACCAGTGCCTGATACAGCACGTCATCGTTGGGCAGAGCAAATAACATGGCGCAATCCTAGCGCCAGAATCAAAAAGTGCCGCCCATTTTCGGGCAGCACTTCAAAATAGTTTCGAAACCTTAAGCGCGAACAAGCTCTTCGTAAGACTCGGCAATATCACGGGTGATGTCCCCAACCTCGAACCTATGTTCTCCGATCTGGCCGACAGGGGTGACCTCGGCTGCTGTACCCGTTAGCCAGCATTGTTCGAAATCTGCCAGTTCTTCGGGCATGATGTGACGCTCGATCACGGTGATGCCTTTGTCTTTCAACATTTGGATCACAGTCTGACGGGTGATGCCGTTCAGGATCGCGTCAGGGATCGGGGTGTGCACTTCGCCGTCTTTGACGAAAAAGACGTTGGCACCGGTCGCCTCGGCAACATAGCCGCGATAGTCCATGAACAGCGCGTCCGAACAGCCTTTGGCTTCGGCGGCGTGCTTGGACATGGTGCAGATCATATAGAGACCGGCTGCCTTGGCTGCTGTCGGAATCGTTTCGGGCGAGGGACGTTTCCACTTGGCAATGTCGAGCTTGGCGCCCTTCATCTTTGCGTCGCCGTAGTATGCGCCCCATTCCCACACGGCGATCGCAAGACGAACCGGATTGCGCGAGGACGCGACGCCCATGTCTTCGCCAGCACCACGCCATGCAACCGCGCGAACGTAGGCGTCGGTCAGGTTGTTGGCCTTTAGCGTTGCTTTCTTGGCGGCTTCGATTTCGTCGACCGTGTAGGGGATCGGCATATCGAGCATCTCACCGGATTTCAAAAGACGTTCCGAATGTTCACGCGATTTGAATATCTTGCCGTTGTAGGCGCGTTCGCCCTCAAAAACCGATGAGGCATAGTGCATTGCATGCGACAGAATATGCACATTGGCGTCGCGCCAAGGCACAAGTTCCCCGTCCAACCAGATTAACCCGTCACGATCATCATATGCGCCAGCCATTGCCGCCATCCTTTCTATTTTCCATTTATTGCGTGAAATACGTCCGTTTCGGACATAAAGTTGCGCAAAACCTGCGATTCGGTACCAGTGGGTGCTTGGAAAGTCAACAAGACTGACATATAATTTCACGAATTCGAATGAGAATTGCGGCAAAAGGGGCAGGCCATGGACGAATCTTCACCGCGTGGCGGAGAGAATCTTCTGTTTCTGACAGACGAACAATTGCGAAAAGGCATCGAGGCGATGTTTTTCGCCTATCGGGGTTTTACGGCGGATCCCGACCGCATTCTTGCAACGATGGCTTACGGGCGGGCGCATCACCGTGCGATGCACTTTATCAGCCACACTCCGGGGACAACTGTGAACAATTTGCTGTCGATTCTTGGGGTTACCAAGCAATCCCTTAACCGTGTCTTGCGCACCCTGATCGACGATGGTCTTGTCGAAAGCAAGGTCGGGGCGCGGGATCGTCGTGAACGGCATTTGTTTTTGACACCCGAGGGGATCGCGCTTGAGCAACGATTGTCTGACGCACAACGCAAACGGATGCGTGCGGCGTATCGCAAGGCGGGACCGGAAGCGGTTGCCGGTTTTCGCACTGTGCTGGAGGCAATGATGGATCCAAACTTGCTGAACCATTACCAAGAAGAGAGAGGGCCACGCGCATGAGTGATGTTCCCGCCCATTTGATGATCGTGGATGATGACGAGCGCATTCGCGAGCTTCTCAAGCAATATCTTTCGCGCAGTGGGTTCTTGGTCAGCGCGGCGCGGGACGCGGATCATGCACGGCGATTGCTGTCGATGCTCGAGTTCGATTTGATCGTGCTGGATGTGATGATGCCCGGGGACGACGGGGTGACCCTAACCCGCGAATTGCGTGAAAGTTTGACGACGCCGATCCTGCTTTTGACGGCGCGGGGCGAGACCGAGGATCGGATTGCCGGCCTTGAAGCGGGCGCTGACGACTATCTGGCGAAACCGTTCGAACCAAAGGAACTGCTGTTGCGGATCAACGCGATCCTAAGGCGTGTGCCCGAGGCCGAACCCGTGGATGCACGCCCCAAAGCGATGAAACTGGGGCCGCTGACCTATGACATCGATCGCGCTGAGCTATGGGAGGGCGATCAGATCGTGCGCCTGACCTCAACCGAGATGCAATTGATGAAGATTTTCGCGGCCAACAAAGGCGATGTCGTCAGCCGGATGAAACTGGTCGAAGAACTCGGGCGGGATCGCGGGCAAGCGCAAGAACGTGCGGTCGACGTGCAAATCACCCGTTTGCGGCGAAAGCTGGAAGCAGACCCCAAACAGCCGCGCTATTTGCAGACCATTCGGGGCGCTGGATATATGTTGGTCGGAGACTAAGCGCTTTCGACGAAGGTTTCCGCGCGCAGGTGACGCTCGCCGCGTTTCTTGGCGAGGTCGATCTGTTTTTGACGCTCGCGAAAGCGCAGCTTGTCCGCGTCTGAGGTTTTGTCGACACAGAGATGGCAGGACACGCCAATCTCAAACTCGGGGCGCTGTTTGTCTTCGGGCAGAATCGGACCACGGCAGGCATGGCAAAGTTCATGCGGGCCTTCTTTGAGGCCGTGATCGACCGAGACCCGACCGTCAAACACAAAGCATGATCCGTCCCACGTGCTGTCTTCCTGCGGCACTTCTTCGAGGTACTTCAGGATGCCACCCTTGAGGTGGTACACCTCAGGGACGCCTTGGCCGAGAAGATAGTTCGTTGACTTCTCGCAACGAATGCCGCCCGTGCAAAACATGGCAATGCGTTTGTTGTGGAAGCGATCTTTGTTGGCTTCCCACCAGGCCGGAAACTCGCGGAAGGTTGCGGTTTCAGGGTCGATGGCACCTTTGAACGTGCCGATCGCGACTTCGTAGTCGTTGCGCGTGTCGATGGTCACAACGTCATCCGAAAGGATCAGATCGTTCCAGTCCTCGGGGTTCACGTAGTGGCCAACATTGGCGTTTGGATCGACGTCGGGCTGGCCCATTGTGACGATCTCTTTCTTGAGACGCACCTTCATGCGGGCGAAGGGCTGGTCGGCTGCCGTGCTTTCTTTCCACACGAAATCAGCGCACCCCGGGAGGGATTGGATATGCGCGATAACGGCGTCGATACCCTGACGCGACCCGGCGATTGTGCCGTTGATGCCTTCGTTGGCCAAAAGCAATGTCCCGGTGACCTTGTTCTTGAGGCAAAGCTGTTTCAAACGTGCCTGCTTTATCGGCAAGTCGTCCAGGCGGGTGAAGTGATAGAGTGCAGCAATTGTAAACATAGGACTGCTATAGGATCATCTTGATGTTGGCTTCAAGAGGTGTGAAATAAGGGCGAAGTTTGGTCGCAGGAGGATTTTGCGTGGATTTTGCCGAAACAGCGCTGATTGTCGTCGATGTTCAAAACGACTTTTGCCCGGGCGGTGCTTTGGCCGTCGCCGGAGGAGACGACATCGTTCCGGTTATCAACACGATGATTCCAAACTACGGGGCCTGCGTTTTGACGCAAGATTGGCATCCCCGAGATCACACCTCATTTGCCAGTCAACATGATGGGAAAGCGCCGTTTGATATGGTGCAGGTGGCTTACGGCGATCAGGTGCTATGGCCCGATCATTGCGTCCAAGGCAGCGCAGGGGCCGCGTTTCACGAGGGTCTCAACACCGACGCCGCCGACCTTGTCATTCGCAAAGGCTTTCGGCGCGATATCGACAGCTACTCGGCGTTTTTCGAAAACGATCAGACGACGGCAACAGGGCTGGACGGCTATCTGAGAACGCGGGGCATATCTTCGATCGTGCTGACCGGTTTGGCGACGGATTTTTGCGTGTTTTATTCAGCGATGGATGCGGTGAAGCTGGGTTTTGACGTAACGCTCGCAAGCCGTGCCTGTCGGGGCATCGACATGGACGGAAGCCTCGGCGATGCGCTGGCGAAAATGAGGGCGGCCGGGGTCGTTTTTCTGGACTAGGCTATCGGCGTGACAATAACGCGTATCCAGGGTTATCAATCCTGTTAGGAAACAAAGGACGTGCCGATGGATATTGCGACACGCGTACATAATCGCAAGTGGAAGATCGATCCGATTGTCAGGTCGTTGATCGACACGGACTTTTACAAGCTGCTGATGTGTCAGTCGGTGTTTCGCTACAAGCGCGACACACAGGTGACGTTTTCCCTTATCAACCGCAGCAAGGACATTCGCCTGGCCGAATTGATCGACGAGGGCGAGCTTCGCGAACAGTTGGATCACATCCGCAACCTGTCTTTGTCACGCGGCGAAAGCACATGGATGCGCGGCAACACGTTTTACGGCAAGCGCCAGATGTTCCGTCCGGATTTCATGGACTGGCTCGAGGGGGTGCGTTTGCCTGCCTATCATCTCGAAAAGCGTGACGGTCAGTTCGAGCTGACGTTTGAGGGCAGTTGGCCCGAGGTCATGCTGTGGGAAATTCCCGCGCTGTCCGTGTTGATGGAGCTTCGCGGACGCGCCGTTCTGGGCGGGATGCGCCGGTTTGAGATTCAGGTGCTTTATGCGCGGGCGATGACCAAACTTTGGGAAAAAGTTGAGCGCCTGCGCACGGTCGAAGGCCTGCGCATTGCAGATTTCGGTACGCGTCGGCGGCATTCGTTCCTGTGGCAGGACTGGGCAGTGCAGGCGATGATTGAAGGGTTGGGCGACAAATTCGTCGGCACTTCGAACTGCCTAATCGCCATGCGCCGTGAGGTTGAGGCGATCGGGACCAATGCCCATGAGCTGCCGATGATTTATTCAGCGCTGGCCGACAATGACGAGGCCCTGCGCAAGGCACCCTATGACGTTCTGGCCGATTGGCAGGAAGAGCACGATGGCAACCTGCGGATTATCTTGCCAGACACCTATGGCACCAAAGGCTTTTTGCAGAACGCACCAGACTGGCTTGCAGGTTGGACGGGCATCCGCATCGACAGCGGTGATCCCATCGGCTCGGCCGAGGTTGCAATCCAGTGGTGGAAAGATCGCGGCGAGAACCCAGCCGACAAGCTGATTATTTTCTCGGACGGGTTGGATGTGGAAAAGATGGTTGAGTTGCACAATCGCTTTTCTGGCCGCGTAAAAGTGTCGTTTGGTTGGGGCACCTTGCTGACAAATGACTTCCGCGGTTTGGTGGACAATGATGCGCTGGCGCCATTCTCACTGGTGTGCAAAGCCGTCTCGGCGGACGGGAAGCCCACCGTAAAGCTGTCGGACAATCCCAACAAAGCGATGGGTCCGGCGGATCAGGTTGAGCGGTACAAACGTGTGTTTGAAGTTGGGGATCAGGTGGCGCAAGAGGTTATCGTTTAACCGGCCTTTCGCTCAGTAAATCGCAACCACCGCAACCGTGACCGTCAACGCGCCGCCAAGCGCGCCAAGCGCGACCCATTTTAGTTTTGAACGCTTTGAAACTTTGGGCGCAGGGACTTTGGCGTTGCTGGACTGCACCAACAGACTTTCGATCATCTGCGGCAATTTCGGGCCAAAACGGGCAACGACACGGGCGGCTTTGGTGAGATCCTTTATCACCGCCACCGGACCGATGCTGGATTTGATGTAGTCTTCGACGACGGGTCCTGCGACTTCCCAAATGTTGATGTGATCGTCAAGCGAACGGGCAACGCCTTCGACAACGACCATGGTGCGTTGCAGCAAGATCAGCTCGGTGCGGGTTTCCATGCCAAAACGTTCGGTTACCTCAAACAGATGGCTTAGCAGGCGCGCCATGGAAATGCGCGTGGCGTCCATGCCGAATATCGGCTCGCCCACGGATCGCAGGGCGCGGGCGAATTCTTCAACGTCCTGATTTGCAGGGACATAGCCTGCTTCAAAATGTACCTCGGCAACACGGCGGTAGTCGCGTTGAATGAAACCGTAAAGGATCTCGGCGTAAACGCGGCGGGTGTATTCATCGATGTAACCCATGATGCCGAAATCATAGGCCAGAATGTCCCCGTTCGCGGCGACCTTGAGATTGCCCTGATGCATGTCGGCGTGAAACAGACCGTCCCGCAAGGCGTGGCGCAGGAAGAGTTGCAACACACGCACGCCCAAATCTTTGCGGTTATGCCCCGAGGCATCCAGGGCGTCGTTGTCGCCCAGCGGGTCTCCGGCGACCCATTGCATCGTCATGACGCGGCGACTGGAATAGGCCCAAGCGACCGACGGCAAGCCAAAGCCTACGTCGTTTTTCGTTGTTTCGGCGAATTCTGACGCGGCCGAGGTTTCCATGCGCAGATCAAGCTCGCCGTGGACGCCTTTTTCAAAATGGCTGACGACTTCGCTGGGCCGCAGACGCCGCGACGCGGGTGAAAAGAACTCGACAAATTTGGCGACAAAGTAGAAGGCGTCGATGTCCTTTTGAAAGGCCTTTTCCACCCCAGGCCGAAGGACTTTGATCGCGACGTCTTCGCCGGTCTCTTTCAGGCGGGCCTTGTGGACCTGCGCGATCGAGGCCGCGGCGACGGCCTCGGAAAAATCTTCGAAGACGTCATCCACCTTGATGCCAAGATCGGATTCGATGCTGGCGATCGCCACATCGCGGGGAAAGGGGGGCAATTTGTCTTGCAGAAGACGCAATTCACCGGAAAAGCCGCTGCCGACAACATCGGGGCGCGTTGAGAGGATTTGGCCAAATTTGATGTAGGCCGGACCAAGTGCTGTCAGCGCACGGGTGATCGGTGGCAACGAGGCGTCGCCGCGATAGCCAAGCCAACGAAACGGAAAGGCAAGCACACGGGCCGCAATGCGCAGCGAGCGGGGCGCGTCCATCGCATTGAGGACCAGGCCCATCGCGCCGGATCGCTCCATCGTGGCGCCGGTGCGGATGAGACGCCAGATATTATGTGGTCCGCGCATCTTAGAGCTTCCAACCAGAATGAAGGGCGGCAATGCCAAGGCTTAGATTGCGGTACTTCGCGTTCCCAAAGCCGGCCTTTCTGACCATATCCAGAAAGGTTTCCTGATCGGGGAAGTTGCGGATGGATTCGACGAGATACTGATAGCTGTCACGATCATTG
This sequence comes from Paracoccaceae bacterium, assembly GCA_042092935.1. Classification (GTDB taxonomy): domain Bacteria; phylum Pseudomonadota; class Alphaproteobacteria; order Rhodobacterales; family Rhodobacteraceae; genus JASMHC01. The sequence goes on along the minus strand of JBELFK010000004.1, from coordinate 24,901 downwards.
GCGATTAGTTTGCCCATTTCGGGAATGACGTTGAACGAATAACGATCATAGAGCCATTGCATCCCGTCGTTGGGGATCTGCGAGAATTCGAGGACCATCAAACGGCCACCGGGTTTCAAAACGCGGAAAGCCTCGTTCAAGGCCTCTTGCGGGCGGGTGACGTTTCGGATGCCGAACGAGATCGTGTAGACGTCAAAGGTATTGTCCTCAAAAGGCAGCGCCATCGCATCGCCGACGGTCCAGTTCAGGCTCGAGGCAAGGTTGTCGGCCTCGGCGCGTTTGCGGCCTTCAACCAACATCGATTCCGTTAGGTCGAGAACCGTGGCGTGTGCGCGGCCTGCGCGGTTGATGAAGCGAAACGAAATATCGCCTGTGCCACCAGCAACGTCGAGAAGTTTCTGCCCGGGGCGCGGGGCAAGCCAATCCATCATCGCGTCTTTCCAGACACGGTGGATGCCCATCGACATGACGTCATTCATGATGTCGTATTTCGAGGCAACATTGGTAAAGACGCCCTGCACCTTTCCCGCTTTTTCATACTCGGGAACGGTCTTGAAGCCGAAATGGGTCGTTTTCTGCTCGGTCGTGCTCATCAGGTCTTGTCGTCCTTCATCGTCACCCATCTTATAGAGTGCCTGTGGTGCGATACAATGCACGAGCCGAGGAGGGAAGAGACGATGCCCGAATTACCCGAAGTCGAGACAGTCCGCCGCGGAATTGCGCCGGTGATGGAGGGGCAGCGAATTGGATCGGTTGCGGTGAATCGCCCTGATCTGAGGTGGCCTTTCCCCGCGCGGATGGCCGAACGCTTGACTGGACGCCACGTTATTCAGGTGCGGCGACGCTCAAAATACATTCTCGTGGACTTGGACAGTGGCGAAACACTGCTCATCCATTTGGGCATGTCTGGGCGCATTTCGGTGTCAGGTGATCCTTTGGGGCGCTTTGTTCGCGACCATCCGGCGGCTGAAAAACACGATCACGTGGTGATCGATATGATTTCGGGTGCGCGCGTAACCTACAACGACCCAAGACGCTTTGGCGCGATGGATTTGCTTGAGACGGCGACGGCTGGGCAGCATCCGCTGTTGCGCGACATCGGACCCGATCCTTTGGGGAATGAGTTTCACGAAGATGCGTTTTACCAAGCCATCAAATCACGCAATTCCCCAATTAAATCGGTGTTGCTGGATCAAAAACTGGTCGCGGGGCTGGGGAATATCTACGTTTGTGAGGCGCTGTTTCGCGCGGGGATAAACCCCCGACGCAAGGCAAAAGACCTGTCCAAAGCCCGTGTTGAACGGCTTGTTCCGATCATTCGCGACGTCTTAAGCGAGGCGATTGAAGCTGGGGGGTCTTCGCTTAGAGACTACCGTAAAGCCGATGGAGAGCTTGGGTATTTTCAGCATAGTTTTGACGTCTATGGACGCGAGGGCGAGACCTGCAACACCCCGGACTGCGGGCAGCCGATTCGCCGGATCGTGCAATCTGGACGCTCAACATTCTTCTGTAAGCAATGCCAAAGATAACTTGATCCACGTCCCAAGAATGGTAATGAGTCGTGCTTGATTGCAACAATGATGGGCAAATCCATGGCCTTTGAGACGATCATCGTCGAAGTTAACGATCATGTAGCACTGATCAAACTCAACCGTCCTGACGCGCTGAACGCATTAAATCAGCAGCTTTTGGGCGAACTCTGCACAGCCTTAGAAGACGCCGACGCGAACGACAAAGTGCGCTGCGTGGTGATTACGGGTAGTGAAAAGGCGTTCGCTGCGGGGGCGGACATCAAAGAGATGTCCGAGATGAGCTTTGTGGATGTGAACCGGGTGAACCTGTTTGCAGATGCATCCGACCGCATTGATGCAATACGCATCCCGATTATCGCTGCCGTAGGCGGTTATGCACTGGGCGGAGGGTGCGAATTGGCGATGGCGTGTGATTTTATCATTGCAGCCGACAGTGCCAAGTTTGGGCAGCCCGAGATCAATCTGGGCGTCATGCCCGGTCTTGGTGGATCGCAGCGACTGACACGCTATGTCGGCAAATCCAAGGCGATGGATATGAACCTGACGGGCCGTTTCATGGACGCGGACGAGGCCGAACGCTCGGGGCTTGTCAGCCGCATCGTGCCGGCGAAAAAGCTGGTCGAAGAAGCCTTGGCGGTTGCGCAAAAGATCGCCGAAAAGTCCTCGATCTCGACCGCCTTTATCAAGGAATCTGTGAACCGCAGTTATGAACTGACATTGTCTGAGGGCTTGCTGCACGAACGGCGCGTGTTCCATTCACTGTTCGCCACCGAAGACCAGAAAGAGGGCATGGCCGCCTTTCTTGAAAAGCGCGAAGCCCAGTTTCGCGATAAGTAGATATTAACAAAGAAAATACATGATGCGAATTGATGTTTGCATCATGTAACGGAACTGGCTATAGCCCCCGTCATACATGCGCGTGCGGCCCGCTCTGGCTAGAATCACTCGGGTTTTGACCGATTGGGTTTGGCATCGTGCTATCGAATTGAAACAAACCCAGGACTAAGGTTCAAAACACATGGCTAATTCGCCCCAAGCAAAAAAACGCGCACGTCAGAACGAATCTCGCTTTGCGATCAACAAAGCCCGCCGTTCGCGCATCCGCACACATCTCCGCAAAGTTGAAGAAGCAATCGCAGCTGGCGATCAAGCTGTTGCCAAAGCCGCTTTGCAGGCCGCGCAGCCTGAGCTTATGCGCGGTGTGACCAAAGGCGTTATGCACAAGAACACAGTTGCCCGCAAAATGTCGCGTCTGTCTGCACGCGTCAAAGCGATGGCCTAAGGCCCAACGGCTTTCACGATTTTGAAGGGTGCGCCTTGATCGGGCGCACCCTTTTTTGTGCCATTTTGGCTACATCCAAAAACCGCGCAGAGATTCTTTTTCGTCGGCTGCATGTCAAGGGTCAAAGATATGTTGCCCGCGTCCCGCACCGCTTGCTAGTTTCGACCCTGCGATTCACCGCGGTTCAGGGATGCCAATTTCAGTCACGTGTTTTGATTGGACTTGCGCTGCTGCTACTCAACCTGACCAGCCACATACCGGCAAGGGCGTCCCAAATTGTTTGGGCGGACTGCGTGAAGCCTTTTGCGTCTTGAAGGGGTGAGGCCTTTCTCTCGACGCATTTGGGGGGCAACAGACAACGATCCGGCGCAAGCTCGGATAAAGTTCGTGCCGAAACTGCTTTCGGCGCAGGCTGTTGGATTGTTGTGTTCGCATGTACGAGGAATGCCGAGTTTTCGGTCAAAACTGAAAAAAAATGAAAAAAGATCGGTTTATGATGACGCGGGACCAATGGGGACAGGTTCAAGAAGAACTTTGTAAAACTGTAGGACAGAACAACTACAAAACCTGGATCGAGCCACTTGAGTTGAGCACGGTTGAGGGCGGCACGGCATCCTTTGATGCGCCGACTGCCTTTTTGGGCAACTATGTTTCACAACATTTCGGCGAACAGATTCTGTTTCAGCTTTCAAAAGTTGACCCGGATGTCTGCCGGTTGAAATTCGGCGTTGCGTCGATGACAGGAAAACCACTTGCGGCAACTCCGGCGGCACCAAGTGTGATAGCATCCGAACCCGCGACGCCCAAAACCGCGCTGCCAAGCGCGCCTTTGGATGAAAGATTCACCTTCGACCGGTTTGTTGTCGGTAAGCCGAACGAACTGGCACACGCCGCTGCACGCCGCGTGGCAGAGGGTGGACCGGTGACGTTCAACCCGCTGTTTCTTTACGGGGGCGTTGGCCTTGGTAAAACCCACCTGATGCATGCGATTTCGTGGGAATTGCAAAAGAGCAGCCCGTCATTGAACGTGGTGTATTTGTCTGCGGAACAATTCATGTACCGCTTTGTGCAGGCGCTTCGCGAGCGCAAGATGATGGACTTTAAAAGCCTGTTCCGGTCGGTCGATGTTTTGATGGTTGATGACGTGCAATTCATCGCTGGCAAAGATTCAACACAGGAAGAATTCTTTCACACGTTCAATGCGCTGGTGGATCAGAACAAACAGATCATCATCTCGGGCGATCGCGCCCCGGGCGAAATCAAGGATATGGAAGAACGCATCAGGTCGCGACTGCAAAGCGGGCTTGTGGTGGACCTTCACCCGACGGACTACGAATTGCGCCTTGGAATTTTGCAGGCGAAAGTCGAATTCTACCGCCGCCAATACCCGGATTTGGTTCTGGCAAAAGGCGTTCTTGAGTTTCTGGCCCACAGAATCAGCACCAACGTGCGTGTGCTTGAGGGTGCATTGACCCGATTGTTTGCTTTTGCGTCGCTTGTCGGGCGGGAAATCACGATGGATTTGACTCAGGATTGTCTCTCTGACGTGCTGCGGGCATCTGAGCGCAAGATTACGGTTGAGGAAATCCAGCGCAAAGTTTCCGAGCATTACAACATTCGCCTGTCTGACATGATCGGCCCTAAGCGCGTGCGGACATATGCACGACCTCGCCAGGTTGCTATGTATCTTGCGAAATCCATGACCAGCCGGTCTCTGCCCGAGATTGGTCGTCGATTTGGCGGACGCGATCACACGACGGTCATGCACGGTGTGAAACGCATCGAAGAGCTTAAGGCGATTGACGGTCAAATGGCCGAAGATCTTGAGCTTTTGCGCCGCGCCCTTGAGGCATAAGAGCGCCCAGAGCGGTATCCATCGAAAAATCACGCAATATTTGAAAATACGGGTTGAGCAATGCCACTTTTCGGCTAACTTGGCTGTCCCGTAGGGCGATGAGGAGCAAGGGTTATGAAGATCAGCATGGAACGCGCAGCATTGCTAAAGGCAGTGTCGCAAGCCCAGTCAGTTGTTGAACGCCGCAACACGATCCCGATCCTTGCCAATGTCCTGATCGAGGCCGAGGGCGAGCATGTCCAGTTCCGCGCCACCGACCTTGACATCGAAGTCGTCGACAAAGCCTTCGCACAGGTAGAACGGGCAGGGGCGACCACTGTTTCCGCCGTCACGCTTCATGAAATTGTTCGCAAACTTCCAGATGGCGCACTTGTGACGCTGACTGATGACGGTGCAACCGGACGTCTGAGCGTCGATGCTGGGCGCTCGAGCTTCTCATTGGCGACGCTGCCAAAGGAAGACTTCCCTGTGATGGCAAGCTCGGAATATGCGTCGAACTTCTCGGCCCTGGCGCCTGTGTTGCGTCGGCTGTTTGATAAGGCAAAATTTGCAATCTCGACCGAGGAAACGCGCTACTACCTGAACGGCGTCTATATGCACGTCTCAGACTCTGATGGCGGGCGTGTTCTGCGTTGCGTGGCCACCGACGGACATCGCCTTGCGCGCATCGACGGCGATTTGCCAGACGGGGCCGAAGCTATGCCCGGTGTGATTGTTCCTCGCAAAACTGTCGGCGAGCTACGCAAACTACTCGATGATGATGACTTGAAGGTCGCCGTGTCGGTCTCTGAGACCAAAATCCGTTTTGCGACGCCCGAGATCACGCTGACCTCGAAAGTGATTGATGGCACCTTCCCTGACTACACCCGCGTTATTCCGGCTGGAAACACCAAGCGCCTAGAGGTCGATGCCGCCGAGTTTGCCAAGGCCGTCGATCGGGTGGCGACTGTAAGCTCGGAGCGGTCGCGGGCTGTAAAGCTGTCGCTTGGTGAAGATCGCCTGGTTCTTTCCGTGAATGCGCCAGACAGCGGTGCCGCGGAAGAGGAATTGGCTGTTGCTTACGGTGACGAGCCGCTTGAGATCGGGTTTAACGCTAAGTATCTGCTTGAAATCGCAAGCCAAGTTGACCGTGAAAACGCTGTATTCATGTTCAACTCGTCCGGCGATCCGACCTTGATGCGCGAAGGGAACGACACGACGGCGGTATATGTCGTGATGCCCATGCGGGTCTGACACCCAGTCTTAACCTACAAATTTTTGTGAGCCTTGGAAATTTGGCACGTCTAATTGCCGAAACCGACGCCCGTGTCGAAAAAGTGCAAGATTGACTGCGCTGATTCGCGGATGCGTGGGTGTGGTTCGCGTGCGGGCCAAACTCACATTATTTGATTGAAGTATCCCGAATGGCTCATAGTTCAGGACCGATAGAGGCTGGCCTTTTTCCAGCCCGCTCAAACGCTGTGTCAGGCAATATGTATGCGGTGGTGGCAATCGTGCTTTGGGCCGCAGGGTTTCCGGCAGCCGAGAGGCTTTTGGACATCATGGATCCGATCACCCTGATAACAATGCGCATCATCATGGCCTGCCTCGTTATGGTGCCGATTTGGTGGGTGGTTGATGGAACCGCCATTTTGCGCGCGCCGTGGGGGTGGGGGCTGACCATGGGCGGGGGCACATTTGGTATCGGCACATTCCTGTTGCTCGTAGCGCAGGATTTGACGGACGCCGTGACCGTGGCAATTGTTGCCGTGCTCATTCCACTGATTGCCGCCGCGATTGAGGTGTTCTTTGGGCGCAGGCGGTTCACCTTGGCTCTCACTATCGGGCTAATCGTTGCTTTGATCGGCGGCGTTATAAGTCTTGGTGGAAATCTGACGCTTGAGTTTGGTCTCGGTGCGTTCCTGGTGGTGCTTTCCGGCGCGTTTTTCATGCTGGGAAGCCATCTTGCCGTCGATGCTTTGCCGCATCTTTCACCGGTTGGGCGGGCAACATTGCCGTTCGTTGGGGCCTGTGTTCTGTTGACGATTGCGTGGCTGATCGCGCGCCCTCTTGGCTGGGCCGAAGGCCCGGGCAGGGCGCTGTCAGTCGAAGAATGGGCAATGCTGGGGATCTATGCGATCGGCGCAATGGCCCTGTCACAAATATTTTTCATCACGGCCATCGGAAAAATCGGGGTGACGCTGACCAGCTTTCACATGAATGTCGCCCCTTTGTACGTGATGCTGATTATGGTTGCGCTAGGCGCCGCTTGGAGTTGGCCACAGGCCATTGGCGGCGCGGTCGTCGTCCTTGGCGCGATTTATGTGCAGTCGCGGGATTAGACGTCGAGTTCGGCGGATGGAATGATTCCGAAAAATTCGCCGCCGGACCACACGCCAAACCAGCCGTCGTTGTGCACCCCTATGTCAACAAGGCGATAAAAACTTTTGCGATCAATCAACGCCTCTAGTCCTGCGCGGACGTGGACATAGGGTGACGGCTCGCCGGATTCTGCGTCGCGAACCACGCGAATTCTATGTTCGCCACCGGCTTGCGTGAAATCACCGACGTTGGTTTCAAAGGTCAGAATTTGCTGGTTGGCATCCATGGACACTTCAAAATCCACCGCAACGAACGGCGCGTCGTCAACCGTGATGCCAACTTTTTCGACAGGGGTGACGAGGAAATACTTGTCATCATCTTTACGCAGAATGGTCGAGAACAGGCGCACCAATTCCTTGCGGCCAATCGGTGTGCCCAAGTAAAACCAGGTGCCATCCCGCGCGATGCGCATATCCAGATCGCCGCAAAACTCGGGGTTCCAGAGATGCACAGGCGGCAGGCCCTTTTTACCAGCAGCGGCGCGGGCCGCCGTTGCAAGGCTTTCAGCCGAAGGCGTTGAGGTGTTGACGGACATGGGAATCACTCTGTTTGCTGCAAGAGAACCTTGCGGGAATGCGATGCAAATTCGCGGCGGATCATGACGACCAACGTGACGACAGTCGCGGCGATCAACGCGATTGGTCCAAAGAACCACGCGCCAGAGGCGATTGCGAAATAAACCGAACGCAATCCTCGATTATAACTTCTGCCTGCCGAGATATTCAGCTCAGCCGCCTTCAAAGCCAGTGGCAGGGCGTTGACGTCGTCAGGATCGTTGGGAACGGCGCCCATCAGGATGTGGCAATAGCCAAACAACCGATGCGCCCAGACGAATTTGAGGAATCCATTGGTCAGGAACAGCAGGGTAAACAGAATTTTCAAATCCCAGATGATGACGGGCACCGATGCGGTCGACAAATCCGACATGACACCTTGCAGCGTATCCGTGCTTGCAATCAGTGTCAGACCGCCGCCAAGGGCGATCATCGAAGCCGAGGTAAAAAACGCGGTGCCTTGCCGCAAAGACCCAAGCGTCTGGCTGTCGAAAATACGAGGCTCGCGTGTGACCATCTGCTCCATCCATGCGCGACGGTAGCTGCCCATCAGGCGCGAGGTGGACGGGTGGGATTCGGGCGAATGTTCGATCACCAATGTCAGTCCCAACCAACTGGTCAGAATGAAAGCAATCGCGATAAAATCGAGGGTGGTAAAGTAGATCAAATAGTCGGCTAGTTGCATTCTTTGACTATATCGGCGCTCCAACAGGGTTGCTAGTGGCCATAATTGGTTATATTGTTTTACCAATTATGGAGAATTGCCATGGAAATGCCGCGTCCCGACCAAAACGTACTTTCGAAAAAAGACGCACTGGTTCAACGCCTGTCTACGGTCCTGCCAAAGGATGCTGTCATCCATGACGAGGCAGAAACGCGAGCCTATGAGTGCGACGGCTTGTCGGCCTATCGCTGTCCACCTTTGCTAGCTGTGCTGCCGGGATCGACGGAAGAAGTTTCGGCGGTTTTGCGAATTTGCCATGAAATGAACGTGCCAGTCGTGCCGCGCGGCGCTGGGACGTCGCTTGCCGGCGGGGCATTACCAACGGCCGATTGCGTCATTCTTGGAGTGGCGCGGATGAATGACGTGTTGGAAGTGGACTACGACAACCGGTTCGTGCGTGTTCAGTCGGGCCGCACAAACCTCTCGGTGACGGGCGCGGTCGAGGAACGGGATTTCTTTTATGCGCCTGATCCCTCGTCGCAGCTTGCTTGTGCGATCGCGGGCAATATCGCGATGAATTCGGGCGGCGCGCATTGCCTGAAATACGGTGTGACGACGAACAACCTTATGGGCGTGACGTTGGTTCTGATGAACGGCGAGGTGATCGAGATCGGAGGCGCCCATCTCGATGCTGGGGGGCTTGATCTACTCGGTGTCGTCTGTGGGTCTGAAGGGCAGTTGGGCGTTGTGACCGAGGCGACGCTGCGGATTTTGCGCAAGCCCGAAGGTGCGCGGCCCGTGCTGATTGGCTATGATTCAAACGAAGTCGCCGGGCAATGTGTGTCCGACATCATCAAGGCGGGCGTATTGCCCGTCGCAATCGAGTTTATGGACCGCCCCTGCATTCGCGCGACCGAAGCCTTTGCCAAGCCGGGATACCCAGATTGTGAAGCGCTGTTGATCGTCGAGGTCGAGGGCGCTGAGGAAGAAATCGCCGAGCAACTGGCGCTAATCAAAGAGATCGCGCAGCGCCACAATCCGGTTGAATTGCGCGAGGCGAAGGACGCCGATCAGGCCGCCCGCATTTGGCTTGGCCGCAAGTCGGCCTTTGGCGCAATGGGGCAGATCAACGATTATATGTGCCTTGATGGGACGATACCGGTATCGCAACTGCCCTTTGTACTGCGGCGCATTTCCGAGATGGCGGATGATTATGGCTTGGCTGTGGGCAACGTTTTTCACGCAGGCGACGGCAATATGCATCCGCTTATTCTCTATAACGCCAACACCCCGGGCGACCTTGAGAAATGCGAAGCCTTGGGGGCAGATATTCTTCGGCTTTGCGTTGAGGTCGGCGGTTGCCTGACGGGCGAGCACGGCGTCGGGATCGAAAAGCGCGATCTGATGGGCGATCAGTACGACCCTGCGGACCTTGAAGCGCAAATGGCTGTAAAGGACGTTTTTGATCCGCAATGGCTGTTGAACGCGGCGAAGGTGTTTCCTCTGGCCTCAAGCGAAGCGCGCAGATGGGCGGCGGAGTAGGGGCGCTGCCCCAAGGCCTTTGGCCTTTCCCCGGGATATTTTTGGACAAAAGATGATGATGAAACCAACAACCGAGGCCGAACTGGCTGAAATCATATCCTCGGCGGAGGGACCGCTTTTGGTGCAAGGTGGGGGTACACAAGGGGTTCAGGGGTGCGGACAGGTGCTTGAAACCACTGGTTTGAGTGGTGTTTCGCTTTATGAGCCGGGCGCGCTGACGATTGTTGCGCAGGCGGGCACGACCGTCGCTGAGATTGAGAGCATGCTGGACGCCGAGGGCCAGCGCCTTGCGTTTGAGCCGATGGATTATCGTGGTTTGATGGGCACCTCTGGTGCACCGACGATTGGCGGTGTTGTTGCTGGCAACATCTCGGGACCACGGCGCATCCAGGTCGGGGCGTGCCGAGATTTCTTGCTGGGCGTGCGATTTGTGAATGGATCGGGCGAGATTGTAAAAAACGGCGGGAGGGTGATGAAAAACGTGACCGGCTATGATCTTGTGAAACTGATGGCTGGATCGTTCGGGACGCTTGGTGTCTTGAGTGAAGTGTCCTTGAAAGTGTTGCCCAAGCCGGAGACCGCCGCCGTTGTTAAATTACATGGATTGTCGGATGAAGCAGCTCAGCGGGCTATGACCTTGGCGCTGACCTCTCCTTTTGACATAAGCGGGGCCGCCCATGCGCCAAAGGGGCCGGACGGGCAAGCGGTGACCATGATCCGGGTGGAGGGGTTTGAAGCCTCGGTCACCTATCGCGCCGCACAACTGATGGGATTGCTCGCAGAATTTTCAGACGTGACCGTGGACACGGATGCGGCAGCGATTGACGCAGACTGGCGGTGGTTGCGCGACGTTGAGGCATTTCACGACAAGCCCGGCGATGTCTGGCGTGTGTCCTGTAAGCCCTCGGATGGCCCGATGTTGGCGGAACGTATGGGGGTCGACGACAAGCTGTTTGACTGGGGCGGTGGGTTGATATGGGCGTTGAGCGAGGCGGGTGTAGATTTGCGTGCCAAACTCGGGTCGTTTGAAGGCCACGCAACGCTTGTGCGCGCGGGGGCGGAAACACATTCCGCCTTGGGCCGTTTTCAGCCCGAAGCAAAAGGCGTCGCTGCTTTGACAACGGCTCTGCGGCAGAAATTCGATCCGCGTGGGATCTTGAACGCGGGATTGATGGGGTAGGCCAATGCAAACGAATTTTACCGAGACCCAGTTGCAGGATGCGGGCACGGCCCGCGCGAATGAGATCCTGCGCGCTTGCGTTCACTGCGGGTTTTGCACGGCAACCTGTCCGACGTATCAAGTGCTTGGCGACGAGCTCGACAGCCCGCGGGGGCGGATCTACCTTATTAAGGATATGCTCGAAAACGCGCGGGTGCCCGATGAGAAGGTGGTAAAACATGTGGACCGCTGCCTGTCGTGTCTATCCTGCATGACAACATGCCCGTCAGGGGTTCACTACATGCATTTGGTCGATCACGCGCGGGCCTATATCGAGAAGACCTACAAGCGGCCCCTATCTGACCGAGCGCTGCGCTGGGTACTGGCGCGCGTCTTGCCCTATCCGATGCGGTTTCGAATGGCCTTGGTGCTGGCCAAAATCGCGCAGCCCTTCAAGCGTTTGGTGCCTGATGCGCGACTGCGGGCGATGTTGGAAATGGTGCCCGCGCGCATCCCCGGCGTCAGCCGTAATGACGATCCGCAGAGCTTTCTTGTTCCTGACCGTAAGATGCGCGTCGCCTTGATGACAGGGTGCGCGCAAAAAGCGCTGAACACCGATATCAATGACGCCACCATACGCTTGTTGACCCGAATGGGGTGCGAAGTTGTTGTGGCGCAAAACAGCGGTTGTTGTGGGGCCTTGACGCATCACATGGGCAAGGAAGACGAAAGCCATGCCTCGGCTGCCAGGAATATCCGAGCCTGGGCGCATGAAATGGACGGTGAGGGGTTGGACGCGATTGTCATCAATACAAGTGGCTGCGGCACGACGGTCAAAGATTACGGCCACATGTTCCGCAATTCCGAACTTGCGGGGGATGCGGCCCGAGTCTCGGCCATCGCTATGGATGTCAGCGAGGTGCTTGGCAAACTTGACCTGCCGCAAGGTGCCCCGAAAGACATGAAGATCGCCTATCACGCGGCCTGTTCATTGCAACACGGGCAGCAGATCAAAACGCTACCGAAAGATTTGCTGCGCAAGGTCGGGTATGACGTCGTTGAACCGGCGGACAGCCACCTGTGCTGCGGCTCGGCGGGGACGTATAACCTCCTGCAGCCGGAAATCTCGGGGCAATTGAAAACCCGTAAAGTCAATACGCTTGAGGCCAAGAACCCCGACGTGATCGCAGCGGGCAATATCGGGTGCATGATGCAGATCGGCTCGGGGACCGATGTGCCGGTTGTGCATACGGTTGAGTTGCTGGATTGGGCGACGGGCGGTCCAAAGCCGGCGAAATTAGCTGCGCAATAATGTCTTGAAATCCGATTAGCGCAAACCCATCTCAGATTTATCGGCGGTGCCAATCGGGCCGTCGTTTAACCGCCTGTCCACGTTGGAAGGCATTCTGAAATGTTGTCGCTCATAGGAGGATAACCATGAGACATTTTGATTTTTCACCCCTTTACCGTGCATCCATCGGCTTTGATGAAGTCGCAAATATGATGGACCGCATGATGGCCTCGGACGGAGGCCAGCCAAGCTACCCCCCGTATAACATCGAAAAAACCGCCGAGGATTCCTATCGGATCTCCATCGCCGTTGCCGGATTTGCGGCAGACGAGTTGCATGTTGAAGTGAAAGAACGCTCACTCGTCATTTCCGGTCGTAAAGCAGACGAGGCCAAGGACCGCAGTTTCCTGCATCGCGGCATCGCGACCCGCGCGTTTGATCGCAAGTTCCAATTGGCCGATCACGTCGTCATAAAAGGGGCCAGCCATGAGGACGGCATGTTGCATGTCGATCTTGACCGCGAAATTCCCGAGACGATGAAACCGCGCCAGATTGCGATCTCGGCGCCGGCGTCCAAGACCAAGCAAGTCGTGGATGCGGCTGCGGTAAACTAAGACTTCTTCCCTCCCAGAAGATTAACGGGCGCTTTGACCAACTTGTCAAAGCGCCCGTTTTGTTTTTGAACGTGGCAACGCTTAGGTGCAGCGATCCAACTGGCGTTTGTACGTTGCTGAACGACTTGCAACGCCATCAGCAACTTTCAGCAACCATGCTTTTGATTTGTAAGTGCCGCGCATATAGCCGCCCTGACCTTCGTGATAGGCCAAATACTGGTTCCTCGCATCGCTTAAAGACACGCCTGCACGACGTCGCGTTTCGGCCATGTACCAGCCCATAAAGTCGGTTGCGTCATAGATATTGTTGCGCCGTCCGGACCAGTTTCCAGATTTGTCGCGATACTCGTCCCATGTTCCATCAAGCGCCTGCGCGTAGCCGTAGGCCGAGCTTACGCGCCCATTTGGAATGAACCCAAACCGGTATTGTTTGCCCGTGCGGGCATTGCCGACAAATTTGCTTTCCTGATAGATGATCGCCATCTGCACCGAGACTGGGACGCCCCACTTGCGTTCGGACATCTCCATCGCGCGCAGATAATGCGGGTACTCTTGGACAATGCTGCACGCATTATCTAAATTACTGGGCGCACTATAGTTGCGAGAGCTGCACGAGCTCACCACAATGACGATCACAAATATAGATGCGCGAAAGAATCTGCTCATAGGCCTCTCGCTTATTTTTTGTTTTTTCTTACCTTAGCCAATTTTGCTGAAACTTGGAATTCACAATTCTTGTTACGGCAGCAATACGGCTAAGAGCACCGGTAAGTAGCCTACTGACAATAGGGTCGAGGCTACCACCAATCCGGCGATGTTGTCAGCATCGCGCCCATATTTAGCGGCCACCAAATAGGATGTCACAGCCACTGGTGTCGCGACTTGGACGACCAAAACGGCAAAGGCGATGGGATCGAGAGCGAATATTTTGCCGATGATCCATGCGATCGCGACGCAGATTGCCAGTTTCGCAACCGAAATGCCAAACGCGATGCCCAAACGATTCGGCGCAAGCCGCGCCACGGCGACCCCAAGGGTTATCAGCATCAGCGGAATTGCCATTTGGCCGATCAGGCGTAACGAATTGGTCAGAAAGGATGGCGTTTCCCAGCCTTGCCACAGAAATAAAGCCCCGAGCAATGTGGCACCGACCATCGGTTCCTTGATCGCCTTCACCACGCTGCCACCGCCAGACACCAACCAGACGCCAAAGGTAAACGACCAGATGGCCATGACGGCGAAAACGATTACCGCGTAACTTAACCCGACATCTCCGAATGCGAAGTAAGCCAGTGGCAAACCCATGTTGCCGGTGTTGCCAAAAACAATCGGTGCCACAAGGACACTCGTCTCTTTTTTCAATAGCTTAACGCCACCCCAGACAACCAGCGTGAGCACACCATAGGCGGCAATCGAGGCGAACATCAGCGACGAAAGCGAAGACGCTTCGATCTTGGTTTCCATGAGCGAGACAAAAATCAGAACCGGAACCGCAAGCGTCATTGACAGCTTGGTCACGAATTCAAGACGGTACTCAAATCCCGCCTTGACCCAGACAAAACCGATGGCGGCCAATAAAAATACCGGTGCGACGACCTCGCTCACTGTGGCGAATATGTTCACAGACTGTTTCTCCCAAAAGTCGATCTGAAGTTGGACAATGTGTCAGGAAAAAGGTAATTCTAAGGCATCAGGGGGTTGAATTAATGCTTAAGACACGTGCTAAATACCATCTGGGCCAGATCGTGCGCCACAAAAAACATCCGTTTCGCGGTGTGGTTTTTGACGTCGATCCAAGATTCAGCAACACCGAAGAATGGTATGACGCAATTCCCGAAGAAGCGCGCCCCGTGAAAGATCAGCCCTTCTACCACCTTTTGGCGGAAAACGATCAAAGTTTTTACGTGGCGTATGTCTCAGAGCAAAACCTGATCGCCGATTATTCGGGCCAGCCGGTCGAGCATCCCGATATACCGGATCTTTTTGGCCCAATCGAAGACGGCACCTATCCGCTTCAGTTCCAACTCAACTAGTAGCCAAGCGCGAGACCATCCTTTCTCGGATCGGACACGCCTTCCAGCACACCGGTTTCATGCATGTAGATCGCTTGCGCCCCGCCAAGCGGCACGTCCCGTCGCACGATTTGGTGCCCGAGATCGGCCAATTGTTGCGCCGTCCGGTCGGGGATCCCCGCTTCAAGTTTCAGGACACCTTGCTCGGCAAACGCCCGAGGGAAATCGACAGCGCTCTGCCAGTCCATCCCATATAGATAGTGATTGTGGAGCAGTCGCGCGTGACCAAGCGGCTGAAACTGCCCGCCCATAACACCAAACGGCAGCGTCACGCGGCCCTTTTCTTTGACCATTCCGGGAATGATCGTGTGCATCGGGCGTTTGCGTGATCCGTATTCATTTGGATGACCGTCGATCAAATTGAAACCACAGCCTCGGTTCTGGAAAAGAATTCCAAACTTGTCAGAGGCAAGGCCGGAACCGAAGTTATGGAAGATCGAGTAGATTAGCGAAACCGCCATCCGATCTTTGTCGACGACGGTGATGTAAACCGTGTCCTTGTGTACGGATTCAATCAGGGACGTCGGCGCGGTGAGCACTCGTTTTGGGTCAATCAAGCCCGCCAATTGCTGCGCCACGTCCAAGGACAGCATTCTCTCGGTTGCCGAAGTTTCGGGGTCGGCGATGAACCGGTTGCGCGCATCGAAGGCAAGTTTGGTGGCTTCAGCCTCAATATGCAACCGCTCGGCGCTGTCCGCCGCGTATCGCTCAAGCCCCATTTGCTCAAGAATGTTCATCAGCAGGATCGCCGTCGCCCCTTGTCCATTGGGGGGATGTTCGTAGAGATCGAAAAGCGGGTAACGGCCAGAAACCGGTTGGGTTGCAAACGTCTTTAGGTCGGCGAAATCTTCTGCCGCATGGCAGCCGCCCAAGGCGTTGAGCGATGTGACCATATCTTCGGCAACCTCGCCTGTGTAAAACCCGTCGCGCCCTTGCGTCGCGACACGCCGCAGGACCTCGGCTTGGCTCGGCGACCGGAAGACATCGCCCAGTTTCAGATCGCGGCCCTTGTTGGTATAGAAGCGCCGAGCGCTTGCGTTCATCTGCTTGGCCGATCCAACGCAATCCGCCGCGACACGGGGCGCAATCGGCACACCTTCTTCGGCGTAGTGAATGGCGGGTGCAAGGATCTGGTCCAAGCCCAATTTCCCCCAATCCGACGAAAGATTGCAGAACGCGTCGATGGCACCGGGGATCGTGACCGAGTCAACACTGTTGTCGCCGATGACGTTCATCCCCTGCGCACGAAGCGAGGAAGCATCGGCGGCCCGTGGGGCCCAGCCGGACCCGTTGTAGGCGTGAATATCCTCGGACCCAGCAGGCTTGAACAAGGCAAAACAATCGCCGCCAATCCCTGTCATCTGCGGCTCGCAAAGCCCGAGAACCACCGCGCCCGCAATGGCCGCGTCCATGGCGTTGCCGCCGGATTTCAATATCTCGACCACGACCTGCGCCGCCAAAGGGTGCGAGGTCGCGCATAATCCGTTCTGCGCGTAAACAGCCGATCGGCCGGGTAAATGGAAGTTGCGTGTCATTCTAAGCCCCAATTCCGCGCGAGCCTAATCAAGGCCGTGTCAATGTCCAGAGAGATGGGGAAAGAAAAATCCCCGGTGTCGCATACTGGGTGGGGGCTAATAATACACGGCATCGGGGTAAGCTTTATGCAGCTATGAACCTAGTTTTGACGGTCAATGGCGGCGCGAATGAGATTGGTTTGTGAAAACATTGGGGCAAATAGCGAAATATCCCTAAATTTGTTCCGAATGCGTGGTCAATGGGATTAAAAATTCCAAATGATTCCCGTGGTCGACGTCGAGATAGCGAAATCCCTGCGCCAACGTTTGGATCAGAAACACCCCATATCCGCCTTCCGCCAACTGGATTGAGGCAGCGCAAGGTTCTGCGTCAACACGCCTTGACGCTTCGAGCACGTGAAATTCTGGGGCTTCGTCCCTGACCGAACATGTTATCCCAGCGTAATTGAGCGAGACCGTCGTCTGGATCACTTGTTCCGGTCTCAGGTTGCCATGTTCGACAATATTGTTGAGAACCTCGGCGATGACCAACTGCGCGTTTCCCCGACATTCCTTTTCAAGACCGTAGGATGTCAGCCAATTGTCAATGCGTCCAAGGGCTGAACGAACGCAAAGCGCCGTCGGTACGATCTCGAGGCTAAGGGCTATTTTCTCAGCTTTCCGAACCGCTGGATACGCCATCCAAGACCCTTTCGTGAATCGTAAACACCCGATCCATATGCGTCAGTGCGAAGACCTTTTTGACCGTTTCCCCCATCGTGCTTAACTCAAGCCGCGTCTCGGGCGACAGCAGCTTCATCAACCCGACGATCGCACCCAGACCGGAAGAATCCACAAACTCGACCCCATCGAGATCAAGGATCACCCGATCCCGTCCTTTTGGCACGGTTTTTTGAAACGAGTCCTTAAACTGTATGGCGCACGCCGCGTCGATGCGGGGTTCAGGCACTGATATCACCGAAATCCCATTGGTTTCGCTCAACACTAAATTCATGCCGCAACGTCCTTTGCCCTGATTTAGGACCTAAGCTAGACGCCAATCCTTACCATTCTGTATGCAGGTCTCAGAAAAATGACAGGAGACCATCATGCGCAATGTTGTAATCGCCGGTGCCGCCAGAACGCCGATGGGTGGATTTCAAGGCGTGTTTGACGACGTGACCGCGGCCGATCTGGGTGGCACGGCCATTCGCGCCGCACTCAGTGACGCGGGATGTGCAAGCGTTGACGAAGTATTGATGGGCTGCGTTTTGCCTGCCGGGCAGGGACAGGCCCCAGCACGTCAGGCGGGCTTTGCAGGCGGGTTGGGCGAAGGGGTTCCCGCGACAACCCTTAACAAGATGTGCGGCTCGGGTATGCGCACGGCGATGATGGCATTTGACCAGATCGCCCTCAGACACTCCGACGTGATTCTTGCCGGTGGCATGGAAAGCATGTCCAATTCACCCTACCTCTTGCCAAAAATGCGCGGCGGTGCGCGGATCGGTCATGCGCAGGTGATGGACCACATGTTCCTTGACGGGCTGGAAGACGCCTACGACAAGGGCCGCCTGATGGGCACGTTCGCCGAGGATTGCGCCGAAGCCTATCAATTCACCCGTGAAGCGCAGGATGAATTCGCGTTGACGTCGCTTTCCAACGCCTTGAACGCCCAGGAATGTGGTGCATTCAAACATGAAATCGCCGCCGTCACAGTCAAATCCCGCAAGGGTGACACGATCGTATCGCAGGACGAGCAGCCCGCCAAGGCCCGCCCCGAGAAAATCCCCCACCTCAAGCCTGCATTCCGCAAAGAGGGCACGGTGACGCCTGCCAACTCTTCGTCGATCTCGGACGGCGCTGCGGCTCTCGTCATGGCGTCCGAAGAGGCAGCAAATGCCAACGGAATGAATATCCGCGCACGCGTTCTGGCCCACACAAGCCACGCCCAGGCCCCAGGCCTTTTCACCACGGCACCGGTTCCGGCGGCGCAAAAGCTGCTGGCCAATCTGGGTTGGACAACGGCAGATGTCGATCTTTGGGAAGTCAACGAAGCCTTCGCCGTGGTGCCGATGGCCTTCATGCACGAAATGGGCATCCCCCGCGAAAAGCTAAACGTGAACGGAGGCGCCTGTGCGCTGGGTCATCCCATCGGCGCATCGGGCACGCGGATCATGGTGACGCTATTAAACGCGCTGGAAAACCGAGGTCTGAAGCGCGGCGTTGCCGCCATCTGCATCGGCGGCGGTGAGGGCACAGCCATCGCAATCGAACGTGTCTGACCATCTTTTGACCCGAAATAATCCTCGGGGGTTTTAAAGGGGGCGGACAGCCCCCTTTTTGTAAGATTGGGTTTTAAAGGGGGCAGACAGCCCCCTTTGCTTTGCCTAAAACCAGCCTATGCCAGACTATAAAACCCTTGCCGAAACCATCCATGCCCTGACAGCGGGCGAAGACGATGCGATTGCGCTGATGTCGACATTGGCCTGTGAAATTCACCATTCGGACGATCGCTTTCACTGGACGGGTTTCTACCGTGTTGTCGCGCCGGAACTCATGAAAATCGGCCCCTATCAAGGCGGTCACGGTTGCCTCGTGATCCCGTTTAGCCGGGGTGTATGCGGGGCGGCGGCACGCCTCAATAAAACTCAGTTGATTGCGGATGTTGAAACCTTCGCAGGCCACATCGCCTGCTCGGCCTCAACCCGCTCCGAACTTGTGATTCCTTTCTACGACGCCAAAGGCGCGCTTCTTGGCGTTTTGGACATCGACAGTGATCTTCCGGACGCCTTCACAGCCCAAGATGCGACGGCGCTGGAAGACATTCTGCGGGACACATTCGGTCAGGTGAATTAGATGTCGACCGTGAAAAATGTGTTGATTTTTTCACGGATGTGAAATTAGCTCCCATAAGTTCACCGAATGGGAGTCGGTCTTGCTGTCTTCAAACCTATCCGAAATGCCGTCCTTGGGCGCTGACATCCGCGCCTTGCGAAAGGTGCGCGGGTTGACTCTTTCGGGTCTGGCCGAGGCTCTCGGGCGCTCAGTCGGTTGGGTCAGCCAGGTCGAGCGCGACCTTTCCAGCCCATCGACACAGGATTTGCGTCGTTTCAGCGATGTGCTGGACGTGCCCTTGGACATGCTGGTCACAAACCTGCCCGAAAACAACGCTGAGAACGGCTATGTCGTACGCAAGAATGCCCGTCGACCCGTCAGCGCTGGCAAACCGGGACTGGTCGAGGAATTGCTTTCACCCGATCTGACCGATGATTTCGAAGTTGTGCATTCCACCTTTGCGCCCAACTCAAACATCACCGACGCCGTGTCACGCCCAACGCAAGAACTGGGCTACCTCGTCTCGGGTCGCATGACGGTCGAGATTGACGGAAAGGACTTCGACATCAAAACGGGCGACAGCTTTCGAATTCGCGGCGAGTCCTTTCGCTGGTCCAATCCACATGACGAACCTGCCGTAGCGATCTGGGTGATCGCGCCGCCAGTGTATTAGGAGGGCACAACGTGAAAACCGGACATTGCAGTTGTGGTCAGGTCGCCTTTCGTTCTGAGGGTCCGTGGCGCGACATCATTTCATGCCATTGCGAAGAATGCCGCCGCACGTCGGGGCATATTTGGGCTGCAACCGCTGTGCCCGAAACCGCTTTGGAACTGACCGAGGACGCTGGCCTCAAGTGGTTTCGCGCATCGGATGTTGCGACGCGCGGCTTTTGCACTGGCTGCGGGGCCAGTGTGTTCTACAAGCACGACGACAAAGACTATGTCGCTATCGCAGCAGGTTGCCTCGACCAGCCCACCGGCCTGAAAATGGTTGAAGAGGTCTTCACTCACGAAAAGGGCGACTATTACCCGCTGTCCGACGGCATCGTGCACCACGAGTTATGGTCCGCCGCATGGAAGGCCGAGGATGACAGCCAATGAATGCCACCGGAAAATGCGAATGCGGCGCGGTGCAATTTGAAGCCCGAGACGTGCGGGAAAATGTCAACTTTTGCCATTGCAGCCAATGTCGCCGCACCAGCGGCCACCATTGGGCGGCAACGCGCGCAGACAACAGCAAGTTTCGGCTGACCACCGCGGACAGCCTGAAATGGTATGCTTCGAGCGATTTTGCCAAACGTGGATTCTGCGGCACCTGCGGGTCAAGCCTGTTCTATCAAGTAAACGGAGCCGACCATATCGGTATCGCCGCCGGATGCATCGACGAACCCACCGGCCTGACCGGAGGCAAGCATATTTTTACAGCCAGCAAGGGTGACTACTACCAGATCGCCGACGCGCTGCCGCAGGTCGAGGATTAGATCATGCTCGACACGCTGTTTGCCATGGATCCAGTTTTGCTGATGACGTTCGTCGGTGCCTCGGTCCTGCTTATTCTTACACCCGGCGCGGATATGATGTTCGCCATCGCCAGCGGCATGTCCGGCGGCGCGAAAACCGGCATCGCCGCTGCGGCGGGCATTTCACTCGGGACGCTATTTCATGCGAGCTTGGCCGCAGCCGGTTTGGCAGCGATTGTCGCGACGTCGCCGGTCGCTTTGGACATCGCTCGGTATGTCGGCGCGGCCTATCTTGCCTATTTGGCCTATAAAACGTGGCGCGCTCCCGCCACAGAGGGTGCCCGGATCGATCGTCAAAACCTGTTCACGGCCTTTCAGCGTGGCTTCGTTACAAATGTCCTTAATCCAAAGGTCATACTTTTCATCCTTGCCTTCCTGCCGCAGTTTACCGACCCCGCGTCAGGTCCGATCTGGCATCAAATCATGATCCTCGGCGTCTTGTTTTCGTCCGAGACGATGATCTTCAAAACCGTTTACGGCGTTTCGGCGGGGGCGATGGCGTCTCGGGTAAAGCGTCACGCAAAAACCATGAACAAAATTTCAGCGATCGTCTTCGGCGGGTTGGCCGCACGACTGGCGCTGTCCTAAGGGAGACCAAACACATGTCCGATTTTCCAACAAAAGCCCGCGTCGTCATCATTGGTGGCGGAGTCGTTGGTGCCTCAACTCTGTTTCATCTCGGCAAGAAAGGCTGGACCGACTGCGTTCTGCTAGAGAAAAACGAGCTGACTGCAGGCTCCACATGGCACGCGGCGGGCAACGTTCCGACATTCTCGACCTCTTGGTCGATCATGAACATGCAGCGCTACTCGACCGAGCTTTATGCAGGCCTTGCAGAAGAAGTCGACTATCCAATGAACTACCACCAGTCCGGATCGATCCGTTTGGCGCACACCAAAGAGCGGATGCAGGAATTTGAGCGCGCCATGTCGATGGGCCGCTATCAGGGCATCGAGATGGAGATGTGGACACCCGAAGAGGCAAAAGAGCATTACCCTTTCCTAGAAACCCACGACCTGCTCGGTGTTCTCTGGGATCCGTCTGACGGCGACATTGATCCGGCACAGTTGACGCAAGCCTTGGCAAAAGGTGCGCGTGATTTGGGCCAGAAGATCTTGCGTTTTACGCCCTGTACAGGTGTCACCCAACAGCCGGATGACACGTGGATCGTGCATACCGAAAAGGGCGACATCGCCTGCGACTACGTGGTCAACGCCGCTGGGTATTATGCCCAACGCGTAGGCGAAATGTTCAAGCCATATGGTGGCCGCACCGTGCCGATGATGGTGATGGAGCACCAGTATCTGCTAACGGAACAAATCCCCGAGGTTGAGGCTTGGTCAAAGGCGAATGGCGGGAAGAAACTGCCCCTGATCCGCGACGTGGACGTGTCATATTATCTGCGTCAGGAAAAGAGCGGTTACAACCTTGGCCCTTACGAGCCAAATTGCAAAGGCCACTGGCTGGGCGACGACGACAAGATGCCCGAGGATTTCAGCTTTCAGCTTTGGCAGGAAGACCTCGACCGGATCGAGGACATCGTTGTCGATGCAATGGCGCGCGTGCCGCTGATGGAAACCTCGGGCGTCAGCTCGGTCATCAACGGCCCGATCCCCTATGCGCCCGATGGTCTGCCGCTGATCGGCCCGATGCCCGGCGTCAAGAACGCCTTTGAGGCCTGCGTCTTCACCTTCGGCATCGCCCAGGGCGGCGGCGCGGGCAAGGTCATGGCCGAATGGATCGTCGATGGAGGCACCGAGTGGGACATGTGGGCCGTCGATCCCCGCCGCTACACCGATTACACCGATCAAGATTACTGCAACGTTAAAGGGATGGAAGTCTACGGCAACGAATACGCCATGCACTTCCCCCACCACGAATGGCCCGCCGGTCGCGATAAAAAGCTCTCACCGATCCATGACAGGATCATCGCGGCTGGCGGAGTCATGGGCGCCTACAATGGCTGGGAACGCGCCAACTGGTTTGCAAAACCGGGCGACGATACCAGCCATGAGGCCACCCAGACTTGGGACCGCAAAGGCCCATGGCAACAGCGCATCAAGGAAGAATGCGAGGCGGTGCGCGATGCGGCCGGTATCCTCGATCTGCCCGGCTTTTCGCGCTACCGCCTGCAAGGCGACGGCGCGGCCGAATTTCTGCGCGGTCTTGCGACCGGCGGAATCCCCAAGGTCGGCCGGATCGGTCTGATCTACATCGCCGATGATCGTGGACGGATCGTCACCGAAATGTCGGTGATGCGTCTGGACGAGGATTTCTTCTTCCTCATCACGGCGGCTGCGGCCGAGTGGCACGATTTCGACCTGTTGAAATCACACATGGCGGCGGATGCAGGCTTCACGCTGACCAACGTCACCAAGGATTTCATGACGCAAATCTTCACCGGTCCGAAGACGCGTGACATCCTTGCCGAAGTGTCTGACGCCGACCTGACCAAAGGCTGGCTAACCCATCAATCCGCTCAAATCGACGGCACTTGGGTCCAACTTGTCCGGGTGTCCTTTGCGGGCGAACTCGGTTGGGAAATCCACACCAAGGTCGAGGATACAGCCAAAGTTTACGACGCCGTCATGGCCGCTGGCGAGAAACACGGTCTGAAACCTTTCGGAATGTATGCACTCAATAGCTTGCGTATCGAAAAAGGCTACCGCGCTTGGAAGGGCGATCTATCCACCGACTACACCATGCTGCAAGGCGGGCTTGGCCGTTTCGTCAAGCTCGACAAGCCACAGGAATTCCCCGGCAAGGCGGCGATCCTGAACGAAAAGCAACAGGGTGTGACCAAATCCTTCGTCACCCTGATCGTTGACGCGGGCGATGCAGACGCCCCCTATATGTCCTGCATCTGGAAAGACGGTGAGATTGTCGGCGAAACGACCTCGGGTGCCTACGGCTACCGCGTTGGCGCGTCCATCGCGCTGGGGATGATCCGCCCCGATCTGAACTTGCCCGGCACCGAGGTTGAGGTTGAAATCTACGGCGAAAAGTTCCGCGCCGTGGTTCAGGAAGATCAACCGCTTTGGGATCCCACCAACGAAAGATTGCGTGCATGAGCGCGATCACCCTTCTCGACGGCTCAATTGGGCAAGAGGCGGTCAAGCGCTCGGGCGACCGCGCGACGCCTCTGTGGTCGACCTCGGTCATGCTGGAAAAGCCCGGTGTGATCGAAGGCATCCACCTTGATTACTTCAAGGCAGGGGCGACCATTGCCACGACCAACACCTATGCCGTGTTGCCCGACCGTCTGGCGATGGTCGGGATTGAAAACCAACTGGATGCGCTGATCGAACAAGCCCTGACCGAAGCCAAAGCAGCCCGCACTCAATTCGGCGCGGGTCGGATCGCAGGCTCGCTCGGACCGATCCGTGCCTCTTACCGCACCGACTTCCAAATCTCGTTCGCGGATACAGCGTCAGCTTACGCAAAGCTGATCGCTGCGATGGAGCCTTGCGTCGACCTCTATATCATCGAAACTGTCTCAAGCCTCCATCAAGCCGAGGCCACGCTGCGCGCCACCCAATCCTGCACGAAGCCGGTTTGGCTTGCGTTCTCGGTCGATGACACCGACGGCACGAAACTCCGCTCGGGCGAACCGCTGCAAGACGCGGCACCACTGATCGCAGCGTTCGCACCCGACGCCGTGCTTCTGAATTGCTCGCGCCCAGAAGC
Organism: Paracoccaceae bacterium; assembly: GCA_042092935.1. GTDB lineage: Bacteria > Pseudomonadota > Alphaproteobacteria > Rhodobacterales > Rhodobacteraceae > JASMHC01. Next base: position 419 of record JBELFK010000004.1, on the reverse strand, counting down.
GATCAGCCAAGGTCTGCCGCTTCTGAAACCCTTCGGCAAACCCTTTGGGGCCTACGCCAATGGGTTCACGCAAATCTCGGATGGGTTTTTGCAAGATGCCCCGACGGTCGATGCGCTCGAACAACGCCGTGATCTTGGCCCAACCGAATACGCCGACTTCGCCATGTCTTGGATCGACCAAGGCGCGACAATCATCGGTGGCTGTTGCGAGGTCGGCCCCGCCCATATCACCGAACTGGCCGCCCGCATCCGAACGGCTGGTCATGAAATCATATGACCCTCTTTTGACCTGAAATATCCCGGGAGAGCGCGAGAGGGCAGAGCCCTCTCGCCCCGGCCCAAAGCAACGCCTCGGAAACACGAAAGGCACATGAAATGGCAGAACTCCCCACAAAAGCCCGCGTCGTCATCATTGGCGG
>JBELFK010000003.1:47530-53427 GCA_042092935.1 Paracoccaceae bacterium | reverse complement strand
TGCGGCAACGCGCCCTCGGCGTGGGTCAACGTCAATTCGGCGGACGGAAACGCGCTTTGCGCACCGTCTTGCGCCTCAAGCAGTTTGGCGACCGCGTGTTGCCGATTTCGGATGATCGCTTCGCCCGCTTCCGCCATTTGCCGTTCGAGTGCGCGATACCAATGGGCATCCTGCACTTGGTCTTTCAGCAGGCGGTTGCGCTCGCGCATGGCTTTATCGTAGGTCAAACTGGCCTCGGCGTGGTGAGGCTCAAAACTCAGGGCGATCCGGTCGAGGAAACGACGCCGCCCGTCCGCGCCTTCGATCCACAGGCGGTCCATCGACGGAACCAGCCACAGAACACGGGCAATACGCCCGAGCGCGATCTGCGAGGCCGGTTTGCCATCGACTTTGACCTGCCTCGCGGCACCATCAGACCAGGTTTCGACCTCGTGAACATGGTTCAGGCTGTGCAGTTCGCCCGAGAGTTTCCAACCCAATGCCTCGGGGCGGCGCACCATATCGGCGGCTGCGGCGCGGCGCATACCGCGCCCCGGCGAAAACATTGAGACCCCTTCGAGGATGTTGGTCTTCCCCGCGCCGTTCAACCCGAACAGCGCAACGGGCCGCCCATCCAGTTTCAGCGTCGAAACGTGGTGCGAGCGATAGTGGGACAGCTTCAACGAAGACAGAAACAGCCGGCTCATGCCAGAAAGGCTCCTTTCGTCGTCACTTTGCCCGTTTATTTCGACTTGTCCAAATGCTTCTTCAGACGCGACGGCGTGGATTTCTTTTTGCCCTTATAAGGGTTCTTGTCCCCCTGCCCGCGCATGTGCAACCGGATCGGGGTGCCGGGCATGTCAAAGTCTTCGCGCAGGCCATTCACGAGATAGCGTGAATAGCTTTCAGGCAATTTGTCCGGCAAGCTGCACATCACGACAAACCCCGGAGGACGGGTCTTGGCTTGGGTCATATAACGCAGTTTGATCCGACGGCCACCTGGTGCGGGGGGCGGGTGTTGTTCCAGCATGCCAACCAACCAACGGTTCAACTGCGCGGTGGTAATACGTCGGTTCCAAACTTCATGCGCTTTCAGAATAGCGTTTTGCAAGCGATCCAGCCCACGACCGGTTTTTGCTGACACCGTGACAAGCGGCGCGCCGCGAAGCTGCGGTAAAAGCCGCTCGAAGGATTCCTTCAAATCGCGGAGCTTTTGCTGCTTTTCGCCTTCGACGTCCCATTTGTTGACCGCGATGACGACCGCCCGCCCCTCGCGCTCGGCAAGGTCGGCGATGCGCAAATCTTGTTGCTCAAAGGGGATCGCTGCATCCAATAACACGACAACGACTTCGGCAAATTTTACCGCCCGCAGACCGTCGGAAACGGACAGTTTTTCAAGTTTTTCCTGTACCTTGGCACGCTTGCGCATACCCGCCGTGTCGAAAATTCGCATTGGCGTGCCAGACCATGACGTCATCACCGAGATCGAATCCCGTGTGATTCCCGCCTCGGGACCGGTTAGCAATCGGTCCTCGCCGATGATCTTGTTAATCAGGGTCGACTTGCCCGCGTTCGGGCGCCCGATAACCGCGATCTGCATCGGCTTTGAGGACACTTCGTTGATAATATTGCCGTCTTCGTCCAACTCAAGGTCAGTTTCGGGCGCGTTCTGTTTGGCGCGCTCTTCAAAGGTGTCCGAGATCGGCATCAGGATCGACAGCAACTCAGCCATGCCTTCGCCATGTTCAGCCGAAATCCGAACAGGCTCGCCCAGACCAAGATTCCATGCCTCAAGAACGCCGGCGTCGGCGGCAGCGCCTTCGCCTTTGTTGGCGGCCAGGATCACGTGATCCGCCCGTTTCCTGAGGATTTCTGCGAAAATCTCGTCAATCGGGGTCACACCCGCGCGCGCGTCGATCATGAACAAACACACATCCGCCATATCCACGGCGCGCTCTGTCAGGCGGCGCATCCGTCCTTCCAAACTGTCGTCGGTCGCGTCTTCCAGCCCTGCGGTGTCGATCACTGTAAAGCGCAAATCGGCAAGGCGTGCTTCGCCCTCGCGCAAATCGCGCGTGACACCGGGCTGGTCGTCGACCAGAGCCAGTTTCTTTCCAACCAAACGATTGAAAAGCGTAGATTTTCCCACATTTGGGCGGCCAACAATGGCGAGGGTAAAGCTCATGTTCGTCTCTCTCGAGGCAGATCAAGCCGCCCCGATACACCAGTTTCGCGTCAACGGAAAGCGGCAAGCTGTCCGTTGGCTGTAACGACGTAAAGAACTTCGTCAACAACGATAGGATTGGAAGCGGCACCCGCCGGAAGATCAACGCTTTCCAAGGCCGACCCATCCGTGGCCGAGAACTGGCGCAACACGCCATCGCTTGACGCCACGATCAATCGACCACCGGCAAGGATCGGTCCGTAATGGACTGTGACTTCGGCGCGGCGTTCTTCATTGTCGCTCAGGAAATGCGGCAGTTGCTTGGACCAGATCACAGACCCGTCTCTGGCCGACAGGCGCATGAGTTGGTTTTGATCGGAAATCGTGAACAGATCATTGCGACCGACAGGCAAGATGGATCCGTTTGCGCCTTGCTCGGCTGTCCAAATCCGGTCACCGGTCGTCGCGTTGAGCGCGGCGATGCGGCCCGAGAAATTGCCAACATATACGCGCCCGTTATCGATCACGGGGTCCGCTGTAATTTCGGAAATCTTGTTGACCGCGAAGCCTTCGCGGGTGCCGCTGACGCTTGCGTTCCAACGGTTGAAACCACCGCGCCGGAACACCGCTTGCACGTCGCCGTTTGCAAAGGGGAAGATCGCAAGGGTGCGTCCAACGGCCGGAGATGCGCCGCCCGCGAAACTCTGATCCGATGGAACACCCGAGAACGTCCAGTTGATGCGGCCGGTGCTGGCGTTGACGGCCCAAGCACGGCTGTCGCCACCCACAACATAGACAATTCCGCCCGCGACCGTGGGCGCGGCAACGCCTGCGGCATCGAGGTCCTGCTTCCAACGCTGATCTCCGGTTTCCGTCTCAAGTGCGTAAAGCGCCCCAAAGGCAGAGGTCACGAATAAGGTTTCCCCATCAAGCGCCAATCCGCCACCCGATGCATCCAAAGGCTCGGCGCCAGGTGACACGCTGGCTTGCCAAACAATGTCGCCTGCGGTAGTCACAGCTGAAACGGTGCCGGCACTATCGAGCGTATAAATCTGACCGCGCGCGGCGACCGGCTCGGCTGTAACACGTCGGCGGCGATCGTTTCCGCCACCGATCTCGGCGGTCCATGCCAGAGATAGTGAGTCGCCAAGTGCTGCGTGATCCTGAACGTGATCGATATCGCTTCCGCGATGGGTCCAGCTTGAAAACGCCCGAGCGCGCGGAATTTGAATGGCTGCCGAACCGTCAACTTCGGCGGGGACAACACCGGCAAAGCCTTCGTCCGCACGGATCGGCAAACGTTCACCTGGAAGGACGTCGTCATTTCCCGAAATAGAGCTACAGGCCGCAACACCAAACCCAAGCACAAGCGCCAATGTCGTTTTCGTCAGTCGGTTCGTCATGTTTCCCTGCCCCATGGGATCAACGTCAGTTTCCGGACGCCAGCGGTATATCGTTCACTTCATCTGGGGTTTCCCCTAGCGACACAATCAACTGAGTTGCCCGAGCACGCAAGCCCTCAGACGTTTCCGCATCCAAACGAATGGCCTCAAGTTGAGCGACTGCAAGCTCAACTTCGCCCAACTCGACGGAAATCAGCGCCAATTGCTCTTGTGCGAGCATCCGATACGGCGCGCCGGGATTGGCCAAGGCCTCATACCCCAAGCGGCGATCTTCTGCCGACAGGGTTTCATGCTGCAACATCAGCGACTTCAAAGCGGCAAGTTGCGCGTATTCAAGCGGAAGCGACCCGTTGGTTGCCACGGTTTCCAAGGCGGCCAGTGCCGCATCGATATCGCCGACGGCTTCCGCCTCGCGGGCGGTCAGCAACGAAACCAGCGCTGCCGTTTCCGCACCTTCGGGCGCGATTGAACGAAGCGACGCAAACCGCGCCTCGGCCTCTTGGTTTTCAAGCGCGCTTAAAACCGAGTCTCCGACAGCCTGTGCCGCCGCCGTCGCCTGAGCTTTACGCCACTCGATAAAGGCCGCCGTACCAACGATTCCGACGACCACAACAATCGCAATCCAACCGTAGCGTTTTAGGTAGCCATTAAACTGGTCACGGCGTACCTCTTCGGTAACTTCTTCGATAAAACTATCTGTGTTGCTCACGGGGTCCCCACCTGATTTTCGGCGCTTCAGTTTTTGTTCTACTACCTCTTAATGCATGCGCCTTGGAAATGCCAAGGGCAACACTTTCAACTTCTAAAACGTGATCCATGCTGCATTGCAATAAGAATTGATCTAAACTAGAGAGTTCAGCGTAGGATTAGAAGGGCTTGGAATATCCGCCCCTGTACTTATTTACAAATCTAGTGCGCGAACCGCTGGGACATTGATATGAGACTCGTACCTTTTTTGACTGCCATTCTGGTAATGGTTTTCTTTTATTTTATTGTCGTCGAGCGGGAAGCCTTGTTTGAATTCGCTGGTGTGACGGACGAGGCGACACAGGATGAAACCGCGGCTGACAGTGCACCCGATGAGACAACTTCTGAACCCGTCGCGTCGGAAAGAGCCGTTGCAGTCATCGCCCGGGCATCTGTTGCGCAAGTGATCGACAGCGCCGTTATCCTGCGCGGCGAAACGCAGGCTGCGCGGCAGGTAGAATTGCGGGCCGAAACCAGCGGTCAGGTCGTCTCAGAGCCTTTGCGCAAGGGGGCGTTTGTCGAACAAGATCAAATCATGTGCGAAATTGACAAGGGAACGCGTGAAGTTTCTTTGGCCGATGCCATGGCCCGTCTGGCCGAAGCCAAGTCGCGTATTCCCGAAACCGAAGCCCGCATTCCCGAGGCCATCGCGCGCCTGCAAGAAGCAAGCTCGCGTTTGGTTGAAGCGCAGATCAACAAGAACGCGGCCGACAAGCTGTTCGACGAAGGTTTTGCGACGGAAACGCGCGTTGTCTCTGCCGAAGCCTCGGTCAAAAGCGCGGAGGCCGCGATCAGCAGCGCCGAAGCAGGTCTGAAAGCCGCCCGTGCCGGAATGGACAATATCAACGCCTCGATCCAAAGCGCCGAAGCTGGTGTCGCATCCGCCGAGCGCGAGATTGAAAAACTGACTTTGCGTGCGCCATTCAACGGGTTACTGGAAAGCGATACCGCCGAGCTTGGCAGCCTGATGCAACAGGGATCGCTTTGCGGAACGATCATCCAGCTTGACCCGATCAAGATCGTTGGATTTGCCCCAGAGGCAGATGTCAATCGGATCAAAGAAGGCGTCAGGGCCGGTGCCCGGATGATCGACGGACAGCAGGTTTTTGGAACGGTTAAGTATGTCTCACGTTCCGCGGATCAGACGACCCGGACCTTTCTCGTTGAAATCGACGTGCCAAATCCTGACCTGAAAATTCGCGATGGCCAAACGGCCGACATCCTGATCGAGGCCGATGGTGCCTCGGCTCACTTGCTTCCGCAATCCTCTCTGACGCTCGACGATCGGGGCGATTTGGGAGTTCGGACAATTGTTGACGACAGGTCGAAATTTGTGAAAGTGCGTGTTCTTCGCGATACAACGGAGGGCGTTTGGGTTGCTGGATTGCCAGACGAAGCCGTCGTTATTCTGGTTGGGCAAGAATACACCTCGGATGGAACCCGCGTCCTTGCGGAATTTGAGGAGCTGTCCCAATGACCGGTATCGTCGATTGGGCCGCCAGCCGCGCCAGAATGGTGCTGGCCTTTATAATCCTTTCTCTGGCTGTTGGTGGTTATGCCTACGTTGGCCTTCCCAAAGAGGGCGAGCCGGACATTGAAATCCC
>JBELFK010000003.1:0-47430 GCA_042092935.1 Paracoccaceae bacterium | reverse complement strand
TGCCCGAGCGCACGATGAACCGGATCGCGACCGATATGCAGGAAGAAATCGAGGCAATGGACTCGGTTCTTGAGGCAGGGATCGCCGGCAAACGCGGTGAGATGATCGAGGTCTTGATCGATCCCTTGCGCCTTGAAAGCTACAACGTCACGGCAAACGAGTTGATTAACGTCGTGCGCAACAACAACCAGTTGATCGCAGCGGGCGAGATCGAAACCAACCAAGGTAAATTTGCCGTCAAAATCCCGTCGAGTTTCGATGATCCACGCGATATCTATTCACTGCCGGTCAAGCGCAATGGGGATCGCGTCGTCACCTTGGGCGACCTTGCCGAGATTCGCCTCGCGTTCGAGGACAGCGTCGGCACGGCCCGCTTCAACGGCGAAACAACCGTCGCTCTGCAAGTCGTCAAGCGTCGCGGCTTCAACCTGATTGGCACCGCCGAAGAAGTAAAACTTAAGGTCGAGGAAATCGCCTCGGCGTGGCCGGACGAGTTGGTTGCCGCCGTAACTGTTGGCACGTCAAATGACCAAAGTGTCGTGGTTGGATCGATGGTCAGCCAGCTTGAAGGCTCGGTTCTGACGGCGATTGCGCTTGTGATGATCGTCGTGCTCGCAGCGCTTGGTCCGCGCCCTGCCCTATTGGTCGGCTTTGCCATTCCGACGTCTTTCTTGCTGTGTTTTGCGCTATTGGCGATGCTCGGTGTCACCATTTCAAACATTGTTATGTTCGGTCTGATCCTTGCCGTTGGCATGCTGGTCGATGGCGCGATTGTGGTCGTCGAATATGCCGACCGACGCATTTCCGAGGGCGTCGGCCCGATGCACGCTTATGTCGATGCGGCTAAGCGGATGTTTTGGCCCATTGTCAGTTCGACGGCCACAACGCTCTGCGCGTTTCTGCCGATGCTCTTTTGGCCGGGTGTTCCGGGGCAATTCATGGGCATGCTTCCCGTCACGCTGATCTTCGTTCTCAGCGCGTCGCTGGTTGTTGCGCTGGTTTATCTGCCCGTTATGGGCGGTGTAACTGGCCGGTTGACCCGCGTATTTGGCGACATCTCTGAGAAACTTCGCGCTTCGGTGCCTTGGGTTATCCGCGCTGCGATGGTGCCGGTATCAGTATTCGCGCTGTTCGCGTCGATGATGCAAACGCTGAACCCGACTTATCTGTTTGGCGATGGTCTGTCATTCATGGGGCCACTCGATTGGTTGCCGGGCATGATTTTGTTCATGCTCTCAAGTTTCTTGGCGTCAATCTTCATGACCTCGGCGAAACCGCCGGCCCGTGAAAAGGTTCGGCAACAAGGCGGTCTGACGTTGTTCGGTCGCCTGATTAAGCTGATATCCGGCAATCCAATCATGCCCTTGGTGACAATCGGAAGCGTCGGCGCGTTTGTCGTGTTTACCTTTGCGACTTTCGGAGAAAACAACAAAGGTGTTGAATTCTTCGTCGAGTCGGAACCGGAACAAGCGATCGTCTATGTCCTGGCGCGCGGAAATCTGTCGCTCGAGGAAAAAGACGTGCTTGTCAGCCGTGCGGAACAAGTTGTGCTTGAGCATCCCGGTATTGCGACAGCATTCGCGTTTGCCGGACAGGGTGGCCTCAGCTCGAACACCGGTGGTGCGTCCGTGCCGCTCGACACCATTGGGCAAATCCAGCTTGAGACCGTACCTTGGGCGGATCGACCAACAATCAGCGTTCCATGGTTCAAACTTCCTATCCTTGGTACGCAAATCAACAGGACCATCAAAGACCCTGCGTGGGACGGCGATCTGGTGCTTGACCAACTCACCGAAAGCCTTGAACAGCTTCCAGGAACGCGGATCGAAATCCTGTCGGCGTCTCGGGGGCCTGCGTCGGGTAAACCTGTCAGCCTTCGCCTGAAATCCGACAATTGGGACGATCTCGTCGCCGCAACCACGCTTGCCCGCGAGAAGTTTGAAAACACGGTTGGTCTCAACTTGATTGAAGACACCTTGCCGCTGCCTGGCATCGATTGGCAGATTGACGTGGATGTCGAGAAAGCCGGCCGTTATGGCGCAGACGTCGCCACCGTCGGCGGTATGGTGCAGCTCGTCACGCGTGGCATCCTGTTGGACACGATGCGTGTCGATAGTTCGGACGAAGAAGTGGAAATCCGCGTGCGTCTGCCCGAGGAGGATCGTGTTCTCTCGACGCTCGACAATCTCAAGGTGCGCACGCAAGACGGTCTTGTCCCGCTCGCCAATTTCATCACCCGCAAACCGGTCGCCAAACTGGCCGAGATCAATCGCATTGACCAGAAACGCTATTTTGAAGTGAAGGCAGGAGTCGCAACCGGTCTCATGACAGATGACGGCACCAACATCACGGCAAACGAACGCATACAACTGTTGACCGACTGGTTGGACACCAAGCCCTTTCCCGTTGGCGTAAGCTGGGAATGGACCGGCGATCAGGCCGAGCAAGAAGAAAGCCAAGCCTTCCTAATGTCAGCCTTCGCAGGCGCATTGGGGCTGATGTTCATCATCCTGCTGGCACAGTTCAACAGCTTCTATAATTCGGTGCTGGTTTTGTTGGCGGTCGTTTTGTCCACCGCTGGTGTTCTTTGGGGCATGATTATCCGCGAGCAAGCCTTCTCGATCATCATGACCGGCACAGGCATCGTGGCGCTTGCGGGGATCGTGGTGAACAACAACATTGTTCTGATCGATACCTATCAGGAATACAGCAAGTATATGTCCCGTCTCGATGCGATTGTCCGCACAGCTCAGGCGCGCATCCGCCCCGTGTTACTGACAACGATCACGACAATGGCCGGCCTCGCGCCAATGATGTTCGGGCTATCGCTCGACTTTTTCAACGGCGGCTATTCCTTTGATAGCCCGACGGCGCTCTGGTGGAAGCAGCTTGCGACGGCCATTGTTTTTGGCCTTGGCATCGCAACCGTTCTGACACTGGTGTTCACGCCAGCCATGCTGGCCCTGCGCGTTTGGGCAGGCACCTATGTGCTTTGGATACTACGCTTGCTTGCACGGTTGTCGTTGGGACGTGGGAGCCGCTTGGCAAAAGACCTCATTCTAGAACGCGCGGCGAGCCGTGCGAAGTCTCCGACCATCCTGTGGGACACCGAGGTTGACACTGGTCCTTCCACCACCGCTGCCGTCCCACTGCGGGCGGCCGAGTGATATAACCGGCCGCCGGTCTAACGGCGGTCGTATCGTTTTTCGACGTCAACCGTGATCCCGTTTTTCGCACGCACCGTCAGATGCGCGGCAGGAATCGGCACGTCGGAACTCCGCGCTTTGAAGGTGAACCCCGAAACCAGTGTCGCCAATAGCAACGGCCCCTCGATCATGGCAAAGCCCGCGCCCGGACAGACACGTGTGCCAGATGAAAACGGGATAAATGCGCTGCGCATACATTCTTTGCCATTGGCTGTCTTCCAGCGGCTTGGGTCAAACCCGTCAGGATCTTGCCACAGCCGCGCGTGTCGGTGCAGATGCCACGGGCTGATAACGATCTGAGCGCCCTTCGGGACCGCCCGCCCGCGGAAGGTCTCTGGCTGACTGGCTTGGCGCACCATCATCGGCACAGGGGGGTAAAGGCGCATCGCCTCGCGGAACACATCTCGCGAAACCTTGAGTTTGGACACAGCGCTAAAGTCCGACAAATCCAGAGGCGCCGCCTCGTCGGCGACTTTCGCCTGCCAGTCGGGAAACAGCGCCAACAGATAAAGCGACCACGCCAAGGCAGAGGCGCTTGTTTCATGTCCCGCCAAAAAGAAGATCGCGACCTGATCGACCATTTCCTCGGGCGAGAATAGCTGACCTGTCTCAGGGTCTCGCGTCGTCATGATCTTGGTGGCCAAATCAAGCGGCGCGGCGCCATTGTCGATCTCTTGTTGCCGTTCGTGCACCAGCGTCGCGATCAACTGCCGGATTTTCGCAGCCGTTTCCTTGGCTTTGGTCGGATGAAACCTCGGCATCCAGCGCGGCAATGGTACAAATGCCGCCAAGTTGACAATCGGTTGACTGCGTTGGTGGTCCTTGAATAGCTGAAATACCTCGGTCGCGACTTCATGCTCAATTGGAATTGAAAAAAGCGTGCGAAAGATAACGTCGGCAGCGGCATGGCTGCATTGTTCCTCAAGTTCAACCGCTTGCCCAACTGGCATTCTGCCAGCGGCAGCCAATGCCGCCCCGTGCATCGCTTGATAGCTGTCCTTGAGGCGTCCGCCCTCAAACGCTGGATCAATAATGCGCCGCTGGCGTTTCCATTGCGCGCCATTTGTCAAAAACACAGATTGCCCTAGCAAAGGGCGCAGCCCCTCGGCGATCCGGTTCGATTTCGGGAATTCCATCGGGCGCCCTTTGAGAACCAGATCCACCAATTCCGGCTGATTTATCATGAAGGATTGAAAGAATGGCGTCTTAAACTCGGCCATCCAAGCACGATAGAGACGTTCGGGCTGAGCCGACAACAGGTCGCGCCGAAACAGTTTGAGGTAGCGCCAAAGCGAAACACGATCAGCGCGCGAGGCGGGTTTGGGCGGCATCATCGGGCCAGATCCGTATATTTGTTGACCGGCGCTTCAAGCCTCGATTTTGAGGGTTGGCGACCGGCAAACCGATCACTCAGGCTCAACGGTCCCGCCGTGATGCGAAAATAGTCGTAATCGCCGGGCCGGTCGAACGCGCAAAGGTACTGAAAATGCAGCCGGAAATATCGTCGCTTCAACTCGTTCCACCGTTTTTCGGACAGGGTTTGCGTGAAGGCGGCTGAGATCACCAGCGGCCACTTTTTGGCGTCCGTTGCGACCCCACTGACTGCAACCGGATCACAAAGAGCAAAGGCACAACCGTCGCCGGGTGCCGTGACATCCAGCCAGAAAAACCGATCCTGCTCGGAAAGCAGGCGCAGATCGCGACGCAACTCTCGCGCCTCTGGCAAAAACGACATCATCGGAACGACCTGCCCCAGCGACAGAAATCCAATCTTGGGGCAGTTTTCAAGCGTCGGATTTTCGCGCAAAATGTCGGCCAATACATGCACCGCCAAATGCGCGCCCGAGGAATGACCGACCACCAAAACCTCATCGCACTGCTCGCGAAACGCGGCTTCGAGTGTGGCCTTGAACGCGGTCATGCGCTCCTTCAGTTCCGGTGGGTCGCTGCCTCTTAGCCGCGAGGAATAGGCGTAATCATGCATGAGATAGTAGGCGAAAAACTTGTTGTCCTTGCGGCGGAACCACTCGAGCACCGGCCAAATCACGACCAAGCCCAGCCACCCCAAATTTGGATGGACAAGCGCCAACAGGCGGGCTGCACCCCACGCAAGCAGCACAGCGAGCACCAGTTGAAGCAGCAAGAACCCGATTGGATAGAGCGCCGCGATGATCGGCCCTTTGCGCAGCTTTGCAAGACGTCGCAATGCGCCCGACGAGATATAGAGCCAAGCGGTCGTTACCAATTGTCGATAGGTCGAGAAAATCCCCTGAGACATGCTGTCTTGCACGAGGTCGGACCAAACCAACACGTCGACATCGGTTTCAACATCATGACCGTCGATTTTCGACGAAACATGCCAGCCATATATCCCGCCAGCTTGCTTGGGGGATTGCGAAATCTCGTAGCCCGAAACTTCGGCCTGGGCTTTGGATTCCTTGCGATAAAGCTCTCGGTAGCGGCGTGGATGAAAGGGATCATAGCCGGGTATGTAAAACACCCGCCGCTTCCTTACGATCTGCTGAGACTCTGCCTGCATTTGGCCTCCTGCTGGGGGAAGAATAGCGGCAGTGGCAGGCTAAGGTAAGCCCCGATTAGCCCAGAGGGCGATCCGCTGAAGGCCCGGTCAATATGGAGAGGCCGGATATTGGGGCTGCGCGACTGTCTGCAACAAAAAGCCCGCCTCAACTGGGCGGGCTTTTGAAGGAAAAGTCTAGCGCGACCACCAGCCTTTTCGCTTTGGCTTTGGTGGCTCGTCAGATGCAGGCTCTGCAATCGCGGCAACAGGCTCTGGTTCCGGCTCGGGCGCGGCTTCGGTTTTCGCTTCAACCTCGACTGGGGCTTCAACAGCCTCCACCGGCGCGGCGCTTTCAGCCGCGTCAACCGTGGGTTCAGGCTGAACGGCCAGATCGGCGTCCTGAGCTGTGTCTTGCGCAGTTGTATCGACAGGTACCGCCTCCGCGACAGCGTCCTCAACCACGGCCTCAGGTGCAGCCTCTTGGGATTCGGTGGTCTCTGCGTCGTCGGTTTTCTTACGCCGTGAGCGCGAGCGACGGGTCCGAGTCTTTTTTGGCTTCTCTTCTGCTTCAGATTCGGTCGCCTCGGGGGTTTCAGAAGGCGCCTCGCTTACGGCGTCAGCGTCATCTGCATCATCCGTGTTTTCACCATTCGCGTCAGACTCATTTTCTCCGCTGCCGCCGCCCTTCCGGCGACGACGCCGACGACGGCGCTTTTTGCGTGGTGCATCGTCTTCGGTCGGCTCAACGGCTTCCGAGCCTGTATCTTCGTCCTCAACGACATCTGCGTCGACCGCATCCATAATCATGCTGTCAACAGACACCACAGGAATCTCAACCGGTGCCACGGCACGGGTCGCGGTCTTGAACTTTTCAATCGCGAAATCCGGGCTGACCAACATGGGGTCGCCCTCGACACGAACCGATAGGCCGTAACGGCTTTCGATCATCGCGACGTGCTCGCGCTTTTGGTTCATCAGGTAATTGGCAATCGCAACCGGAGCCCTAACCAGAACTTCTTTGGATTTGCCGCGCACGCCCTCTTCTTCAAGCTGACGCAAGATCGCAAGCGACAGATTGTCATCCGAACGCAAGAGTCCGGTGCCATGGCAATGCGGGCAAGGTTGCGTTGTCGCCTCGATCATACCGGGGCGTAGGCGCTGGCGGCTCATCTCCATGAGACCAAAACCAGAAATCCGACCGACCTGAATGCGGGCACGGTCGGTTTTCAACTTGTCCTTCATGCGTTTTTCAACGGCCGAGTTGTTCTTACGCTCGTCCATGTCGATGAAGTCAATGACAATCAAACCGGCCAAATCGCGCAGTCGTAGCTGGCGGGCAACTTCTTCGGCGGCTTCTAGGTTCGTCTTCAAAGCGGTTTCTTCGATAGAACCCTCTTTGGTTGCCTTGCCCGAGTTTACGTCGATTGCGACCAGAGCCTCGGTTACACCGATAACGATGTAGCCACCGGATCTAAGCTGAACCGTCGGATTAAACATGCCACCGAGGTAGCTTTCGACCTGAAAACGCGCGAACAATGGCAGAGCGTCTTGATAGTGCCTCACGTTTTTGGCGTGCGACGGCATAATCATTTTCATAAAGTCTTTGGCCACGCGATAGCCACGCTCACCTTCGACAAGAACCTCATCGATTTCACGATTATAGAGGTCGCGGATCGACCGCTTAATGAGATTGCCTTCTTCGTAAATCTTGGCGGGTGCGACCGATTTCAGCGTCAGTTCGCGAATTTGTTCCCAAAGACGTTGAAGATATTCATAGTCGCGCTTGATTTCAGATTTGGTGCGCTTTGCGCCAGCGGTCCGAATAATCAGACCAGCCCCTTGTGGAACGTCGATTTCGTTGGCGATCTCTTTCAGCTTTTTCCGATCAACGGCATTCGTGATTTTGCGGCTGATGCCGCCCCCACGTGCGGTGTTCGGCATAAGCACGCAGTAGCGCCCCGCCAGTGAGAGATAAGTCGTTAGCGCCGCGCCTTTGTTGCCGCGCTCTTCTTTAACGACTTGAACGAGAAGGATCTGGCGAACCTTGATGACTTCCTGAATTCTGTAGCGCTTTGGACGTGGCTTGCGAACCGGGCGAATATCTTCTGAATCATCCTCATCCGCGACGGATTCAATGCTTTCATCAATCGCCGTTGCATCGCGCTTTGACGTTGCATCGTCGTCTTGATCGTCAACAGCATCGACTTCGACGTTGTTTTCATCCGAAGAATCGTCCGCCTCAGGTGTGGTTTCGGCGACCGCCTCAGGTGCGGCTTCGGCTTCTGATGCAGCGACGTCAGTGGCTTCACCTTCTGTCGCTGGGGCGGCATTTTCCGCCGCGTCCGTCGAAGCGGCATCGTCTTCAGGTGCATCTCCATCCGCATCATTTTGAGGAACAGGAGTGTCGGTTGGTTCAGCATCCGACTCGTCCAAATCAATGGTTTCCATACCTTTGATTTCGGCAGACTCGACGTCTTTGGTTTCAACCGCATCCTTGTCGGTCGCGCGCGCGGCTTTTGTGCTGCGACGGCGGCGGCGTGGTTTTGGTTTCTCGTCTTCTTCTTCCTTGGCGCGTTGCGCTTCGGCATAGGCGCGTTCTTCCGCCATCAGGGCTTCGCGATCAGCGACCGGGATCTGGTAATAGTCCGGATGAATCTCGGAAAACGCCAAGAAACCATGACGGTTTCCGCCATAGTCAACAAAAGCTGCCTGAAGTGAGGGTTCTACCCGTGTGACTTTTGCGAGATAGATATTGCCAGCAAGCTGGCGTTTGTTTTCGGATTCAAAATCAAATTCCTCGACCTTGTTTCCGTCGACCACCACAACGCGAGTTTCCTCGGCGTGGGTGGCATCGATAAGCATTTTCTTTGCCATGTTTTCCGTTTGCACCGCTGCGATCGCCTGCGCCCAGGAGGCGCTAAACGTTGCGGGTGGTGTCTTGTCAGGGCGATATTATCTGCGGGCAGCATGACGGCAGCGCCGCATAGGGCCCCTGCTCTGTCACTCAATTGCGTCGCGCGCTTCATCGCGTTTCTTCTCCGACGTTTCTTTTGAAACGTCCATTCGAGGCCCGAATTGGGCGATCTTAAAGCCCGTTTGGGCTGCATCATTCTGTCAAAGGCGCCTATATCCTTGCGTATCTTTGACAGCGAATTCTTTTTTCAGGTCATACGTTTCGCAACGCAGAGCTCTGCGGCACCACCCTAGTGCGGGCAGCACTCAAATGACAATGGGAAAATACATTTCCACCGTGCCTTTTCAGGACTTTAAAGATAATCGGATCGGTGCAGGCCGTATTTCGCCATCTTTTCGTTCAGCGTGCGGCGGGGAAGACAAAGTTCCTCCATCACATTGATGATCGAGCCCTTGTGCCGACGCATAGTGTTGTCAATCAACATCCGCTCAAACGCTTCAACATATTCTTTAAGTGGCTTGCCATCGGCTGTCACAACGGGGCGCAATTCTTCGTCGTCTGGCATCAACAGAGACGCGATCGTACCCGTGCCCCTGCGGCTTTGAAGGACCGCCCGTTCGGCCACATTCAAAAGCTGACGCACGTTGCCAGGCCAAGGGGCCTGCAAAATTTGGGCGGCCTCTTGTCCCGACAGTTTCGGCGCCTCGCAGCCGTATTCATCCGCGTATTGCTCGCAGAACCGAGAAAACAGTGTCAGAATATCGTCACCACGTTTTCGCAAAGCGGGAAGCGTCAAATGCATCGTTGCCAAGCGGAAGAACAAATCTGGCCGCATGCTTTCCTGACAGGACATTTCAGGGTGGCTTTGATTGCAAATCGCGATAATCCGCGTCTCGCCGGGTGTGCCTTGCTCGTTTATTGCTTTCAGCAATTGCGCTTGGACTTCTTCGGTTAGGGTTTCAACGTCCTCAAGCACGAGCGTACCGCCCCGCGCTTCTTCCATAGCAGGCAGGCGCTGTTCGTCGAGATCGACCGCACCGAACAGACGTTGCGAGAGGCTGTGTTCGTCAAAAGCGGAGCAAGAAACGAGAACAAAGGGTTTGCCACCCCGCGCACCGGCGGCATGCAGGGCGTGCGCTGTCAGCGTTTTACCGGTGCCGGTTTCGCCATCGATAACGACATGCCCGTCAGACTGCGCAAGATCGAGGATTTCCTCGCGCAAACGTGTCATCTCGGGGCTATCGCCCAATAGCTTTTGCACAATCTTGCCGCCGCTGGAGAGCTCATTGCGTAGTGCACGGTTATCCAGCAAGAGGCGGCGCTTGTTCATCGCGCTTTTCACCAGTTTGGTCATACGATCCGGATCAAAGGGTTTTTCAAGGAAATCAAAAGCCCCCATGCGCATCGCGTCAACGGCCATCGGGACGTCTCCGTGGCCGGTAATCATAATGACCGGTAATGCGCTGTCCGTGCCCTTCAAGCGGCGCAGAAACTGCATTCCGTCCATGCCAGGCATCTTGATGTCGGACACGACAATGCCCGGATAATCCGGCCCAAGAACCTTTAGGGCCTCTTCTGCCTTGGCGTAAGTCTCTGTTTCATAACCAGAAAGGGCAAGCCATTGAGAAATGGACTGGCGCATGTCTTGTTCGTCGTCAACGATTGCGATTTTGTTTACTTGTGTCATTTGCTACTCGGCTGCCTCGGTCTCTTCCATCAAGATAGGAAGTTGAATTTCAAATACAGCCCCCCCTTCATCACCATTATGTGCGGTCAATCGTCCCCCCAGATCCGACACGATCCCGGACGAGATCGCCAGTCCCAGCCCGACCCCATCGCCCGGCTGTTTTGTGGTGAAGAACGGTTCAAACAATTGATCGAGATCCGCCATGCCGGGGCCGTTATCGCGCACCGACACGACGGCCATTTCTCCGGCGGCGAGGATGATCTCAATCTTCGGGTTTTCGACGCCTTTGGTGGCATCGAGTGCGTTTCGCAACAAATTCACCATCACTTGTTCGATGCGCAATTGATCGCCAAGTGCACACACGGGCTGATCCGGTTCGACAACGGAAATCTTAACCTGACGTTGGCGCAACTGGGGTTCCATCATCGACAACGTGGCGGAAATCGAAGCACCTAGATCCACCGATTGCAACTCTTCGCCGCCTTTGCGAGCATAGGACTTAAGCTGCTTCGTTATCGCCGACATGCGCTCGATCAAACCGTCGACGCGCTGGAATGACGACAGGGCCTCTTCCGTGCGATTTCGGCGCAGCAACAGTTTTGCGCCCGCAAGATAGGTCTTCATCGCGGCCAAGGGTTGGTTCAATTCGTGGCTGATCGCCGCTGACATTTCCCCCAAAGCTGCGAGTTTTGAGCTTTGCGCAATCGTCTGCTCGGCGACGGCGAGGTTTTCCTGCACGCGCTCTCGCGCCGCAATCTCGCGTTGAAGTCGGGCATTGAGGGCGCGCAGTTCTTCGCTTTCGCGTTGAAACCAAGCCAAGCGCAAGGCGTTCTTACGGTTGAGAATATAAAACCCGAGGGCCAACAGGATCGCAAAGCCCATGATTTCAAGCGCGATTACGGCATTCACACGCTCTCTGATCCCCGCATAGGTCGTGAAACTTGTGATCTTCCAGTTCTGAAAGGGTACGTCGAGGTCACGGCGCAGCACCGCTTCGCCTTGGAGATAGGCATCGGGTGGCAAGGCTGCCCAATCTGAGGTCAAGCGAATGGCCCGCGCGATGGCACCTTCGGGCGTCTGCCGCTCAAGGGCCGCCGCAACCGTCAAGCCCCGCCATTTGGGTTCGGTGGCCAGAATTATCATTCCATCCGCGTCAGTCACTAGAACGGCGTCTGAAATGCCAGCCCACGCGTGTTCAAAACGCCTGAGCGCCACATCCGCCACGATGTATCCCCCCGCATCGCCTTCCATCGGGCGAGCATACGTGAACTCAAAACGACCGGTTTCGGTTTCCTGAACCGAAAATACGGTTTGGCGTTCTTCTGTCGCATGCATGAACCAAGGCTGTGATGCCATGTCGATTCCGATGCGCTCGACATCCGTCGCAGCGACGACGACGCCGGACTCGTTTAACAACGTGAGTGCGGCAATGCCAATCTCATCCCAATAGCTTGTCAACTTTTCAGACGTTGTCTCAAATTTCTGCGTGGCAAGCGCGTCGTTTAGCTCGGCGTCGCGCGCCAAGAGCTGAGGCACAACCGAGTTTCGCTGCAATTCGCTGAGCAAACTGGCCGAATACAGCGCCAAACGGGTGTCAGCGCGGTTGCGCGTTGTTTCGGTGAAACGCTGGGTGAGCCAGCTGTTCGTCATAAAGACCGTGGTCGCAAGCGCTACAAACAGCGCGACAACCGCCAAGCGGAACAGCACCACCGTTCTGCTTGTCGGCACCTGCGATTGTGAGGTTTTATCACTGAGCGACATCCCGACAATCTATCGACGGCAGGAATGGCGAACAAGTCAGACGGTGGCGAGTTGATCGACCAATGAGCGGAAGAGCGCCGTTCCATCGGTGCCGCCGTGGGTATCGTCAACACAGCGCTCAGGGTGCGGCATCATCCCAAGAACCCGCTTGTTCGCGGACAAAATGCCTGCAATCGCCTCGTCCGAGCCGTTGGGATTATCGACATAGCGAAACGCAACGCGCCCATCCCCGTTCAGGCGATCGATGACGCTTTGATCGGCGGTATAGTTGCCATCGTGATGCGCGACCGGGACCGAGATTTCCTGACCTTGGCTATAGCCCTCGGTGAAAGGGCTATCGGTGGTCTCAACGGTTAAACCGACAGGCTTGCAGATAAATTTAAGCCCTGAATTGCGCATCAAAGCGCCCGGAAGCAGGCCGGTTTCGGTGAGAACCTGAAACCCATTGCATATCCCCAGCGCATATCCACCCTTGTTGGCGAAATCGACAACCGAGCGACAGATCGGAGAGTTCGCAGCAATCGCCCCGCAGCGCAGATAGTCGCCAAAGGAAAAGCCGCCAGGAATGCCAACAATATCGATCCCCTCGGGCAGATGTGTGTCCTTGTGCCAAACGCGCGAAACCTTTGCGCCTGCATTTTCAAAGGCAACGGCCAAATCGCGATCACAATTTGAACCCGGAAAGGTAATCACTGCTGCGTGCATCACAAAACCCTTAATCGTCGTCGTGAGTTGATAGAAAACTTAGCCAAGCTCGATGTCGAAACGCTCGATAACCGTATTGGCCAGCAGCTTTTCACACATCTGCTCGACCGTTTCTTTGCTTGTGCCCTCGGCAAGATCCAGTTCAATCACCTTGCCCTGACGCACACCCTCGACACCGTCGAACCCAAGTGCACCCAATGCGTGACGCACGGCCTCGCCTTGGGGATCAAGGACGCCGGTTTTCAGCATGACGTGAACACGTGCTTTCATCTTATTTCTCCGTGGACAGACGAACGTCTGCGCGTATTTTCAAGTTAAGGTTGGATCAGTTAATCAATGTCGGCTTAGGCATCTGGGTCGCACCCTTCGGCATTACGCCCAAGCGCTGAGCAACCTCGGTATAGGCGTCTGTCAGATTGCCCAAGTCGCGACGGAAAACATCTTTGTCCAGCTTTTGACCGGTTTCGATGTCCCAAAGACGACAGCTATCGGGGCTGATTTCATCCGCAACGACAAGACGCTGAAAATCGCCCTCGTAAACGCGACCGATTTCGATTTTGAAATCGATCAGGCGAATGCCGACCGCCATCATCATGCCCGACAGAAAGTCGTTCACACGCAGAGCGAGGCTTAGGATATCATCCATGTCCTGCTGACTTGCCCAACCGAAGGCCGCGATATGTTCTTCGCTGACCAAAGGATCACCGAGCTTGTCGTCCTTGTAGCAATACTCAACAATCGGACGCGGCAATGCCGTGCCCTCTTCGATGCCCAGACGCGTTGAAATCGTCCCCGCGGCGTAATTGCGAACGATGATCTCAAGTGGAATGATCTCACACGAGCGCACAAGCTGTTCGCGCATATTGAGGCGCTTGAGGAAGTGTGTCGGAACGCCGATATTGTTCAAGCCGGTCATGAAGTATTCAGACAGGCGGTTGTTCAAAACCCCCTTGCCATCGATCACGTCTTTTTTCTCGGCGTTAAAGGCAGTGGCGTCGTCTTTGAAGTATTGCACAATCGTGCCCGGCTCTGGTCCTTCATACAGGATCTTCGCTTTGCCTTCGTAAATCTTTTTCCGACGTGCCATGGTATCTCCGGTGTCGCAGCGGGGCCGAGTCCCCCTGAATGTTGCTCGCTCTATAGGACAAGGCTTAGATGGGGGCAAGAAGACACGGCGACAACGCCCGCTCGCTGATGCGGCAAATTCCCCGTTCTTGGATATCTAGCCCGTCAATTGGTTGCACTGCGGTGAAATCCTAGCCATATCTTAGGTAAACCACGCTACCGGAGGGTAATATGACCAGCTTTGATGATCGTGAAAATGCATTCGAATCCAAGTTTGCGCATGACGAAGATATGAAGTTCAAGGCAGCCGCACGCTGCCACAAGCTAACGGGCCTTTGGGCGGCCGAGCTTCTCGGCAAGTCAGGCGACGACGCCGCGGCCTACGCAATCGAAGTGGTCAAGGCCGACTTTGAAGAGCCTGGCCACGAAGACGTTGTTCGCAAACTGCTTGGCGACCTTGCGGGCAAAGCCTCGGAAGACGAAATTCGTGCCAAAATGGCGGAAATGACCCTTGTGGCAAAAGAACAATTGATGGGCGAAATTTAGTCTTTGCGCCTATCCAAAACCTGACAGACGCCCGCTTGGTTTCAGGCGGGCGTTTTGTTTTTGAAATTCGGTCATAACCATTATGAGGTTTCCGAATTTGCCCGCGCCAGCGGTCGGTGCCAAAGGGGGGTTACCCTCTTTTCGTTTTGGTGCCCCATGACAGATGTATTGACCGATCTCCTTTCAACGCGTGAATGGCTTTTGGCCGATGGTGCCACGGGGACCGAGTTGTTCGACATGGGCCTTCAGGCTGGCGACGCACCCGAGCTTTGGAATGCGGACAAACCCGAGAATATTCGAAAACTCTATCAAGGCCCCGTCGATGCGGGCAGCGATCTGTTTCTGACAAACAGTTTCGGCGGCAATGCATCGCGCCTGAAGTTGCACAATGCGCAAAACCGCGCGCACGAGTTGAACAAACTGGCGGCCGAGATTGGCCGCGAGGTGGCCGATGCCTCGGGTCGCCGCGTGCTGGTGTGCGGTTCGGTTGGACCAACGGGCGAGATTTTCGCGCCAATGGGGGAAATGACGCACGAAATCGCGGTCGAGATGTTTCATGAGCAGGCTGAGGGTCTCAAAGCCGGTGGCGCGGATGTTCTCTGGGTCGAGACAATCTCGGCCCCCGAGGAATATAAAGCCGCCGCCGAAGCCTTTGCCCTGGCAGACATGCCGTGGTGTGGCACGATGAGCTTTGACACCGCAGGACGTACAATGATGGGTGTGACCAGCTCGGCGATGGTCGACATGGTCGAGGGACTGCCAAAGCCGCCTGTCGCATTCGGAGCGAACTGCGGAACCGGCTCGTCGGATTTGCTGCGCACGGTTCTGGGCTTTGCCGAACAGGGCGCGACGCGCCCGATCATTGCCAAGGGCAACGCGGGCATCCCCAAATACGTCGATGGCCATATTTGCTATGATGGCACGCCAGACCTTATGGCCCGCTATGCCGTGATGGCCCGCGATTGCGGTGCACGTATCATCGGCGGATGTTGTGGCACGCGCCCTGAGCATCTGGTGCACATGCGCAAAGCCCTCGAAAACAGCGACAAAGGCCCAGCGCCAACTCTCGACAAGATCGCCGCAGAACTTGGGGGCTTTTCGTCAGCCAGCGACGGCACCGGAGATCAGAGCGATGCACCGGCCAAACGCAAAAGCCGCAGGCGCAAGGCCTGAAGATTATCGTGGCCGCCTAGATCGTTCGAAGAAGGTTTCAACATCCAAATTGGTTTTTGCGAAACAAAAGTCGGTAGCGAAGCGGCCTATGTCGCAAATCGCACAGTGCGATTTCGCAAAAAATAAGACATCTCGATAAAGATGACGAAACAACGCACCTTGTCTGTTGCAAAGGAATTTTCCCATGTCTGACGAAGAAGACGATATCATCCTGTCTGAGCTGGACGACGAAGAACTCGTTCAACAGATGTTCGATGACCTATACGATGGTCTCAAAGAAGAAATCGAGGAAGCGGTCAACATCCTGCTTGAACGTGAGTGGCAGCCCTACGACATTCTGACCAAGGCGTTGGTGGGTGGCATGACAATTGTCGGCGCTGACTTCCGTGACGGGATTCTTTTTGTTCCAGAAGTGCTTCTGGCCGCGAACGCGATGAAAGGTGGCATGTCCATCCTTAAGCCTCTGCTGGCCGAAACCGGCGCACCGCGTGTTGGTGCAATGGTCATCGGAACCGTCAAAGGCGACATCCACGATATTGGCAAAAACCTTGTGTCAATGATGATGGAGGGCGCTGGCTTTGAAGTTGTCGACCTCGGAATCAACAACCCCGTTGAAAACTATATCGAAGCGCTTGAAGAGCATAAGCCCGATATTCTTGGCATGTCGGCCCTGCTCACAACAACAATGCCTTACATGAAGGTCGTCATCGACACCCTGATCGAACAAGGCAAGCGCGACGATTACATCGTGCTTGTCGGTGGTGCGCCATTGAACGAAGAGTTTGGCAAAGCTATCGGTGCAGATGCATATTGTCGTGACGCCGCTGTCGCGGTCGAGACCGCGAAAGAATACGTTGGGCGCAAGCACAATCAAATGTCCGCCTGATCGGGCAACACAGGTTTAAACGTGGGGCCGCGATCCGTTGATCCGCGGCCCCACTTGTTTATGGAGTCTTCGCAATGCCCTCATCGGCACCGCCAAATGATACATCGCTAACCGACTTTGGCATGGCACCCGAGGGCGAGGGCAAAATCCTATTGATCGCCTGCGGAGCACTTGCCCGCGAAATCATTGCGCTGCGCGACATAAACCGGTGGACCCATCTGGATCTGACCTGTCTGCCCGCGAGTTTTCAC
Source organism: Paracoccaceae bacterium (assembly GCA_042092935.1). GTDB lineage: Bacteria > Pseudomonadota > Alphaproteobacteria > Rhodobacterales > Rhodobacteraceae > JASMHC01. The sequence goes on along the minus strand of JBELFK010000003.1, from coordinate 30,718 downwards.
AACGCACCCGACAGAATCACGCCCGCGGTTAGAGAAGCCGTTGAGAAATGGCGCACGAAATACGAACAAATATTCGTCGTCTACGCCGACTGTGGCACCGGTGGCCGGTTGCAGACGGCGTGCGAAGACCTTGGGGTTGAAATGTTGCAAGGCCCGCATTGCTATTCGTTTTTCGAAGGCAACGATGCTTTTGCCGAGCGCGACGAAATCACGTCCTTTTATCTCACCGACTTCTTGGCGCGCCAGTTTGAGGCGTTCATGTGGAAACCCCTGGGATTGGATCGCCACCCTGAGCTTCTCGAAATGTATTTCGGGCACTACGAAAAGCTGGTGTTTCAATCCCAAACTGTTGACCCAGCCCTTGTTGAACAGGCCAAAGGCTATGCGGATCGTTTGGGGCTGGCATTCGAACATCGCCACACAGGGTATGGCGATCTTGATCGGGAACTCTCGCGCTTGAAACCCTAAAGCGCCGCGCGCGCGATCGAATTCAATCGTTCCACCATCGACTTCAGGCCGTTCGACCTCTGCGACGACAAATGCTCGTTCAAGCCAAGGCGGCCCAACTCGTTAAAGGCATCAACCGCCGCGGCGTCTTCGATGCTGAGGTCATTGTAAAGCGCACCCAAAACTGCGATCAATCCGCGTACTATCATGGCGTCGCTGTCGCCGCGAAACCTGAAGACCCGGTCTTGGATTTCGGGGTGCAGCCAAACTTGACTGGCGCAACCATGGATTTTTGTTGCAGGCACTTTCAGCGCGTCTTCCAGAGGTGGCATCGCCTTGCCGAGGTCGATCACATGGCGATAGCGGTCTTCCCAGTCGTCAAGGAATTCGAAATCTTCAACAATTTCCTCAAATGCTTCAGACATTTTGGCCTCTTAATCCTTGCTCAGACTTCGACGATTTTGACGGCACTGCCTTTGGCTGACAGCGCAATCTCGCCATTGCATAGACGCATGGCATCTTGGCCGAAAACCTCGTTTCGCCAGCCTTTCAGGGCTTTCACGTCACGTTGGCCTGCTGCGATGCTGTCCAAATCCGCCGAGGTTGCCACCAGCTTTTGCGCAACGCCGGTTTGTTCTGTCTTCGCCTTTAGCAGGACCCTCAACAAATCCGCCAATGCGGGGTTCACTTGCAATTTATCACGCGAGCTGTCTGGCTTTGGTGCATCCTCTGGGGCGCAGTCGAGTCCCGCTTTGACAGCCGCAAGAATTCCTTCGGCGATGGCCCCCTTTCGGGCCTCGCGCAAAAGCAACCGCGAGCGGCTCAGGTCTTGCTCGGTTTTAGGTTTTGTCGAGGCCAGCTCAACCAAGGCGTCATCTTTGAAAACACGGTTTCTCGGGATGTTGTTCGTCTGCGCATGGCTTTCGCGAAACTTCGCCAATTCGCGCACAATGGCAAGAAACTTGCCCGATGACGTGCGGGTTTTCACGCGACGCCAGGCATCATCCGGGCGAACGATATAGGTCTCGGGGTCACCGAGAATCTCAAGCTCTTCACGCAGCCATTTTTCGCGGCCAGTTTTGCGAAGTTGGTCACGCAGGAATTCGTAGATCGTGCGCAGGTGCGTAACGTCTGCAAGCGCATAGGTCTGCTGCGCCTCGGTCAGAGGTCGACGCGACCAATCGGTAAACCGAGAGCTTTTGTCCAGAGACTGCTTGGCGATTTTCCGAACCAAGGTTTCATATCCAACCTGCTCGCCAAATCCGCAAACCATCGCGGCAACCTGCGTGTCAAAAAGCGGCTTAGGCAAAACACCGGCATCGATTTGAAAGATCTCAAGATCTTGGCGGGCGGCGTGGAAGACCTTGACCACCGCCTGATTTTCAAACAGCTCATAAAGCGGGGCAAGGGACAGACCCTTCGCCAAGGGATCCAGAAGAACGGCGTCATCCTTGCCATCTCCTGCGACGGCAAGCTGAACCAGGCAAAGCATCGAATAATATGTGCGTTCGCGCAAGAATTCTGTATCGACCGTGACGTAGTCAAAGCCGCTGGCATACGCGCAGTATTCAGCCAATTCCTCAGTGGTTTTTAGGATTTTCATTCGGACCACGTACTTAAGATCGATAGACAATTGCAGAGCCTATATCGTCTCTTTGAGGCGTTAGCAAATGGCCCTATTCCTGTGGCGTTTTCACCAACTGATCTGCAAATTTACGCAGCATGGCCGGATAGAGTTTGTGCTCTTCAATTAGCACCCGCGCTGCAAGGGTCTCAGGCGTGTCATCGGCCGCGATTGGCACTGAAATCTGCCCCAGCATCGGGCCTTCGTCCAGTTCAACGGTCACCTCATGCACAGAACATCCAGCACGTGTGTCACCGGCAGCTATTGCGCGCGCATGGGTGTTCAAACCACGGTATTTGGGCAATAACGACGGATGAATATTCAGCATCCGCCCGTCCCAACTTGAGATAAACTCCTCGGTCAGAACACGCATGAACCCCGCAAGGCAAATGATGTCCGGCTGATATGTCTCAAGTGTCTCATTCAACGTTTTCTCAAACGCCGCGCGATCTTTACCGAAGGGGCGGTGATCCACCACCGCCGTTGCAACGCCAAGGCCAGCCGCTTTTGCAAGCCCACCGGCAACAGCATTGTTGGACAAAACCAAACAGGGTCGCGCCGGATGGTCACCTTTCATGCTTTCGACAAGGGAAACCATATTGGACCCCCCACCCGAGATGAAAATGGCGACCTTCAATGTCACAGAAGTGCTCCGCTGTAGCGCACGCCCTCGCCTTTGGTGACATGGCCCAAACGGCTTACGGTTTCGCCAGCATCCTCAAGCAATTCGATGATCGCGTCGGCCCTTTCGGCCTCGACGGATAGAACCATGCCGATGCCGGAATTAAAGGTCTTAAGCATTTCTGCCTGATCCGTGCCACCTTGTGCCGCCAGCCATTTGAATACAGCGGGCAGCTGCCAGGAATTGAGGTTAATATCCGCGCCCAAACCTTCGGGCAGCACACGAGGCAGGTTTTCCGTGAGACCGCCGCCCGTAATATGCGCAAGCGCATGAACGCCCCCGGCGCGGATCGCAGCCAGCGTTTGTTTTACATAAAGCCGCGTTGGCGCAAGCAATGCCTCGCCAAGGGTGCCGTCGGCCCATGGACAATTGGCATCCCATGCCAAACCCGACTGCGCAACAACTGCGCGCACCAGAGAATAACCGTTTGAGTGAACGCCGTCCGACGCCAGACCGAGCAACACGTCGCCCTCAGCGACTCCGGCCGGAAGATCTTCGCCGCGTTCCATCGCACCAACCGAAAACCCGGCCAGATCGAAATCACCGGCTTCGTACATTCCTGGCATCTCAGCGGTTTCGCCACCGATCAGCGCACATCCCGACAGTTCACAGCCCTTGGCAATCCCTTCGATGATGCGCACAGCCGTTTCCGTCTCAAGTTTACCGGTTGCAAAGTAATCGAGAAACAAAAGTGGCTCGGCGCCCTGACAAACCAAATCGTTTACACACATCGCGACAAGGTCAATTCCGATCGTATCGACGTTGCCTGTATCAATCGCAATCCGCAGTTTCGTGCCGACGCCATCGGTGGCGGCCACTAGAATGGGATCCTTGTATCCTGCGTCCTTGAGATCAAAAAGGGCTCCAAAACCGCCAAGCCCAGCCATGACGCCCGACCGCGTTGTCTTTTTCGCCGCAGGCTTGATTCTGTCAACGAGATCGTTGCCCGCATCAATATCAACACCCGCATCCGCGTAGGTCAGTCCGTTTTTCTGAGAGGTCATGGTACACTCCTTGTCGTGTCGCCGTGCGATTAGACCATCAAGGCGAAAAGGGCAATCTGAAAGCCTTGACGCGGGAATGCTTGGTGCTAAATACGGTCTTATGGCGGGCCTGTAGCTCAGTTGGTTAGAGCAGAGCGCTCATAACGCTTTGGTCGTAGGTTCGAGTCCTACCGGGCCTACCATCATGTCGCTCCTCCCAGGTTTTGCTGTCTTGCCCCTGTTTTCAGTCAGGATCAGACGGCGATTGCGGCCAATAGAGACGCATTGGGTTGTCAACCAATAGCTTTTGCTGCTGCTTAGGCGTTCGCGCGATCCGTGGGATAAAGTCGACCAAGGCTCCGTCATCCGGCATATGCGACTTCATGTTCGGGTGGGGCCAATCGGTGCCCCAAAGGACGCGATCGGGAAACCGGTCAACGATTTCGGCGCAAAATGGCACGACATCGTCGTAGGGTGGCCCTTTGAGCGAAAGACGCTCAGGACAGGTCACCTTGGACCAGATGTTTTCATTGTCATCCATCAACTTGATAAACCGCCGAAAATCGGGATGGTCGATGCCTTTTGAGACATCGGGGCGACCCATATGATCGATCACCAAAATCGTCGGCAGTTTCTCGAGAAAGGGGACGAGGTCAGCCAAATCCTGGGCCTCAAAATAGACGACGATGTGCCAACCAACGGGCTTGATCTTCTCGGCGATGGACAAAAACACCTCATGCGGTGTGGCATCTACAAGGCGTTTGACGAAATTGAACCGCACGCCGCGCACGCCGGCGTCATGCATTTCACGAATGTCGTTTTCAGTAATCTCAGCACCGACCGAGGCAACCCCACGTGCCAATCCCTCTGATGACCGGCAAGCGTCCATCATCGCGCGATTGTCTTTGCCGTGACATGTTGCCTGAACAATCACATTGCGACTAAATCCAAGATGATCGCGCAGTGCAAAAAGCTGCTCTTTTCCAGCGTTGCAGGGGGTGTATTTCCGCTCAGCCGCAAATGGAAACGTAGGGCTTGGACCGAAGACATGGCAATGCGCATCTACTGCGCCAGCCGGAAGCTGAAAGTCCGGGGATTTGGGGCTTGGGTGAAAGACCAGCCAGTCGGCATCCATTTTTTGCAGGTCACTCATGCGAAAACCTCGCCGTCCATTAGTTTGCGGGCCGTGCGGAGGATCGCCGCCGATGCAACAGCGCCATTCTCATCCAAACGCGCAACAACCGTCATTTCCCCGCTTGGATGCTCAATCTCCAACTTGCGTTCTGACCCATCCCCGCGCGTCGCCAAGTCGAAAGCTGTTGAGCCTTTGAGCAGGCAAGCGGTTGCAACGCTAACGGCACCCAGAACACCAATGGCCTTGTGACAGCGATGCGGGATGAACGTGCGCGTGGCGATTGCCCCGCCGTTCATTGGCGCGCTGACCATGGTCATTTTCGGCACCGACTTATCCGAAACGTCACCAAGGTTCATCAGTGGCCCACATTTCAGTCGCAGGGCTTCAAGTCGCGCCTTGAGGGGGGCGTTGGCCTCAAGCTCTGCTGGGGTTTCCGCGCCGGTTATTCCCATGTCCGAGGCGCGCACGACAACGCATGGCATCCCATTGTCGATCATGGTCACTTCAATTCCGTCAATCAGATCGACAACGTTGCCCGCTGGCAGCAGCGATCCGCAACTCGATCCGGCCGTGTCCTGAAATTCAATCGGAATGGGCGCGGCGGTTCCCGGCACGCCGTCAATTTTGGCATCTCCGGTATAACTTACACGACCGCTTGGTGTTGAGACCTGAGCAACAGCGATTTGGCCCGTATTCGCCATGAAGATCGAAACTGGCGTCTCTCCGGCCTTTGCCGATACCAATCCACGCTCAATGGCAAACGGCGCGACACCGGCCAATATATTTCCGCAGTTTTGTGCATCCGAGACTGTCGCTTGGTCGACGAAAACCTGAAGGAACAGATATTCCACATCCACACCGACACGATCCGAACGGCTTACGATAGCCACCTTTGACGTCAACGGATCAGCGCCGCCCATACCGTCAATTTGACGTGGATCGGGCGACCCCATCGCAGCCAGTAGAAATGCATCACGCTGCAAGGGATCACGCGGCAGGTCTTCCGCTAAGAAGTACCCCCCTTTCGAGGTGCCACCGCGCATCCACATGCACCGCGCGCCGTCAGACATATTTCAGGCCCTTCTCGGCCAAGCGACCGCGCATATCATATATGTCCAACCCAAGTTCGCCCGCCTCAAAGCGCGCGCGTTTTTCGGCATCGTTCGCCTCGCGCGCTTTGGCTTTTTCTAAAACGCTTGCTGCTTCTTGCCGCTGGACAACGCAAACGCCATCGTCGTCGGCCACAATGATGTCGCCGGGGTTGACCAGTTGGTCTGCACAGACGATGGGCACGTTCACCGAACCTAAAGTCTCTTTAATTGTCCCTTGGGCAAACACCGCCTTGGACCAGACGGGAAATCCCATGTCCGTCAACTCCCGAACGTCGCGAACGCCTGCATCGATTATCAGTCCGCGACAGCCGCGTGTTATTGCCGAGGTTGCCAAAAGATCGCCGAAATAGCCCGCGTTTGACGGCGACGTCGGTGCCAACACCAATATGTCGCCCGCCTGCACCTGTTCAATTGCCACGTGGATCATCCAATTATCACATGGCGGCGCGGAAATCGTAACGGCGCTGGCTGCGACGCGGGGACCAGAGGAAATCGGGCGCATGTAGGATGCCAACAAACCCTTGCGGCCTTGGGCTTCATGAACCGTGGCGACGCCGCATTGCGCCAGTCCTTCAATAACCGACGCCTCTGCCCTTTCGATATTCTGAACAACGACGCCCGAGGTTTCCAATGGATAGGTCATACCAATTCGTCCACTGTCTGAGGAAAGACCATCTCAAACCCTTCGGCATACTCAGCCTTGCGACCGCCGGCCATTCCGCCCGAATTTCGACGGAAGTGATTGCCACGGTTTTGGGCGACATTGGTGTAAAAATCCCAAAGGTGTTCTTGGCCCTGCATGCATTCAATGGCCGCCCGTTTTTTGTCCCAGACCGACGTGATGTCCAAAAACACATTCGGCTTCCAACCCATTTGCTCAGTCTGGTGCGGCTCGAATAGATACAATTGCGGTGCCCCCAGAACCTTTTGCCCGGGATTGTGCCCCCATGCCTGCGCGATCATTCGGCATTCCAACGCGAATTGCGTCGTGTTCATGTGGTCCGTGTTATAGGGATCCCAGCGCGAGTGGCTCATCATCCATTTAGGCTGAACCTCTCGGATGATGTCGACCATCTGATCTTGAGCCGCGCGATCCAACCGCAATGGATAGTCGCCAAGGTCGAGAAAACGGATGTCGTTGACGCCCAGCGCGTGCGCCGCTGCATTAGCCTCGTCTTTGCGCGCCTGTTTAACGGTGTCCAAGGTCATGCCGTCTTGTTTCCAAAGTTTCGCACTTTCGCCACGCTCACCGAACGACAGACAAGCGACTGTAACCTCGTATCCAAGCTCTTGGTGCAATGCGATTGCCCCGCCGCATCTCCATACGAAATCCGCCGCATGGGCGGAAATGACCAGGGCCGTTTTGCGATTTGTCATGGGAATGCCCTTTGCGAAGTTGGTCTCTAACCGAAACCTAAGCCGGAAGGATGCGCGAAATCCATTTTGAATCCTGACACCATCTATTTGTTTTTGTTATACCTAACCAAAACGGATGACATCGACCTTGCTTGACCTTCCGCGAATTCGCTATCTCATCGTTGTGCACGAAGTCTATCTTCGGGGAAGCATCGGCGCGGCTGCACGGGCTGTCAATCTTTCCCAACCAGCGGCGACACAGTCGGTGTCAAAGGTTGAAAATACCCTTAATACTCAACTGTTTAAGCGAACGTCCAGCGGTCTCGTCCCTACGGATGAAGGGGCGCTTTTCAGAAACAGACTCGAGCGCATCCTGTCCCACTTGCGCCGTGGCGAGCGCTTTGCGCGTGCACGGCTTGGCAAGTCTTTGACCCCACAAACGCGGAAAGTTTTCCACAAGGATTGTTCGCCTGTTCAGCTAAGGTCATTGCTGGCCGTAGCAGAATCTGGCAGCTTTAGTCTGGCCGCGCAGGCGCTTGGGGTCAGCCAACCGGGCATTCATCGCGCGACGCGCGAACTGGCTGCGCTTTCGGGAATTCAGCTTTTCGATCAAACTCGGGGCGGTGTTATCCTGTCACCTTCAGCCGAGGCGTTCGCCCAGCAGGTACGTCTTGCAATCAGCGAGTTTCGCCAAGCCAAGTACGAAATCGATGAAGTCTTGGGGCGCGAGGCCACCCGCATAAACGTCGGCTCGCTGCCCCTGTCGCGTGCGTCATTCCTGCCCGAGGCGATCGATGCAATGCTGGCTGAAACCGGTCCGAGGGCGCAGATCAACTGTGTTGACGCACGCTACCCTGCGCTGCTGAAGGATCTTCAATTTGGCAACTTGGATGTGTTGATCGGCGCGTTGCGGTTTCCAAAACCGGCGGCCGAGATTGAGCAAGAAGAATTATTCGTCGATGAATTGAGCGTCATCGTGCCGCCCAATCACCCTCTTGCCAATCAAACCGGCGTGTCGCTTGCGGATACACTCCGGTTCCCCTGGATTGCGCCCCCCAAGGACACCCCTTCGGGGACCTACCTGTTTGACCATTTGCGCATCCACGACCTTCCCGACACGCCGGTGCGTGTGATCTCAAGCTCTCTGGTGTTGCTCAAAGGGCTATTTGCGCAAGGTGAGTATGTATCGATTGCGTCAAAACGCCAGATACTGGCAGATGAACAATCGGGGCATCTTGTGAAATTGCCTATTGATTTGCCCGGGTCAAAACGCGCGATAGGTTTGACGTTTAGAACCGGCTGGCGCCCCACGCCGATACAGGAACGCTTTCTGGATATACTGCGAGCCAAGGCCAAGGCCAAGGACACGTGAGTGCGAGAGCATTATAACAAAATCGAATTGCTCCGCCGCTATTCATATTTCTTTGAATTCGCCCCGCGTGCGATATGAATGCTTCAGGCGGCAATCAAACCTCGCCTAGACAAACACCTGACGACAGGAGCCTGATATGGTGGAAAAAGACTATGACGACATTCCTGGTACTTTCGTGTTTGACGCTGACCGCTCACGCGAGGGATACCATTTGAACCAGTTTTGCATCTCGCTTCGCAAACAGGTCAATCGGGACAAGTTTAACGAAGACCAAAACGCGTATCTCGACAAATATCCGATGACGCCCGAGCAACGATCAGCGGTTCTGCAACGGGATTGGAACCGTCTGCTCGAGCTCGGGGGAAACATTTATTACACCTCAAAACTGGCCGCCAATGACGGGATCAACTTCCAAAACCTCGCAGGGTTGATGACAGGCATGGGCGTCGAGGCTTATCGCGATATGATGCTAAACGGCGGACGACCGATTGAGGGCAACCGCTCAAAAACCGAATGGGGAGACGCGTAATGGCGCGCATCACAGCAGGCGTAGGATGTTCGCATGTTCCGGCCATCGGGGTCGCGATGGACACAGGCATCACCGATCAGCCCTATTGGCAACCGGTGTTTGAAGGCTTCGAAAAGTCGCGGGCATGGATGAAGGATCAAAAGCCGGATGTGATTTTCCTCGTCTACAACGATCACTGCACCGCATTCGATGCTTCGTGTATCCCGACATTTGCATTGGGATGTGCGGCTGAGTTTCAACCGGCCGACGAAGGCTGGGGCCCACGCCCCGTGCCGGTGGTCAAGAACCACCAAAAACTTGCCAGCCATATCGCCCAGTCGGTAATTCTGGACGAGTTTGATCTAACGATCATGAATGAGATGGAGGTCGACCATGGCCTCACCGTTCCGCTGTCGGTCATGTTTGGCGACATCCCAGAGGACGGCACGTGGCCCGCACTTGTGATCCCTCTTTGTGTGAATGTCGTGCAATATCCGCCGCCAACGGGCAACCGGTGTTATAACCTTGGCAAAGCCATTCGCCGTGCCATCGACAGTTTCGACGAAGATTTGAATGTCGTGATCTTTGGCACCGGCGGCATGAGTCATCAGCTTCAATACAAACGCGCGGGTCTCATCAATGCCGAATGGGACAATCGCTTCCTTGATATGGTTGCGCATGATCCTGTTGCGGCAAGCCAGATCCCGCACCTCGAATATCTGCGCGAAGCCGGAAGCGAGGGTGTGGAAATGGTGATGTGGCATGTCATGCGCGGTGCTTTGGACGACGAGGTAACCGAGGTACACCGGCATTATCACGTGCCTGCATCAAACACAGCGGTGGGGCACATCATCCTCGAGAACAAATCGCAAGGATCAACAAAATGAGAATTTGTGTCGCGGGCGCCTATGGTGCATTTGGCTTGAAACACCTTGATGCTTTGGCGGCGATTGACGGCGTTGAAGTGACCTCGGTGATGGGTCCGAATTTGGAGCGCATCCAAAGTTTGGCAGTCGAGCGCGGCATCGGTCATGCGGCGACAACGCTTGAGGAATGCATCGCACGCGCGGATGTGGATGCGGTGATCCTCTCGACCCCGACGCAACTTCATGCCGAGCAAGCGATTGCCTGTATGGATGCGCAAAAACATGTGCTGATTGAAATTCCGATGGCGGATTCACTGGCGGACAGCCAGCGCATTGTTGCCAAACAAAAGGAAACCGGCCTGACCTGTATGGCCGGTCAAGTGCGGCGGTTTAATCCCTCGCACCAGTGGATTCACAACAAAGTTGCGGCGGGCGAGCTGAAAATTCAGCAAATGGACGTTCAAACCTACTTTTTCCGCCGCACCAACACCAATGCCAAAGGCGAGGCCCGTTCTTGGACCGACCATCTGCTATGGCACCACGCCTGCCACACCGTTGATCTGTTCCAGTATCAAACGGGGGGCAAAGCCGTCGAGGCGTTTGGGTTGCAGGGTCCTGACCATCCTGATCTGGGAATCGCAATGGATATGTCAATCGGTTTGAAAGCCGCTGATGGGGCGATTTGCACGTTGTCGCTGTCGTTCAACAACGACGGCCCGCTGGGCACCTATTTTCGCTATATCTGTGACAAGGGCACCTATGTTGCCCGCTATGATGATCTGTTTGACGGAAATGACAACCAGATTGACCTCAGCGGAGTCGCTGTCAGCAACAATGGTATTGAGCTGATCGACCGTGAGTTTGTGTCAGCGATAAAGGAAGGTCGTGCGCCAAACGGCGGCGTTGAAGACGTCATCATGGCGATGGAGACGCTTGATCGCATCGAACGCAGCATGTCATAGCCGCACTTGATCCTGCGCGAGAGCAAAGGACGCTTATCTGTTTGCGCGCGCCAGCAGGCCAACAGCCGCCAACCCGACCAGAATTATCAGAACCGCAGAGGGCGCTGCATCACCTAAGTTTTCAAGCGAGGCTTGCTGATGAACACGGGTTGCAAGGGTCTCGTAGTTGAACGGCCGCAACAACAGGGTCGCAGGCAATTCCTTTACACAGTCGACAAAGACCAATAGCAGGGCCGAGCCGACGGATCCTTTTATCAGCGGCAGGTATACGTCTTTGAGCGTACCGCTCAGCGTACGCCCCAGCGATCGTGCGGCAAGTGGTAAACTCGGAGAGACCCGGCCCAATGCCGCGTCCGCAGCCCCCTGCGCGATGGCGAAAAACCTGACCGAATAGGCCAAGACCAAGGCAAAGGCAGACCCCGTCATCACCAATCCGATGTCATATCCCGTGGCGGACCAGATTGCGTCTGCGACAGCATTGTCGGTGGCGGCCAAAGGAATAAGAATACCAACCCCCAAGACCGCCCCCGGAGCCGCATATCCAATGGTTGTGATCGGCAGCAATACCTGAGGCAACTTGCGCCCCGACAAACGCACGCCGTAAACCATAAACAAGCCTGCCGTGACGGTGACCCCCGCAGCGATCCCGCCCACGACCAATGTGTTGCGCAGCGCTTTGACAAGTCCTTTGGCAGCGAATTCGTCGAGGTTTCCCCAAGCGTAGCTTGAGATCACAGCGACGGGCAGCACAAAACCAACCAGGAACGGCAACAGGCAGGCAAGCGTTGCCGCGTAGGCCTGCCCCCCCTTAAGCTGCGTTTTCGCGACGGGTCGGCTGCGGTTTGACAGATTATAGTGGCGCACTTTGTTGCGACTGATCTTTTCCAGTGCCACGAGAAAAATCACGAGAATAAGGATCACCATAGCAAGCTGAGCGGCCCCTCCAGCGTTGCTGCTTTCCAGCCAGACCGTGAAAATTCCCGTCGTTAGGGTTTGCACGGCGAAATAGTCCATCGTGCCAAAGTCGTTCACCGTCTCCATCATCACAATCGCAGCGCCCGCGGCAATTGCAGGGCGCGCCAGTGGGAGACCGACTTTCCAGAATCTCTTGAACGGCCCTGCCCCAAGCGATTGAGCAACCTCGTGGCCACATCCCGATTGTTCACGAAAGGCCGCGCGGGCCAGCAGGTAAACATATGGGTAAAGCGCGGCAGACAAAACGATAATCGCCGCATTCAGCGATCTGATTTCGGGAAACCAATAGTCGCGCGACGACGACCAGCCAAAAACCTCGCGCAGCATGGTTTGGATCGGTCCTGCATACTCAAGAAAATCGACCAGCGCATAGGCCCCGACATAAGCCGGAATTGATAGCGGCAAAAGCAAGAGCCACTCAAGCCAACCGCTCAGCGGAAAGCGATACCGCGAGATCAACCATGCCGCTCCTGTACCTATGCAAGCGGACAATAGTCCAACGGCAAACATCGACGCCAACGTATTCTTGAGATAACGCGGCAACGTGGTGGACAACAGATGCGGCCAGATATTGTCGGATGGGTTGAACGCGATCCATGTAACCGCAATGATCGGCGACAAAACGACAAGCGCTATGAACACGGCCCCAAGCGACCACAGGTTCGGCCGAAAGGATAAGAAAGCGGAAGGGCGTCGAATTGTCTTAGTATTCATGCTGTTCCAATGCCCGAATGCTGTTTAACTGTCCAGAAAAGACCGTATATTGCGGCAACACGTATCGCCACGGCATATCAGGCAGGAATAAATGCAAGTCATTCTCCATATCGGCGCTCATTGCACGGACGAGAATCTTCTGATCGGTACGCTTCGCAAGAACAAGGAAATGCTTAGTCAGCGTGGCACAGCCGTTCCCTCACCCTCTTCCTATCGCAAAATGCTCCACGAGGCGCTGCTTGCGATGCCGCAGGGCGCGCCCAAACCGGGTGCACGCGATATGTTCCTGAATATGGTGATCGGCGACGAGAAGGCCGACCGACTTATCTTGTCGAACGAAAATTTCATCAACTTCCCACACCGTATATTTGATGGGGGAATGTTTTATCGTCTGGCGGCCAAGCGCCTGACGTCTCTGACGGAATTGTTTGTGGGCGACGAGTTGGAGATCTACCTCGCGATCCGAAACCCGGCAACGTTCCTGTCGGCATCTTTTGCCAAGGTCGAAGGCCGCAGCTTTGCCGAGTTCATGGACGGCGCCGACCCTTTGAAACTAAGATGGTCAGACGTCATACAGCGCATTCGCGATGCCGTTCCGCAAATCCCGATGACTGTTTGGTGCAATGAAGACACGCCGCTAATCTGGACGCAGATTGTGCGCGATATTGCAGCGCTCGAGCATGGCTCGCAGCTAAAAGGGGGCTACGATCTTTTGCGCTCGATCATGAGCCCCGAGGGCATGACGCGATTCCGCGCCTACGTTGGCGAAAACCACCCGCAGACCGAAATGCAAATGCGTCGGGTGATTGCGGCATTTCTGGACAAATATGCGATGGAAGACGCCATCGAAGAAGAATTGACCGCGCCGGGGCTGACCGAGCAAGACGTGATTGCAATGACCGAAGCCTATGAGGAAGATCTCTTTGAAATCGAACGCATTCCTGGCGTGACGTTCCTTGCCCCTTAAAATGCAAAAGCCGGACAGCTAAGCGGCCCGGCTTGAAGCTCATGATGTCTGGGAAACTACATGCCCAGCGCTTCTTTATACATCTCGAGAACGGCTTCTTCCTCTGCAATGTCATTGTGGTCACGTTTGCGCAAAGCCACTATCTTGCGCATGACCTTGGTGTCATAGCCACGGCCCTTGGCTTCGGCCATCACCTCTTTTTGCTGATCTGCGATGTCTTTTTTCTCCATCTCCAGACGCTCGTAACGCTCGATAAACTGACGAAGTTCGTCGGCGGTGACGCGGTAGCTGTCAGGGGTGCTGTCTTCCATTTTGGGCCTCATTTTGCGGTCTGAACGCCATGACTAGCGCTCTCACTTGCTGCTCGCAAGGGGTTGTCTGTTTCTGTGCGATCATTTACGCCGCCCGCATCGACATGAGGAGAGTGCGGAATGGAAAACCTGATCTGGATTGGCGCTGTGGTGTCACTCGTTGGCTTGATTGGTCTGGTATTGAGCATTCTCAAAGTATCCAAAGCCCGCAAATCCAACCTTGAGGACGAAGCCTTGCGCGCCGCTGTTCAAAAAGTGCTGCCGTTGAACCTCGGCTCGCTTTTTCTGTCGGTCATCGGCTTGATGATCGTCATCGTCGGTATTTCGCTTAGCTAGCTTCATCAAGGTCCGGCAAATCCATCTGCTCGAATCCTTGACCGTATTTAATCAGCTCTGAAATCAGCGAATGCGGCTGCCACAGCTCAGGCGCGAGCGTTGCGTAGCGCCCAAGCGTTTGTGCGATGCGAAACAACCCAACCTGTTCGGCAGCTTGCATGGGGCCACCCCGACGACGGGGAAACCCAATAGTGTGCACGGCCAGGACATCAATGTCCGACGCCCGTTGCACAATGTCTTCATCCAGCATTTTTGCGCCAAAGTTCACGAGTGCACCGATGAACAAGTGTAAAATTTCTTGATCGAAAAAATCGAGCGCCTCAATGCCCAAGCCATCGCGCGAGTTTGTGAGGCTCCAAACGACGACACCATCAGGTCGCGGACGCGGATCACCCTTGGCGTAGCGGAAATAGCCCAATCCAACGTCACGACCCGTCCGGCCCGACTCGACAAGCGCCTCGGTCGCAGGTTGTTGCCCCGGCACCAAGTCAAGCTCGAGACCAATCTCATCGCGCCAAGCCAGTGGACCCTGCCGAAAGCCAAATTCGCCAAGTGCACCATCAATTTGCTTGGGCTCGGCCCCGTGCAAAAGCAACGCCTCAGCCGTTTGAAACAGGGTTTTTCGGATGCCTGCTGAAATCGGCTCGTCCCGTCCCTCGATAAGGATCGGTAGTCGTTTGACGATCCGAAAGAATTCCTGAATGCCATCCAACGCGGATGCGGATTGGTCGGGCAATTCAAACACTTCGACCACCTTCGCGATATGAGGCGGCTTTTCGAAATGGAAGGCCGCACATTCGACGCCGTCGGGCAATTCATTGGCGAGATCCGTCGCCTCGGTCAACGTCCGTGCCGTCAGCAACATGCGGGGGCGCTGGGTGGCCGCAAGACGCGGTTTCAACCACTCCAGAACCTCGACCATTGCGACCTTGCCGGCGTCGACAATGACGTCAGCCACTTCTTCGATGCCTTCCAATTGAACGACATCCAATCGCGCAACACGACTGCTGCGCACCTCGGGCGTCATCCGGCCATTTTGAACCGCGTTGTCGTATATGCCTATGATCGCCCCCGACATGCTTGGATGTGGAGGCCCAAGGTGGTCGACGACTGTAACCTCAAGCCCAGCATCCAGAAGCGCAACGCAGAGGCCAGAATCCTCGGGTTTGGCCCCAAGCACGCAAACGCTGACAAAATTTCCGACAGTGCGCGTTGGCCGGCTTAGGCGCTTTTCGGCAATCGCAACATGCCTAAGGGCATACGCCTCGTCTGAGTTCAGGCACTCAATGTATTTCGAACGCTCTACATTCAATCCGACAGCCAAAGGTGTGATCTGTGCCGCTTCAACACATTCAACGATTGCGCCCGCCGCAGGGATTTTGAAACTTTCAACCAGCTTTCGTGCTTCGTTCATTTGCGCCTGATACCGCGTCGGGTTGGACTGCCCGCCAACGATTCCACCAGTTGGTCGCGGCTTCACGTCATTTTGAACGATGTCCTGAATAAAACCCGTCGCCTCTGAGGCGAAATCGGTATCGGTCACGAGGTCGAGCAATCCGGCATCAAGCGCTTGATGCGCCGTGAAAATTTTGCCGTTCAACAAAACCTCGAGCGCAAATTTGGCCCCTGCCAGACGCGGCAATCGTTGCGATCCACCCAAAGCAGGAATGAGGCCCGTTGAAATATGATTATACCCGAAACGCGCGGATTTGCTTGAAATTCTGAAATGGGCGGCCATGGCCAGTTCAAGCCCTTCGTTTATCGCCGCGTCGGGGATGATGGCGACGACAGGGATCGGGCTGGCTTCTATCTGATCGAGAACGCCCGAGATTGCACTGGTATCTTCAAGATCGGGCCGGTCGATGTTGGTATTGCCGCGCGGAAACCCTTTTGGGGCACCCGAAAGCACGATGCATCTGGTCTGAGGTGTTGCGATGGCTTTGGCAAGCGCCTCGCCAAGCGCATTCGCAAATGTCGCGGAAAGAACCCGAGGTCCGCCTTCGGATAATCCGAGCCATACAACCCCGTTTTCAAAATGGAAGGAAACGCCTTCTGACACTTCGTCTCCTCACTCTCAAAGAATACATCTATTCACCAAGAGGACTTGAGCAAATACCAGCGCAAATATCAACCGCAGGCTTAGCGATTAGGCGGTTAAACGGGCATATTGTCGAATTCATCGTCTTGCACATCTTCCGCTTCTTCACTGAATGAACTCATTTTAAGCGCGACATTGTGCAAAGCCTTGCGCAAGGCGTCGGTCAAGTCTTCGTAAGGCGTGCCATCTGTGATAAGGTCATCCACAAGGGTCGAAATCTCTGAATATGCTGACCGTGACATGTGTTCCCCCATTTCGCGTCTCAGGTAAACTGTTGATTTTCGGTCAATAAATCACACTTGCCGACAAAGGGCGTTGATACACATCAATTTGCACTTGATTAACACATTCCAATAGCAATATATGTATCAACGATAACGGAGACACGCTATGAAACCTGACGTAAAAGCCTTTTTCGACGATGCGACCAACACGATCTCATTCGTTGTGCGCGATCCCGAAGGATCGGCATGTGCAATTATCGATTCAGTCTTGGATTTCGACTATGCCTCGGGCCGCACCGACACCAAATCGGCCGACGCTATAATTGCCTATGTTCAAGCCGAGGGTCTCGAGGTTCAGTGGATTCTCGAAACTCATGTTCACGCCGACCACCTTTCGGCGGCACCCTACCTACAGGAAAAGCTGGGCGGTAAAATCGGGATTGGCGACAATATTCGCATTATTCAGGATACCTTTGGCAAGGTCTTCAACGAGGGCACCGAGTTTCAACGCGACGGGTCGCAATTCGATGGATTGTTTGTCGATGGTTCGACGCTTCACATCGGCCAAATGCGTGGAGATGTCCTGCACACACCAGGTCACACCCCTGCTTGCCTGACTTATGTCATCGGAGACGCGGCTTTCGTTGGCGACACGCTGTTTATGCCGGATTTCGGTACGGCCCGCTGCGACTTCCCGGGGGGCTCATCCGAGACGCTTTTCAACTCGGTTCAAAAGATCCTGTCCCTTCCAGACGATACGCGGATTTTTGTGGGCCACGATTACAAAGCGCCGGGCCGCGAAGACTATGCGTGGGAAACAACGGTTGCCGAGCAAAAAGCGAAGAACGTTCACATTGGCGATGGTCGCTCTAAAGAAGAATTCGTTGAAATGCGGGACGCACGAGATGCCTCGCTGGCAATGCCAAAGCTCATTATACCGTCACTTCAGGTGAACATGCGCGCCGGACAAATGCCACCCGAAGACGAAAACGGCGACGTCTATCTGAAAGTCCCCGTCAACAAAATCTAAACTACCCAACTGAAACGCGCGAAGTCGGTCCGAGTCCCTCGGGCCGCACTCTACAGGACAAATATACATGGAACAGGATTGGATCTGGGGGCTGCTCGGCGGCGTCCTGATTGGTATTGCGGGTGCGATTTTGCTACTTGCAAACGGGCGCGTTATGGGCGCCAGCGGTATCTTCGGCGGCTTGGTCGACAAGTCGGGCTGGTCGAGCGCCAAGGAACGGATCATCTTTATTGTCGGGGTCATGGTGTTCCCACTGGCGGTCTTTCCGTTTTATGACTCGGTCGATACGCATCTCACGGACAATTATTGGGTCATAATCATCGGCGGTATCCTCGTCGGGTTAGGCTCTCGAACCGCCAACGGGTGCACCAGCGGCCACGGGGTGTGCGGGATTTCCCGATTTTCGCTTCGCGGGATCGTCGCAACCGTCTTTTACATCAGTGCGGGCGGGGCGATGATTTTGGTTGCTCGTCACCTTTTGGGGATCATCTGATGCGAAATCTTTATGCTCTGATTTCAGGTGGATTGTTTGGCATCGGCCTGACAATTTCCGGCATGATCGACACAACCAAGGTCCAAGGCTGGCTGGATGTGTTCGGGGATTGGGATCCGACCCTTGCATTCGTGATGGGTGGGGCCATTTTTCCGATGACGATCGCATGGATGCTAACCAAAAAGTTCCGCGCACCGCTTGCGGGCGGGTCTTTTCCGCCTCCGACGGCACCATTTGCCAATCGCAGTTTGATTGTCGGATCGGCGCTATTCGGTATGGGATGGGCACTTGTCGGGCTTTGCCCCGGCCCGTCTTTCGCCGCGATCTTCATAAACGGATTGGGCGGTTTGGTATTCATCGGCGCCATGGCAGGCGGAATGCTTTTGGCACCGCGGTTCAAGGTTTTGCTGGATGAAGGCGACCAATAAATAGTGTGTCCGCGTCAAAGGCGCGGACACTTTTAGGATTTTGGCAGGGTAATTCGGAACCCTGCCCCCCCCTGACCCGGCAGATAGCTGATCTGCCCGCCAAGATTGGTCATGACTTCTCGACAAATCGCCAAGCCGAGACCCGCACCAGCAGCACGATCCGTCGCACGCGAAAACTTCTCGAAGATCTCTTCCTGAAGATCGCGCGGTACGCCCTTGCCATTGTCGATGAAATCCAAGATCAGCAAGTCACCCTCTTTGCGCACCGATATTGTCAGTTTGGGACGATCGCTTTCGCAGTATTTGGCAGCATTGGTGACCAAGTTTATGACCACCTGCGACAGCCGGTCGAGGTCCGTGACGACAACGTGATCTTCCGACATGCGGTTGCGGGAAATCACCAATTCGTCTTTTGAGAAATGCGTCGCTGAAATCGCTTGATCGATGACATCCGACACGTTGCCGCGCGAGATATTCAGCTTGACCTGACCGTTTTCAAGAACACTAAGATCAAGCAAATCATCGAGAAGTCTGGTTAGCCGTATCGTCTCGCCGTGAATGATCCCCGCATATTTTGAGCGTTCTTCCGCGTTCAATTCACCCTCGTTTTCCAAAATCTCCGAGAATGCGCGGATCGAGGTCATGGGCGTGCGAAGCTCGTGACTGACCTGAGAAAGGAACGCGTCCTTTTGTACCGACAAGTTGGTCAGTTTTTCATTGGCCTCGGTCAGTTGCCGCGCCGTCTTGGCCAATTCAACCGACTTCACTTCAAGCTGGCTTGAGTATTCCATGATTTGGGCCGTTTCGTCGGCAACCCGCATAAGATCGTCGACCGAAACGCTTGAGCGGCCCACGATCTGGGCAATCATGGCATGGGCTGTCGCCGCGCCCACCGATCCCGCCAGTTCGCGCTCAAGGCGCTGCAAGAACCCCGGCGTCGTGTCTGGCAGGTAGCCTGCGATGCCCTGCCTTTCAGCCTCACGCCGAAAGATTCTTTGGGCTTCGGTTGACCCTAAAATGCGCTGGCTCATCAAAAGCAGGTCTTCCGCCTCGGCGCGGCCTTTGGACCAACTGCTTGCCCCGACCGAGTGATCGAAGACGTTGACAAACTGCGCACCCTGCAACCGTTCCATGGGGTTTGGAAAGGTCACCAGCGAAATCACAACGAACACCAATGTATTGAGCGCCATGCTCCAAACGA
Source organism: Paracoccaceae bacterium (assembly GCA_042092935.1). Classification (GTDB taxonomy): domain Bacteria; phylum Pseudomonadota; class Alphaproteobacteria; order Rhodobacterales; family Rhodobacteraceae; genus JASMHC01. The sequence continues at coordinate 10,894 of JBELFK010000003.1, read as the reverse complement.
GCGCGTGCACCAAACTGTCAAGGCCATCCACACCGAACAAAGCATTCGGTCGTAGCCAAGAAAGACCGAACAGCCCTTGTTCAAGTATCTCTTTCGAAATCAGGGCATCTGGCCCGAAACTGGGCAAAAACAGAGTGTAGGCCCAGACGACAAAACCTATGACCAGTCCCGCTAACGCGCCATGTCGATTTGCGGCGCGCCAGAAAATGCCGCCGATCATTGCCGGCATAAACTGGGCCACGCCCGCGAACGAAATCAACCCGATTGAGGCAAGCGCCGCCCCGCCCCCCGTCAAGCGAAGGTAGAAATACCCGAGCGCCAGAATGCCCGCGATTGACAATCGCCGCGCATAGAGAACGATCTGCCGAACATCCCCCGCAACCGACAAATCGCGCGAGGATGACGCCAGCCAGATCGGCATGACCACGTGGTTGGACACCATCGTGGACAGCGCAATCGCCGCAACGATGACCATCGACGTGGCCGCCGAAAACCCGCCGATAAAGGCGAACATGGCCAAACCGTCCCAGCCATGCGCCAAGGGCACGGTCAAAACGAACAAATCCGGGTTGGCGCCTTCGGGAAGCACTTGCAGACCGGCGACAGCGATTGGCACAACAAACAGGCTGATGAACATCAGGTAGGTCGGGAAAGCCCAGCTTGCGGTTGCAAGGTGCTGTTCGTCGTCGTTCTCGACGACCATCACCTGAAACATCCGTGGAAGCGCAATGAAGGCCGCCGCGGACACGAACAAAATCCCAGTCCAACGGCCGGCGTCGCGGTTCCAAAGGTTTATCTCGGACGCGTCAATCGCCGCGAAGGTTTCGCTGATCCCCCCCATGACCTGCCACACCACAAAAATACCCACAGCAACAAGGGCGACCAACTTAACAACCGCCTCAAGGGCGATGGCGGTCACAACACCGTGGTGGCGCTCGTTTGCATCAAGGTTTCGCGTGCCAAACAGAATGGTAAAAAACGCCAGACCTAAGGCGACCCAAAATGCCGTGGACTTCGGATCATATAGATCCGGCCCCGGCTCAGAGGCGACAAGAAACGCGTTAAATGAAAGCGTTACGGACTGAAGTTGAAGTGCAATATAGGGCGTCGTCCCAATGACAGCCATAACAGTGACGATCACCGCAATCGAATTGGATTTGCCGTAGCGCGACGAAATCAAGTCAGCGATCGATGTGATCTTTTGACTGCGCCCGATACGAACAATCTTGCGCAATACCCACCACCATCCGACAAGAACAAGAGTCGGCCCAAGGTAAATCGCAAGAAACTCTAAACCCGCGCGCGCCGCATATCCAACAGCGCCGTAAAACGTCCATGCCGTACAATAAACTGACAGCGATAGTGTGTAGACGAACGGGCTACGCAACCACGCGCCGCGCCCCCGCGCCGCCAATCTCTCGGCGTAGAATGCGACGAGGAACAGCGCTGCGACATAGGCCAGAGATACGGCGACGAGACTGTTCAGCATCCGCTATCCGCCAGCGACGCTATCGGGGTCGCCTGACTCTCCGATCACAGGTTCGCTTAAAAACCGCGAGAGCAGAGCCGCGATGGCGATGGCAACACACCATGCGGCAAATAGAAATATCAAGGCGCTGGACAGCTTTATTTCACCACCGCTTCCGGCTTGCCAAAACCCAGGGATCGAAAACAAAAACAAACTTAAGATGGGCAAAAGCCGTGACGCGTCCCGCGCCCGTCTGCGTCGGTAACTGGACCGTTCTAGAAATACTGAACGACGCTTTTCGTCCACTAGGCCACCAATGCTCGAACCTTTTCGAGCACTTCGGAGTTTGAGAAGGGTTTTGTCATATACATGTTCGCGCCGATATTTTCAGCCTTCTCGCGGTCTTTGGTTTGTCCACGGGCTGTCAGCATCAAGACCGGGATATTGGTCGTAGCCTCAACACCGCGAATTTCCTGCAAGACTTCAAATCCGGTCTTTCCGGGAAGCATCACGTCCAAGACCACGACGTCAGGCATACGGCGCAATACTTCGCCCGAAGCATCTGCTCCGTTTGAATGCGAATGCACCGTCCAACCATCACGCGACAGAATAAAGCTAATAGCTTCGATGATGTTTGGTTCATCTTCTATAAGAAGAACTGATTTCCCCATATTTCTCCTCACCGCACCTTCCCTAGCGTGAAATATTGCCTAGCAGAGGTTGCTTGTCAAAAACCATTGGACAAAATCGACATTTCCCGACGCGCCGCGCAATTATCCACGGGGCAAATCCGGCAGTTTACACCCACGGTTTTTGGATTTGCGCCCGCGCTCGGGACAGACCGCAACAACATATGCGCGACGTATCGCGGTCTCTGGGAAAATGATCGACTGTTTTCCGGAACCGCGATTGCAAATGCGCGCATCGTTTCCGAGTCCCGACCGGCCTGCCTGATATGTTCCGACATCGGCACCGTTGGCTGAGTAAGGGCGTCAAACAACGGCCACAAAGCACACCCACCGCCCAGACGCGGCAGGCTGAACCCGTCAATGGATCGCTTTGACAGGAACGCCCCGGCCATATCTGCTGCAAGATAGCCATACTCTACCTGCCCAACCGCATTCGGGCGGAACGCCAACCTGTGGAACATTTCAGGGATCGAAACTCCGCAGAGCGCCGCCATCTCGGCGGGATCTTCGGTTTTGCCTTCGGCTTTGGCCAGCATGGCATCGGGAATTTTGCTGACGATTTCGGCGTGGCTCGCCAAAAACCGATCCGAGGCCAGTCGGTCTGATCCCGACAATCCTGTTGAGCTGTCATTTAGGGCGGCTTCCAGATCCACGTCGGCGCCGGCCGAGAATTCGGCCATCAGAAAGTCTTTTTCAATCAGCAATTTGTCCAAATCATCGATGGGCGAGGCCTGACTGACGTTTTCGTCCTGCACCGGATCCAGATAACCGACCAAGGATTCGCTGGTTTCGGCAAGGCGGCTGCTGTCTTCAAAAATGTTGCGATGAAAGCGGTCGCGCCATTCTTTTTCGATGTCTTCTGATTCAACAAGGATCGATGCGCTCGACTGAATTGACGACACGGTCGAGATGACCTCGTGAAGCGCGGTTGCCAAAAAGGGATCGTGGGACAGCCGATCATTCAGGGCCTCAACGGCGTCCTTGAGATTGGCGATTTCGCTGTTTTGTCGGACGATCAACTGCGCCCACCCGGGGAACCGTCCGGCAAATTCCTCAATCCGTGCGTCTTCAACCAGAATATCGGCATTGTCTGCACTTGCGTGTTGTAGGGCCGAAAGCAGAGCCTCCTCGGCCCCTTCGCTCAGCAATGCAGGCTCAACCCCAAGCACGTCGGCGATGTCCAACAACAGTTTACCGCCGATTCTTCTGCGGTTGTGTTCGATAAGGTTTAGATACGCTGGAGAAATACCAACAGATTTTGCCAAATCGGTTTGGCGAATTTCATTGGTGATCCGGCGTTCGCGAATTCGTGAGCCGATTAGCGACGTGCGCGCCATGTTTCGTCCTTACAAATCAATACGTTTCTGCATGTGCGAGAAAACAAATTTACTGATTTGCATATCAATTTGTTTACGTTTTTACAAAATAATTCTTTCTTTCAAAGCAGTTGTTGCGAACTTTTCTTACTTTAACGGATAATACACCTGCACAAATAGTGCCTGTGACAGAATGTTGAGGAGCATTCAGTCACGTTTCATGAAACGGGAGGAATTCCATGACTAAAAACCTAACTCGCCGTGGCGTGTTGAAAACCGGAGCCGTCGCTGGCGCTGGTCTCGCATTGCCAACATATCTCAGCGCTGCTAGCCACGCTGGCTTTACCAATGCACCAACAGGCAGCACAGTTACTCTGGGCTTCAACGTTCCACAGACCGGTCCTTATGCGGAAGAAGGTCTCGACGAGCTGCGCGCACAGGAACTTGCAGTTGAGCACCTGAACGGCATGGGTGACGGCGGCATGATGAACACATTCAGCTCGAAAGCGCTGAAGGGTAACGGCATCCTGGGTAAAAAGGTTGAGTTCGTAACTGGCGATACTCAGACAAAATCTGACGCTGCTCGCGCATCTGCCAAGTCGATGATCGAAAAAGACGGCGCAGTCATGATTAACGGTGGTTCGTCTTCGGGCGTTGCGATCGCTGTTCAGGGTCTGTGTCAGGACGCTGGCGTTATCTTCATGGCCGGTCTGACACACTCAAACGACACAACTGGTAAAGATAAGAAAGCCAACGGCTTCCGTCACTTCTTTAACGGTTACATGTCTGGTGCAGCTTTGGCGCCGGTGCTGGCAAACGCTTACGGTTCTGATCGTAACGCTTACCACCTGACCGCTGACTACACATGGGGCTGGACACAGCAGGAATCGATCGCTGCTGCGACCGAAGCCATGGGCTGGAACACAGTCAACAACGTTCTGACACCGCTGGCGTCGACAGACTTCTCGTCGTACATCACACCGGTTCTGAACTCTGGTGCTGACGTTCTGGTTCTGAACCACTACGGCGGAAACATGGTCAACTCGCTGACCAACGCGATCCAGTTCGGTCTGCGCGACAAAGTCGTCAATGGCAAGAACTTCGAAATCGTTGTTCCACTGTACTCAGAGCTGATGGCTGCTGGTGCTGGCAAAAACGTGGAAGGTGTTATCGGTTCGATGAACTGGAACTGGCAGCTGACAGACGAAGGCACAAAAGCATTCGTTAAGTCGTTCGGCGAAAAGTACGGTCGTCCACCATCCAACTCGGCTCACACATGCTACGTTCAGACAATTCTGTACGCAGACGCATGTGAGCGTGCTGGCACATTCAACCCATGTGGCGTTGTTGAAGCTCTTGAAGGCTTTGAGTTCGACGGCATGGGCAACGGTCCAACTCTGTACCGTGCCGACGACCACCAGTGTTTCAAAGACGTTCTGGTTATGAAGGGTAAAGAGAACCCATCGAACGAGTACGACACACTGGAGATCCTTGAAGTTACACCGCGTGCTCAGGTTGAGTACGCACCAGATCACCCAATGTTCGCCGGTGGCGATTTGGGTGAATGTAACCCAGGCGCTTAAGTCTAAGACCTTTGTAGGGTGGGGAATTTCTCCACCCTACTTCGACTATCCAAGGACCCGTCGTTTTTTGAACGAGGGTTATTCATTCTTCTAGAGGTGGGGGAAGATGAGCGAATTCATTCTTCAAATCCTAAACGGCCTCGACAAGGGTTCAGCCTATGCGCTGATCGCCCTCGGTCTGACGCTGATTTTTGGCACACTAGGTGTTGTGAACTTTGCCCACGGGGCCCTGTTCATGATCGGTGCTTTTTGTTCTGTGACACTGTCGCGGATTCTAAACGCGAGCTTTGAAACTATTGACCCCACACAGAAGGACTTTTTGGGTAATCCCCTGAAAGTGAAATCTTCTTATATGGAAGCCTGGTTCGGGCCGGAAATCGGCGGGGCGATCACCGATTGGTCAGTGCCGCTGGCCATCCTTTTCTCGATTCCGATCATGATCGTTGTCGGCATCGCAATGGAGCGCGGGCTTATCAAGCACTTCTACAAGCGCCCACATGCGGACCAGATCCTTGTGACCTTCGGTCTCGCGATCATTCTGCAAGAAATCATTCGCGGAATTTACGGCGCAAACCCAATCCAGACCCCTGCTCCTGAGGCATTGTCGTCAGTTGCGCAGCTTGGCGGCGCACTTGGGCTTGAGATCGTCTACCCTGCATGGCGCATGGTTTACTTCTTCTTCTCGCTTGTCGTCATCGGCGGTGTGTTTGCCTTTCTGCAATTCACAACCTTCGGCATGGTTGTTCGTGCCGGTATGGCGGACCGCGAAACTGTTGGCCTGATGGGCATCAACATTGACCGTCGCTTCACCATCATGTTCGCAATCGCGGCGGTGGTCGCCGGTTGGGCGGGTGTGATGTACGCACCGATTAACGCGCCAAACTATCACATGGGCATGGACTTCCTGGTCCTCAGCTTCGTTGTGGTTGTTGTCGGCGGAATGGGCTCACTGCCCGGAGCTGTTGCAGCAGGGTTCCTGCTCGGCATTCTGGAAAGCTTTGCCTCCTGGGAGCGCTTCAAGGTGTTTGACGGTCTGGACCAGATCATCATCTATCTCGTGGCAATCATCATCTTGCTTACGCGCCCTCGTGGCCTGTTGGGCAAAAAAGGCGTGATGGAGGATTAATTATGCTTGGTCTAGAAAAGAAAGACTTTAACCTTCTTATGGTTGTTGTGGTGCTCAGCCTATTTGCGCCGCTTATTCTGAACATCTTCCCGAAAGACTCGGCATTTGCCTTCTTTAACGGCGGATACCCTGACCTTATGCAGCGATTTGCGATCTTCGGAATCTTTGCCATCGGGTTCAACATCCTCTTTGGTCTGACCGGCTACCTGTCATTCGGTCACGCCGCCTTCTTGGGTGTCGGTTCTTATGCGGCCGTCTGGATGTTTAAACTGCTCGGCTACAACGTGCTTCCTGGTCTTATCCTCAGCGTTGTTGTTGCGGGTCTGTTGTCGGTTGTTATTGGCTACATCTCGCTGCGCCGCTCGGGCATTTACTTCTCGATCCTGACACTGGCGTTTGCCCAGATGATGTACTCGATTGCCTATTCTGACCTCTTCGGTCGGTGGCTTGGCATTACATTGACGAACGGTGAAACAGGTCTTCAGGTCTACAACGATGACCCGCAGATCCTGATGGGGCCAAACAGTTCAACCGTGCCACACTTCTTTGGCTTGGAAATGAACTCGCGTTTGACCTTGCCGGTTGGACCATGGGAATTCGTTTTCCCGGTTGGTTACTACTTCACCGCGATCTTCCTGATTATCGCCTTCTACCTGTCGGTCCGCATCTTTCGCTCGCCGTTTGGTCTGATGCTGCGGGCGGTCAAGTCGAACAACCAGCGCATGACCTACACCGGTCTTAACCCACGCCCCTACACACTTGCTGCATTCATCATCTCGGGAATGTATGCCGGATTGGCGGGTGGTCTGCTGGCGTCGATGGACCCCCTTGCAGGTGCCGAGCGCATGTATTGGACGGAAAGTGGCGCGGTCGTCATCATGACCATCCTTGGGGGTGTTGGCACGCTGATCGGTCCGGTCTTGGGTGCGGGTACAATCAAGTACATGGAAAACATCATCTCGAAGATGAACGAAAAGCTCTTGCATGAGTGGTTCAGCTTCTTGCCTGACAGCATCGAAAAGGCGCTGGTATGGACAGCGTCATGGTTCACCGGCGAAGGCTGGCACATGACTCAGGGTGTCGTTTTCATGCTGGTCATTATCTTCTTGCCTGGTGGCCTCGTTGAAGGTGGCCAAAAGTTGATGAACCGCTTCAAAGGCAAATCAGCCGATGATGCAGCAACCAAGCAACCAGCCGAGTAAGGGAGAAGACTGATGGGAATTCTTGAAGTCAAAGGCGTCAACAAACGCTTCGGTGGTTTGCAGGCTCTGGGAGACGTAAACCTCAGCGTCACCGACAATACCGTCCACGCAATTATCGGCCCGAACGGGGCCGGTAAATCCACCTTGCTGAACGTTCTGATCGGCAAACTGATCCCAGACACAGGCAGCGTCATGTTTGACGGCCAATCTGTTCTGGGGCGGGTTCCGCATGAGATCAATCAGATGGGGATCAGCCGCGTGTTCCAGACACCGGAAATCTTTAGCGAATTGAACGTCATGGAAAACATGATGATCTCCTGCTTCGCTAAGCGTGACGGCTCGTTCCGTATGCAAGCAATGGCCGACATGTTCCGTGAAAAGGACGTTGTTGAAAAAGCCGAGAAGATGCTTGTGGACATGGACCTGATCGACAAGCGCAACGATCACACAGCGGCAATGTCACGTGGTGACAAACGTCGCCTTGAGATCGCTATGTGTCTTTCGCAAGAACCACGTCTGCTGCTGCTCGACGAGCCGACAGCTGGTATGGCGCGTGCGGATACCAACAACACGATCGACCTGCTCAAACAGATCAAGGAAGAGCGCGACATTACGATTGCAATCATCGAACATGATATGCACGTCGTTTTCTCGCTCGCTGAACGGATCACCGTGCTTGCGCAGGGAACGCCGCTTGTTGAAGACACGCCGGACAACATCAAAGGCCACCCCAAGGTAAAAGAAGCATACCTTGGCGAAGCCGCATAAGGAGGGGTAAGATGAACGTCAGACCCGATTTCTCAAAGCACAGCAACAAAGCTGAAACGGCACCAGCGTTTTTGTCCATCTGGGACATGCACTCATACTACGGCGAAAGCTACATCATTCAGGGCATATCTTTTAACGTCCACGAAGGTGAAATTCTTGCCCTGCTTGGCCGCAACGGTGCCGGAAAAACCACGACATTGCGTTCAATCGCACGTCTTGGCGATCCTCAGGTGCAGCACGGCGAAATCTGGCTGGATCACCAGCCACTTCACAAGATGGAGTCCTATGAAGCCTCGGCGGCTGGTCTTGGTCTTGTTCCAGAAGATCGTCGTATTATCCCAGGCCTAACGGTTGAGGAAAACTTGCAGCTTGCACAGATCGCTCCGCCGGTTGGCTGGTCGCTTGAACGTATCTACGATCTGTTCCCGCGATTGGGTGAACGCCGCAAGCAAGAAGGCGTCACGCTTTCTGGCGGTGAACAACAGATGCTTGCCATCGCGCGCTCACTTGCCCGCGACATCAAGGTTCTTCTTCTTGACGAACCCTATGAAGGGCTTGCGCCTGTTATCGTTGATGAGATCGAAAAAACACTTCGCGTCATCAAAGAACAAGGTATCACGACTGTGATCGTTGAGCAGAACGCCGTTCGCGCCCTGCAACTGGCTGACCGCGCTGTCATTCTTGACACCGGCAGCATCGTATTCGACGGCACGGCCGAAGAAGTTCTCGAAAACGAAGAGCTTCGCGCTGAATACTTGGCAATCTAATTGCCACTCCCCGCCCATTCATGGGCGGGGACCCCCAATTTTCTGGAAATTTGAGGAAGAGGACTCGATATGTCCGAGAACAAATCTTACCCGCCCTCCGCCGAATTCGTCGCAAACGCAAAAATCACCGAAGCGCAATACGACGAAATGTATGCCGCTTCGATCAATGACCCTGACGCCTTTTGGGGCGAGCACGGCAAGCGCATTGACTGGATCAAGCCGTTCACGAAAGTCAAAAACGTCTCGTACACGCATCCAGACGTATCGATCAAATGGTTCGAAGACGGCGAGGTAAACGTCGCTGCCAACTGTATCGACCGTCACCTTGAGAAACGCGCCGATCAAACGGCGATTATCTGGGAAAGCGACGATCCCGGAATTTCCAAGCACATCACTTACCTTGAATTGTCCGAGCAGGTTAACAAACTTGCCAACGTCTACAAATCGTTGGGCGTGACCAAAGGCGATCGTGTCATTCTCTACATGCCAATGATCCCCGAGGCGGCCTATGCGATGCTCGCCTGTGCGCGGATCGGTGCGATCCATTCAATCGTGTTTGCTGGTTTCTCGCCCGAGGCTGTTGCGGCCCGTATCGACGGCTGTAAAGCGTCGTTGGTTGTAACCGCAGACGAAGCACCGCGCGGCGGACGCAACACGCCTCTGAAAACCAATGTCGATAAGGCGATGGAAATCTGTGGCGACGTGCAGATGCTGGTTGTCGAGCGCACAGGGGGCGACGTGGGCATGAAAGAGGGCCGCGATCATTCCTATGCAACCTTGATGGCCCATGCCTCAAACGAATGCGCACCCGAGCCGATGAATGCCGAAGATCCGCTGTTCATCCTGTATACATCCGGTTCGACAGGGGCCCCGAAGGGCGTTGTCCACTCGACAGGCGGCTATCTGGTGTGGGCGTCAATGACCCATGAGTACGTGTTTGATTACCACGAAGGCGACATCTACTGGTGTACCGCTGACGTCGGCTGGGTCACCGGTCACAGCTACATCGTCTATGGCCCATTGGCCAATGGTGCCACGACCTTGATGTTCGAAGGTGTGCCCACCTACCCGGATGCAGGACGCTTCTGGGACGTGTGCGAAAAGCACAAAGTGAACCAGTTCTACACGGCCCCAACGGCCATTCGCGCATTGATGGGCAAAGGCCCCGAGTTTGTTCAAAAGCACGACCTGTCGTCGCTCAAAGTGCTTGGCACTGTCGGCGAGCCGATCAACCCCGAAGCATGGGATTGGTACAACGAAGTCGTTGGCGGGGGGCGTTGCCCAATCGTTGACACGTGGTGGCAGACGGAAACAGGCGGTCACATGATGACCATCCTGCCAGGTGCCCACGCCGCTAAACCCGGTGCGGCCATGAAGCCATTCTTCGGCGTAAAACCTGTTGTTCTTGAGCCGACGTCAGGCGCCGAGATCGAAGGCAACGCAATCGAAGGCGTTCTCTGTATGGCGGACAGCTGGCCTGGTCAAATGCGCACCGTCTATGGCGACCATGAACGTTTTGTGAAGACCTATTTCAGCGATTACAAAGGCTATTACTTTGCAGGCGACGGGTGCCGTCGGGACGAAGACGGCGACTATTGGATCACCGGTCGCGTTGACGACGTGATAAACGTATCTGGTCACCGCATGGGCACGGCCGAGGTCGAAAGCGCCCTCGTCGCGCATCCAGCGGTCTCGGAATCGGCCGTTGTCGGCTATCCGCATGAGATCAAAGGTCAGGGCATCTATTGCTACGTCACTTTGATGGAAGGTCAGGAATACACAGACGATTTGAAAGTTGAGCTGCGCAACTGGGTACGCAAGGAAATCGGACCAATTGCCTCGCCGGACCTTATCCAATGGGCCCCAGGTCTGCCGAAAACACGTTCAGGTAAGATCATGCGGCGTATTCTCCGCAAAATTGCCGAAAACGACTACGGCGCGCTCGGAGATACTTCGACCCTTGCCGACCCTTCTG
>JBELFK010000002.1:0-59192 GCA_042092935.1 Paracoccaceae bacterium | reverse complement strand
GGTTGGGCCAACGAAATAGCCGTCCTCATACCCCTGAAGCGAAAAGTCGCGACCGTCGCGTACCAGCGTTGCGCCTTGGTCCGCGCCCGAGGTGATTAGCCCCTTGATGCGGTCCTGCGCGACCTTGGTGATAACCGGACCAAAGTCGATGTCGTCTCCGGCGGTGTAGGGTCCGACTTTCAGCTTTTCGATACGTGGGATCAGGCGCTCGACCAAGGCGTCGGCGGCCTCCTGACCCACGGGGACAGCGACCGAGATCGCCATGCAGCGTTCGCCTGCTGCGCCAAATCCAGCCCCCACAAGGGCGTCGGCTGCTTTGTCCATGTCAGCATCTGGCATGATAACCATGTGGTTCTTAGCGCCACCGAAGCACTGGGCACGTTTACCGTTTGCCGTTGCTCGGGCATAAATATACTGGGCAATCGGCGTTGAGCCGACAAATCCCACCGCTTGAATGGTCTCATTGTCCAAAAGCGCATCAACGGATTCCTTGTCGCCGTTGATAACCTGAAGCACGCCATCGGGCAGGCCGGCCTCTTTCAACAATTCCGCCAAGCGTAGCGCGGTCGAGGGGCAGCGCTCGGACGGTTTGAGAACCATGGCGTTGCCTGAAGAAATCGCGGGGGCCATTTTCCACAGTGGGATCATCGCCGGAAAGTTAAAGGGTGTGATCCCCGCAACGACGCCGAGTGGTTGACGCACGGAATAAAGATCGATGCCCGGACCACCGTCGCCCATGAATTCGCCCTTAAGGTGGTTTGGCGCGCCCATGCAGACCTCGACAACCTCAAGACCGCGCTGAACATCGCCCTTGGCGTCCGGCAGGGTTTTGCCGTGTTCACGGCTGATAAGCTCGGCCAATTCGTCCATGTGCTCGTTGATAAGCGCGCCGAACTTCATCATCACGCGGGCGCGGCGCTGCGGGTTTGTGGCCCCCCAAGCGACCTGAGCCTCGGCGGCTTTGGCGACGATCGCGTCAACTTCTGCCTTTGAGGCGAGCGGCACCTGGGCCTGAACCTCGCCAGTGGCGGGGTTCATTACATCGGCAAATCGTCCGGTTGTACCGGCCACGTGTTCACCATTCACGAAGTGAGTTAGTTCGGTCATAATCAGTCTCCAATAGCTGCACGAACTCTAATCTTGCGAAAATCATTGAAAAAGAGGTAATATACCAAAAGGGTTTTGCATTATTGCAGGGGGTAGGAAAATGGATCCTCAATGGGATGATATGCGGATATTCTTGGCCGTCGCGCGAACCGAGAGTCTTTCGGGGGCGGGACGCGAGTTAAAGGTTGATCCAGCCACTGTTGGACGGCGTATCGCACGGTTGGAAGAAGCCTTTGGAACTCCGCTTTTTGCCAAGTCTCCGCAGGGCTATGCGCCGACAGACGCGGGCCAGCGCTTGCTGTCTCATGCTGAACAGGCCGAGCAGGCGATGGAGGGCGCGGTTGAAGAACTCGCTGGAAAATCGGGAAAACTGTCAGGGCAAATCAGGATTGGGGCGCCAGATGGCTGCGCGAATTTCATCTTACCGCAGGTCTGCGCCAAAATATCCGAGGACAACCCGGATTTGGACATCCAGATTGTCGCCCTGCCACGGGTGTTTAACCTGACCAAACGCGAGGCGGATATGGCCATTGGCGTTAGTCAGCCAACCGCCGGTCGCCTCAGCGTTCAAAAGATCACGGATTATTCGCTCAGCCTTGTTGGCGCGCGCAGTTACTTGCGCAATCACGATCCGATTGAGCGTCTTGAGGATCTCAAAGGCCACAAGATGATCGGGTATATTCCTGACATGATATTTGACAAGGAACTTGATTATCTGTCTGAAACCGGAATGGATCGGGTTTCCTTGGCGTCAAACTCGGTTTCGGTTCAAATGGCCTGGATACGTCAGGGAATTGGTCTTGGGATCGTTCATAATTTCGCCATTTCTCCGTTTATCCGCCGATTTGTGCGCCTGTTGCCGGATGAACTGAATCTTGTACGCTCTTTTTACTTGATCCGGCATCAGGATGACCGCCGTCTTGAGCGTATGAACCGCTTTTCCGAGGCATTGGTGGCCGGTATTCGCGAAGAAGTGCAAAGACTCGAGTCGGCAACTTGACATTGACCGATCATTGCGGCGAAGTTGGAGATATTGAAATATAATTACGGAGAAGAATTCATGCTCGTGCAACAAATTTTGAAGTCCAAGGGTATAACCGGGGTCATTTCAGTCGAGCCGAGCACACAGCTTTCCGAAGTCGCGTCACTGTTGGCCGAAAAGCATATCGGCGGTCTGATTGTCTCGTCTGACGGTAAACAGGCCGATGGAATCATCTCGGAACGCGACATTGTTCGTGTGATGGCGCAGCGTGGCGCGAAATGCTTTGAAGTGCCCGTCGGCGAGGTGATGACCAAAGACCTGAAAACCTGCGCTCTGGACGATACCGCCGACGCCATCATGCAGCGTATGACAGACGGTCGCTTCCGCCATATGCCCGTTGAGGAAAACGGCGAAATGGTCGGCATGGTCACCATTGGCGACCTCGTCAAAGCCCGCTTGTCCGAGCTTTCGATGGAAAAAGAAGCGCTTCAGGGCATGATAATGGGTCACTGACGCCACGCGGAAACAACTTTCTGCACCTGCATCTTGCAATTCGGGGGGCAATAATGTTGCCTGCCGAAAAGACGGGAACGGAGTGATCTATGCGTGTCGGACTTTATCCTGGGACTTTCGACCCAGTGACCCTTGGACATTTGGACATTATTCGACGCGGCGCTTTGCTGGTGGATCGGCTGGTGATCGGGGTTGCGATCAACCGCGACAAGGGGCCTTTGTTTTCGCTGGAAGAACGCGTGGCGATGCTGGAAAGCGAATGTGTTGAGCTTTCCAAAGACACAGGCACCGAGATCGTTGTGCATCCGTTTGAAAACCTGCTGATCGATTGCGCTCGCGATGTCGGGGCGCAGATGATTGTGCGTGGATTGCGGGCTGTTTCGGATTTTGAATATGAATTTCAAATGGTTGGCATGAACCGCGTTCTCGACAGCTCAATTGAGACTGTCTTTCTGATGGCCGAGACAAAGCATCAGGCGATTGCCTCAAAACTCGTCAAGGAAATCGCCCGACTGAACGGCGACGTGACCAGCTTTGTCACCCCCGCGGTCGCGGAGGCGTTGCAGGATCGTTTGAACACAAAGTGATGCCCGGGGCTGCTTGGCGCGCGCTTGGCAGAACCGAATTTAGACCAGTTTGCCCATCGCCACGGCTGTATCCGCCATGCGGTTCGAAAAGCCCCATTCGTTGTCGTACCATGCCAGAATGCGGCACATGTTGCCGTCCATGACCTTGGTTTGGTCGGTGGCATAGATCGAGCTGTGCGGATCGTGATTGAAATCCATCGAGACCAGTTTGTGATCCGTAACGCCCAAAACACCGGCAAGTTCATTTGCAGCCGCGGCGTGCACCGCAGCGTTGAGTTCCTCGACCGTTGTATCACGCTCGGCTTCGAAGGTGAGATCGACGACCGAAACATTGGGTGTGGGCACGCGGATCGCGACGCCGTCCAATTTGCCGTTCAGTTCCGGAAGCACCAAGCCAACGGCTTTTGCAGCGCCGGTTGAGGTCGGGATCATCGACATCGCCGCTGCGCGTGCACGGTAAAGGTCAGAGTGCATTGTATCGAGCGTTGGCTGATCGCCGGTGTAGCTGTGGATCGTGGTCATGAAACCGCGCTTGATGCCAACGGCCTTGTTCAAAACATGCGCGACGGGCGCAAGGCAGTTTGTCGTGCAGGACGCGTTCGAAACAACAAGATCATCCGCCGTCAGTGTGTCGTCGTTGACACCAAACACGATGGTTTTGTCCGCGCCGCTGGACGGGGCCGAGACCAAAACGCGGGTCGATCCGTTTTCAAGATGAATTGCGGCCTTGTCGCGTGCCGTAAAGATGCCGGTGCATTCCATGGCAACGTCAACGTCTGCCCAGGGAAGTTCGGCGGGATTGCGAATTGCGGTCACCTTGATCGGGCCACGGCCAACGTCGATCGTATCCTCGGTTGTTTTCACCTCGACAGGGAAACGGCCATGCACGCTGTCGTATTGCAGCAAATGTGCGTTCGTTTCGACCGGTCCGAGATCGTTGATCGCGACCACTTCGATGTCGGTGCGACCGGATTCAATGATCGCCCGCAGAATGTTTCGCCCAATGCGGCCAAACCCATTAATTCCAACTTTGACGGTCATTTTGCTTTCCCTTCAAGGCGCAGTTAGCGCTAACAGTGATGTTGGCGCTAACATCCCCATTTTGGGCGGAAGGTCAAGGGCAAACTGCCCAGAATTTCAGGATGCTCAGCGCCAAATGGCGATGTATTCGATCAGGTCAACCAGCTTCTTTGTCCAGAAGATCGTATAATACCAGTCAAAATACAGTAAATCCACGCCCGCTGCGATCACAAGGATGGCACCAAAGTAAAGGGCGAGGGTATTGGTCATCTGCGGGTGCCTATTGTGCCAGTGCGGTTTTCAGCGAAGTCTCCAACGCATGCACATCATTTTCAACCTTGAAATAGCTAAGAAGCGAGTGATCCGCAAAACCTCCGCCCGTGACGCTGTCCAAAAGGCCAAGCAAACCGTCCCAATACCCTTGCGTGTTCAGCACGAAAATCGGCTTGTCGTGCAGCCCCAATTGCCGCCAAGTAAGAACCTCAAAAAACTCGTCCATGGTTCCCGCGCCACCTGGCAGAATAACAATCGCGTCTGAATTCATGAACATCACTTTTTTGCGCTCATGCATGTTTTCCGTGACGATGAACCGCGTGAGATCGGTTTTGCCGACTTCTTTCCTTAGCAAGTGAGTCGGAATGACACCAAAGGTGTCCGCTCCGCTGTCTTGCGCTGCGCGCGCGACGGCCCCCATCAGCCCTATGTCGCCCGCGCCATAGACCAGACGCCAGTTGTTTTCGGCGAACGTGGCCCCAAATTTCGTTGCGTCCAGCATGTAGTCGGGGTGATCGCCGGTGCGTGATCCGCAAAAGACACAAATTGAGGCCTGTTTCATAAATTTTCCTACTGAAATGGTCAGGGGGCTTTTGACCTCTGATACCCGCGTTGATACTGTCCCTCAACCGCCAAGTCTGTGGCGCAATGAAAGTTAGACAAAAGAATGTTCGGAAAACTCGGGTTGTATCGAACGGTCGCCATTGGCGCGATCGTCGTCGGAGTCGCTGGTTGGGCGGTTTATTCTCAAACAAATTGGTTTCGGCCAGCGCCTATCGTTGAAGCTGCGGACGGCCCCTTGGCCGTTGCGGGCAGTGATGTTGACGACGACGCTCAGATCGAAGATGAAGCAACCGAAGACGCAGATACCGACGAACCCGAGGCTGACATTGAGCAGCCGGAGCGCGCGGAAGACGCTGAGGATTCTTCTGATGCGGAAGACGCCGAGGATGCCTCGGACGACGTGGAAACGGACGAAGACGACACTGATGTTGCTGTCGATCCCGATACGGATCAAAGCGATGACGCCGACGCAGAGATTGCGGATTTCCCGACCCCGACCTTTGATGTTGTCCGCGTAGAAAGCGACGGCATGACGGTTGTCGCGGGCAGGGGACCGGCGGGTTGGGCCGTGTCGATCCTGGTCGATGGCGCGGTTGTTGAAACCGTCGAGATCGACGCCACGGGTCAATTCGTGGCAATCCTTGATATAGGCGAAAGCGAAACGGCGCGGGTAATCACGCTGAGCGCAAAAAATGCCGACCAAATTCTTTTGTCCGACGCACAGGTCATCATCGCGCCCGTGGTGCGTCAGGTTGAAGTCACCGAGGACGTGGCACCCGTCGCTGAGGATATGCAAACGCCAGAGGCAAGCGAGCCGGAAGAGCAGCCCGCACCGGTCGTGGTTGCCGATGACGCTGAAATTGAATCTCAGGCGCCTGAGGCCGTGGCGGAGGACGCAGCGGAGACTGATGTCGTGGCAGAGGCTGAGCCTGAGGCCGAGACGGCGGCGGTCGAAGAAAGCGACGCCGATACGGTTATCGCGGAAGGTCTCTCGGTCGTTGAAGATGCCGTCGAGGAGATGGCCGACGCGGTGGTTGACGCAATCGAGACTGTTGAAGCAGCAACCGACATGCCAGCCACTGAGCCAGAAGCCGATACGGCGGTATCCGTTGAAGCTGAGGCAATGGAACCTCAACCTGCACCAAGCACGGATGTCGTCGAGGTTGCGACCGAAGAAGCCGCGCCTGCGGGTGATGAAGCCGTCGAGGCCGATGAGCCCATGACGGACACGGCCTCTGCCCCGGCGACACCTGAGGATGCGCAACCGGCACAGGTTGAAGATGTCGTTGAAGACGAACCGGCGCCCGTCGAAGTCGTCGAAGTGGTCGAAGATGCGGCCCCAGCCGTTATCTTGGTGGAAAACGACAGCGTGACAGTTCTGCAATCGTCCTCAAACGTCCCACAGGTTTTGGATCAGCTGTCTATCGCCGCGATTTCCTATTCCGACGATGGAGAGGTTCAGATCTCAGGGTTTAGTCCGGCAGGTTTCCTGCGGGTTTACCTTAACAACGTCCAGATAACGGTTTTGGAAGTGCCCGAGCCGGGTCAGTGGCAGGCCGAATTGGCTGATGTTGCGCCGGGCGTCTATACGTTGCGGGTCGATCAGGTCGATGCGCAGGGGCAGGTTGTCAGCCGTGTCGAAACGCCGTTCCAGCGCGAAGAGCCTGAAAAGGTTGCCGAAGCCGCGCAATCGCGCAAGCCTCTGGTGTCGGTTGAAGTGGTTCAGCCGGGGTCCACTTTGTGGGCAATTTCGCGCGAAACTTACGGCAGCGGTGTGCTTTACGTGAACATTTTTGAGGCCAACAAAGAGCAGATTCGCAATCCGCATCTCATCTACCCCGGTCAGATCTTTGAGCTTCCCGCCCCCCCTGGTGCCAAGAAAAAGACGCGCAGCTCTGGTCAATAAGAGGCCCAACACATAGATAAAAGCGAACCTTCGGGTTCGCTTTTCAATTTTGGGGGACAGCAGTATGGCAAGTTGGGTCACGGCCAGCGAAGAAGAAATTTCACGCCAGCGTGGATCGGGTGCGCGCACCATCCGCAAAGTTCTTCCCTATCTTTGGCCCGAGGGTCAATTCTGGGTGAAATGGCGCGTTGTGCTGGCAATGGTGTTCCTGCTGCTGGCAAAAATCGTCGCGGCGGTGACGCCGTTCCTTTTCGGACAGTCGGTTGATGCGCTCTCGGACACGGGGACGTCGGATTTTGTGCTGGGCGCCGTTGGTCTGACGCTGGCCTATGGTGGCACGCGGCTTATGGCGGTGTTGTTCCAACAATTGCGCGATTCCGTGTTTGCCCGCGTCGGGCAGCGCGCCCTTCGACGCGTGGCGCTTGAGACCTTCACGCATATCCATAACCTGTCGATGCGCTATCACATCAATCGCAAGACGGGTGGCCTCAGCCGCATTATCGAGCGCGGTGTCAAAGGCGTCGAATTCCTCTTGCGCTTTATGCTGTTCAATCTCGGACCATTGATCTTTGAGCTGCTTGTTGTTGCCGGTATTCTGGCGGTCAGCCTTGGTCTGTCCTATCTGGCGGTGATCGTTGCGACCATCGCGATCTATGTCTGGTTCACCTTTCGGGTCACCGAATGGCGCGTGCAAATTCGCCGCCGCATGAACCAGCAGGACACGGACGCCAACCAAAAGGCCATCGACAGCCTGCTGAATTTCGAAACCGTCAAGTATTTCGGCGCCGAGGCCCGCGAAGCGGAACGCTACGATCAATCGATGCGCGGCT
Source organism: Paracoccaceae bacterium (assembly GCA_042092935.1). GTDB lineage: Bacteria > Pseudomonadota > Alphaproteobacteria > Rhodobacterales > Rhodobacteraceae > JASMHC01. The sequence continues at coordinate 51,410 of JBELFK010000002.1, read as the reverse complement.
ACGAGAAAAACGCGATTATCACCGCACAGTCTCTGGCTTTCCTGAATGGCGGTCAGGCCTTTATTATAACCGCTGGTTTGATTGGCGTCATGGTCATGGCGGCCCTTGGGGTTCAAAACGGGGTTTTGAGCGTTGGCGATTTCGTTATGGTCAACGCTTACATGATCCAGATCACGCTGCCTTTGGGCTTTCTCGGGACAGTTTACCGCGAAATTCGCCAGGCGCTTGTGGATATGGGCGAGATGTTTGATCTTCTTGAGCAACCCGCCGAGATCACCGACAAGCCAAATGCGCCCGACATCAAAGTGTCCTCGGGTAAGGTGTCGCTTGAGAACCTGCACTTTGGATACTCGAGCGATCGGCCGATCCTGAAAGGGGTGTCGCTTGAGGTCGAAAGCGGGAAGACGGTTGCGATTGTCGGGCCGTCGGGGTCGGGCAAATCGACGATTGGCCGCTTGCTATTCCGGTTTTATGACGTCACCGAAGGGGCGCTTAAAATCGACGGGCAGGATGTGCGTGACGTGACGCAAGACAGCTTGCACCACTCTATCGGAGTCGTCCCGCAGGACACGGTGTTGTTCAACGATACCATTCGCTACAACATTGCTTATGGCAAAGCAGGCGCGACAGATGAGGACGTGATCGAAGCCGCCAAGGCTGCTCAAATCCATGATTTCGTGCTGTCACTGCCGGATGGCTATGACACCACCGTGGGTGAACGCGGGCTTAAGCTGTCGGGTGGCGAAAAGCAGCGCGTCGGCATTGCGCGGACATTGCTGAAAAACCCACCGATCTTGCTTTTGGACGAGGCGACTTCAGCGCTGGACACCGAGACCGAACACGAGATCAAAGAGGCCCTAGGGCGGGCCGCTGAGGGGCGGACCGTTTTGACGATTGCGCACCGTTTGTCGACGATCGTTGAGGCCGACGAGATCGTTGTGCTTGAGGATGGTCTCATTGCTGAGCGCGGAAACCACGAGGCCTTGTTGGCAAAAGATGGCCGCTATGCCGCGCTGTGGCATATGCAGCTGTCCGAGAACGAAACCGAGACGGGCGTCGCTGCCGAGTGACCGCGGTCGCGCACGAAATTTGAAAAGGGTCGGTTGTCGCCGACCCTTTTTCCTTGGCTTAGCGCTATTTAAGGGCGCAGAAAACCTCGGTTCTGACGTCTTCGGGGGCAACGGTTTCGGGATCATCAACGTAGATTTCCCAGATTGGCATGGCCACTTCCATGCCGTTTTCAGCAATATGCGCCCACATGGCTTTGTGCGTTTCACTGAGATTGTCGTAAGCGCCAATGTGGGTCGTTGTCAGCACGTCACCAGCCGGCAGTTCGCCCGCTTTTATGTTGCCACTGGCCTTGGCGGCATCGTCCGCCGAGACGATCACACCGCCCTGAAAGCGCAAGATTTTCGGGTCCATGCCTGTGTAAACAGACATCGGCATGGCAAGGGGCGTCAGCCCATTTTGGCCGACAAAGCCGAACACCTCGCCAAATGCCGAGCCCATGGCAGGACCGATCTCAGGTCCATAAGGCACCTCGCGTTCAACGTAGATATAGGATTGGGCGGGTAAAGATTTCTTTTCAAATGACATTGTGATCTCCTGTTGCGGCGATGGAGGTTAGCATGATCGCCCGCGCGGCCAAAGTCCGATCCTGAGGCAAACAAAAACGGCCCTGACGCAAGTCAGAGCCGTTTCGCGCCACCGGACCAAAAGTCAGGTGAAAATCAATAAGACCAAGTCTTAGTTCTTTTCTTTGTCGACCATTTTGCCAGCCGAAATCCATGGCATCATGCCACGCAGTTTCGCACCGGTTTCTTCGATCATATGCTCGTCGTTTGCGCGACGTGAGGCTTTGATCGTTGGCTGACCAACAGCGTTTTCAAGCATGAAGTCACGCACGAATTTGCCCTGTTGGATGTCCGCAAGAACCTCTTTCATGCGGGCCTTGGTTTCGTCGTACTTCAGGATGCGCGGTCCGGTGACATACTGACCGTATTCCGCCGTGTTCGAGATCGAGTAATCCATGTTGGCGATTCCGCCTTCGTAGATCAGGTCCACGATAAGTTTCACTTCGTGAAGGCACTCAAAGTAAGCCATCTCTGGGGCATAGCCCGCTTCCACGAGGGTTTCGAAACCGCAACGGATCAACTCAACCAAGCCACCGCAAAGCACGGCCTGTTCGCCGAACAGATCGGTTTCGCATTCTTCGCGGAAGTTGGTTTCGATGATGCCCGAACGACCGCCACCGATGGCCGAGCAATAGGACAAACCGATTTCCAGCGCGCGGCCAGATGCGTCGTTGTCAATCGCAACAAGACAAGGCACGCCGCCGCCTTTGGTGTATTCGCCACGTACGGTGTGGCCGGGGCCTTTGGGGGCCATCATGATGACGTCCACGCCTGGCTTAGGCTCGATCAGGCCGAAGTGGACGTTCAGGCCGTGTGCAAACGCAATCGCGGCACCCTCACGGATGTTGTCGTGGACGTATTTCTTGTAGGTTTCTGCCTGAAGTTCGTCAGGCATTGTGAACATGATGACGTCGCACCAAGCGGCTGCTTCAGCGATGCCCATAACCTTGAGGCCTTCACCTTCGGCCTTCTTGGCAGAGGGCGAACCTTCGCGCAGAGCAACAACAACGTTTTTCGCGCCGCTGTCGCGCAGGTTAAGCGCGTGGGCGTGGCCCTGTGAGCCGTAGCCAAGGATGGCGACGTTCATGTCTTTGATGAGGTTAATATCGCAATCGCGGTCATAATATACGCGCATGGGGAATTCCTTTCCGGTTGAACTGTAGCGTTTCTATCGGTGATGTTTCACGAATTCGATTGCGTTTTGTATGAGTATTTATCAGAAAGATGAAATATCATTCGTGATATGGCGAAATGTGAGTGAAATCATGCTTGATGATTTGGACAGACGGATTCTTCGGCATTATCAGGCGGACCCATCGCTTAGCGCGGCCGAGCTTGCCGAGAGATGTCGGATGACGGCAGCAACCTGTTGGCGGCGGGTCGAGAAAATGCAGGAAACGGGGGTCATTCAGGGGCAACAGGCCGTGATCGACTGGACGGCCTTGGGTTACGCGGTCGAGGTGTCGTTGCGGATCACGTTGGACAAGACGCAAGCGCGGGCGTTTGATGAGTTTCTGGCGGCCAGCCGCGAAGTGGCTGAGGTGGTCGAGATCCAGACCTTTCTGGGGCGTGTCGATGTGCGGCTGTCGGTGATAGCGCGCGATATGCAGCATTACCAAAGGCTTTACCGAGATCGCATTCTGACCCTACCGCATATCGCGGATATTGAGGCGTTGATGCATATCGCGCGGGTGAAATCTGACGAAGGGCTGCCAGTATGATTGCGCTGGATGCCATCGACCGCAAAATCCTGCGGTTGCTTGTTGGCGATGCGACGCAAAGCGCCAGTGCCGTCGGTCGCAAACTCGGCCTATCGCAACCCGCGACCTGGCGGCGGATCAAGCGCTTGCAAGACGGGGGCGTTATTCGGGGCCGCAGATTGCGGCTTGATGCGGAAAAGCTCGGGTTTGGGGTGACTGTGTTCCTTGGTGTCAAACTTGCCCGTAAAGGTCAGATCAGCCTCGAAGACTTTGAGCGCGCCGTCTCGGGTATACCCGAGGTGCAGTCAGTTGAGCATGTTCTTGGGCTTTACGACTATCGCTTGCGCGTGGTGGCACGCGACATCTCGGATTTTGAGCGGGTATTGCGGCGGCGCATCATGACGCTGCCCGGGGCCGGGGATGTTGAGGCGAATGTTCTGCTCAGCGAGGAACGACGTCCCGGCCCAATCGGGTGATGGGCATACGAAGGTAGACTTTGCCTTTCCCCTTTGCTTTCGCTAACCATTTCTGAAAATTGAATGCTTAGGAGGGCCCGATGGCTGCACTTTTAGACAACGTCGATCCGGATGGAATGCTGGAATACTCGGTGGTTTTCACGGATCGCTCTCTCAATCACATGTCGATGCAATTTCGCCAAGTGATGCTGGATATCAACGAGTTGCTGAAAGAGGTCTACAACGCGGACGCGGTGGCCATCGTTCCGGGGGGCGGGACTTATGCGATGGAGGCCGTGGCGCGTCAGTTCGCAAGCGGTGCCCATGCCTTGGTGGTGCGCAACGGATTCTTTTCGTTCCGGTGGAGCCAAATTTTCGATACGGGTGGGTTTGCGGATCAAGTGACGGTCTGCAAAGCCCGTCAATCCGGCAACGACCCCGAAACCCCCTTTGCGCCCGCGCCGATTGCCGATGTGGTCGCAGAAATCCGCGCTTCAAAGCCTGATGTGGTGTTTGCTCCGCATGTCGAGACGGCGGCAGGTTTGATCCTGCCCGACGACTATATCAAAGCCCTCGCGGATGCGGCCCATGAGGTTGGGGCGCTGATGGTTCTCGATTGCATCGCCTCGGGGACGGTCTGGGTAGATATGCAGGCCACGGGGGTCGATGTTTTGATTTCGGCACCGCAAAAGGGATGGTCCGCGTCACCGTCTGCGGGGCTCGTGATGATGAACGCGCGCGCGGCGGCTCGATTGGCCGAAACCACAAGCAGCAGCTTTGCGATCGACCTGAAGAAATGGCGGACGATCATGGAAGCCTATGAAGGCGGCGGCCATGCCTATCATGCCACCATGCCGACAGACGCGTTGAAAGCGTTCCGCGACACGATGCTTGAGACCCGCACTTATGGTTTTGACAAGCTGAAACAGGCGCAATGGGCCTTGGGCAATGGCGTGCGGGCCATGTTGGCTGAAAAAGGAGTTAAATCAGTTGCCGCCGAAGGATTTGGCGCCCCAGGTGTTGTGGTCAGCTATACACGCGACCCAGCGATCCAAAACGGCAGCAAGTTTGCCGCCGAAGGGATGCAGATCGCAGCAGGGGTTCCGCTGCAATGCGATGAATCGGCTGGCTTTTCGACATTCCGTCTGGGATTGTTCGGCTTGGACAAGCTCTATGACGTTGATGGGGCGATGGCGCGTTTGAAAACGATTTTGGACAAGGTTCTGTGAGGGGTTAGCCCCTGACACCCAGCCCCATTTGCATCAGCGTTTTACGCACCGGCGCCAGCGAATAAAGCGCGTTCAATCCGGCGGCGCGAACATCTCTGAGGGGCTGCTTTTCAGCCATTGAAGCGCGATTAAGTAGGTCGATTCCGGTGACGCGGGTTTGAACCTCGCCGTGGCGGGCCTTGTGGTAGCTGTCGAGCATTTGTTGGCCGCCCAAATCGGATCGGTTGGCGGTGGCCAAATCAAGCAGGGTGGCGAGATCACCCAAGCTCATGTTCAGGCCCTGAGCGCCGATGGGGGGCACCACATGGGCGGCTTCGGCCAAAAGGGCGACGCGCTCGGCGGTCATGCGCTGCGCAACTTGGCTGATGATCGGCCATACGGTTCTGCGGGACGCGAGGGTTAGCGGGCCGAAAAGCCCGCACGACCGGTCGTTCATCGCACTTTCGAAGTCTTTGGTCGAAAGATTGGCGAGGCGGTCCACCTCGGGGCCAGTTTCCATCCAAACGATCGCGGAAGAGTTTTTGCCTTGGTAGTCGGGCAAGGGCACAAGGGTGAATGGCCCGCCTGAGCGGTGGATTTCGGTCGAGACATTCTCGTGCGGTTTGGGATGCGTGACCGCAAAGGCGAGCGCTTTTTGCCCGTAGCGCATGGTTTTCACCTCAATGCCCGCGGCCTCGCGAATCCGAGAGGCGCGGCCGTCAGCCGCGACGACCAGCTTGCAGCGAACTTGGCTGCCATCCGTCAAGCCGACGCGGGCCTCTTGTGTGCGGGTGAATAAAGAACGCGATCCAACCCCTTGACGAAAATCAACATTCGGCATGTCGTGCAGGAAGGCTAGCAATTCTCGTCGCAGCAGCCAGTTGGGCAGATTCCAGCCGAATGGTTTCTCGGAAATCTCATTGGCGTGGAATTCTTTGACCAACCGCGGTTCTTCCACTTGGCCGCCCGCATCGACAATCCGCATCGTTTGCAACGCCGCCGCGTGGGGCGCATAGCGGTCCCAAAGCCCTATGCTTTGCAGCAGGGATTGCGAGGGTTGCAAAAAGGCCGTCGTGCGAAGATCTGACCCTTGCGCATCGCGTTCGGTCACGGGGGGTGTGGGATCGACGCAAATGACGTCAAAGCCACGTGCGCCAAAGGCCGCGGCCGCCGTTAAGCCTGCGATGCCGCCGCCGGAAACCAAAATGTCAGCGTTTGTTGCTTCGCTCATTTACGTCTCCGGTGTTCGTGATGGCCAAATCATGTTCGACATGACGCCTGTTTAGTTACAGCAAGCGGTCAAGGAAAGCTGATAGGTCATCGGTGTGGTGGTGGATGTGATCTGCATCAATTTGCGCGTCGGCGACGTGGACGGTTTTCATGCCCATGGCGTGCGGGGCCTCAAGGTTGCGGTGGTCGTCTTCGAACATTGCGGCCTTTTTTGCCGTGACTCCGTCTTTTGCAAAAACAGTTTCAAAGGCTTTGGCCTCGGGTTTGGGCAGAAAATCAGCCGATTCCACGCCGTAAATCGCATCGAATGGTGCCTTGATGCCGCGCGCTTCGAGAACGCGTTCGGCGTAAGGGATCGATCCATTCGTGTAGACGATCTTGCGGCCTGGAAGGGCTTCGATCTGCTCGGCCAGTCGGTCGTCAACACTTAGACCCGAGAAATCGATGTCGTGCACCGTTGTCAGATAGGGGGTCGGATCAACGTCGTGTTCACGCATGAGGCCTGCCAGCGTGGTGCCGTATTTCTGCCAATAGGCCACGCGCAAATGGTTGGCTTCGGGCCGCGCAATGCCAAGCGCGTCCATCACATATTGCGTCATGCGCACTTCAATCTGATCGAACAGGCGAACGGACGGAGGGTAGAGCGTATTATCCAGGTCAAAGACCCAGAATTCGACATGAGAAAATGCATTCCGTGGCATGTGCGCACGCTATTGCTTCCAGATAGGCTTATTCAAGGGCAAAGTCTTGATTGCTATGCGCCCAACACCCTAGTGTCGTCGCAAAATGACGGGGAAATGCAACGATGGTCGATTCTCGACAAAACCAGAAAGACGCCTATACGCTGATACTCGAGGCGATTGACGTGGGCACCTACAGGCCCGGGGATCGCTTGGTCGAAAGCGATTTGGCGGACCGGTTTGGCGTCTCACGCACCCCGATCCGCGAGGCGCTTCAGCGGCTTGAAACGCAGTCTCTGTTGACGCGCGACGGGCGCAGTCTGATCGTGGCCGCGTTGGATCATAACCAACTGTCCGAGCTTTACGTCGTGCGCTCGGAACTTGAGGCGTTGGCGGCGCGGCTGGCGTCGAACCATGCGACGATTGAAGAAAAGAACATCCTGAGGGACTTGGTCGAGCAGGACCGCGAGCATCTTGGCGATCCGGTGACCTTGGCGCGCACGAACCGACGGTTTCACAAGATGATTCATCTTGCCTCGCACAATCGCTACCTCGTTCAGCAATTGGATTTGGTGTATCGCACGATGGCGCTTATGGCGACGACCTCATTGGCGGCCGAGGGGCGGGACGAAACCGCTTTGGACGAGCACGATCAGATCGTGACGGCGATTGAGAATTCGGATGGCGATGCTGCCTATGCGGCGCTCAAGGCGCATATCTCGACCGCTTTTGTGACGCGACTTCGCGCCGAAGCAGAGAGTGATACGCTTTAGTCCGGCTTCAGGCTATGGCCATGGTCGGTCTTGTCCCAAAAAACCGGGGCGCGAAAAAACTCCCACAAGGCTTTCAGTCCTGCTGGAACGGCGAGCAGAAAATAAAGGCTCATCGTCGGGATCCACGGCAACAGGAACCGCCGATCCGCGCGGATGCATGCCAGCCCGAGGATGACCATTCCCAACACCTCAACCATCAGGAATGACAGGGCCGTTATCGCGACAAGGCCCGGTGGGACGGCGTTGAAAAAGGCGTGGTTTATGCCGAAATAGACCAGCCAAAAGGACCAGAGCAGCGGTGCTGTCATGAAATGCAGAATTGTTCCAAGAAACAGAATCTGAAAGGCCAGAAAACCACCGAATCCGAGACCACGCATCAGGCCGAGCGGCTGGCGCATATGGGCCCAATAGGTCACCATGTACCCTTTGATCCACCGCGAGCGTTGTCGAATCCAGCGCCAGCCATGGCAGTTGGCCTCTTCTCCGGTGATCGAATCGACAAGGTGGGTTCGATAGCCCGCACGGTGCAGTCTTAGCCCCAGATCGGCGTCCTCGGTCACATTGTAGGCGTCCCAGCCGTGCATTTTGTCGATCGCGGATCGTTTCAAGAAAAGCGTTGTGCCGCCCAGAGGAACCGGCAGGCCCAACCGCGCCAGTCCGGGCAGAATAATCCGAAACCATCCGGCGTAATCCATCGTGAAACACCGCGCCAACCAGTTTTGTCGCGGGTTGTAGAATTGCAGTATCCCTTGCAGGCAGGCGACCTCGGGGCCTGAGGTTTTGAATTGCGCGATCACCCTTTCGATCTGGTCAGGCGCGGGCATGTCTTCGGCGTCGTAGATACCGATGATGTCGCCCCGGCAGAATTTATAGGCATGGTTCAAGGCGCGCGGTTTGGTCTTTGGCTGCCCTTCGGGGACGAACACGGGTTTCATCCAATTTGGCAGCTCGGCGTCTTCTATGGCGTCGCGGGTCGTGGTGTCGTTTTCTTCAATCACCAAGAGGATTTCCAGCAGCGGCTTTGGGTAGCTGAGGCGTGAGAGACGTTCAATCAAAGCCTCGGCAATGTCTGGTTCGCGGTGCAAAGGAACCATGATCGAAACGACGGGGTGAACAGGCAGATCATCTGCGGGTTTCGACGCCACGCGCGCGGGCAGGACATGTGAAAATAGCGCCAAGGTTTTTAAAGCGGCGGACGAGAGGGACAGGGTGATCGAAAGGACTGTCAAACTCACCAAAACCTGAGCGGGCCAAACAACCGTCAATGACAAAAGCAACAGCACGACCAAGGCCCCGACAACGCTGCGGCGTCGCGTGTTTTCGGCCAAGCCGCGACAGCTTTCGGATTTGGGAATGTCATGCGCAGCGCGATCCGCCAATTCCGTCGAAAAGACAGCCTGGATCGCCGCGTCAACCTCAGCCGGAGAGCTGATGACCGGGGTGACAAGGCCAAACTGATCTTCCAGGTCGGCATAAGCTGCATTGAAATCCGACAGGTCGCTGACGGCAACACGCAAAACGCCGTCCACGATCCCGAATGGTATCACCCTGTGGCGCAAGCAAAAATCAAGACCGATGGCCCCAAGAAGGTCACGATCGAGGTATCCGAGGTTGCGTTGGCGTGGTTTTTCCCATTGCAACGCAAGGTGGTCGTATAAATCAACCTCAGACAATCGTCCTTGGGCCAAAAGGGCCTTGCCGAGCGGGATGTTCAGCCCTTTGTGGAGCGACAGCCCGTCAAGCAGATCGGCCACAGAAATCACGCCCGAGGCAAGCAATTGCTGACCCAACGGAATACGATCAGGCGCGGGGCTGCGTTCGCCGAGACGTCGAAAATGGGATGTGACTTGGTTCATCTACCTGCCCGAAGTGACTACGGGCAGGGTGGCTAAACACCGTTAAAAAACGGATAAGAATTAAGCGTTTGCGGCCATTGCGTCGGCGAAGCGTTCGAAAAGATAGAAGCTGTCCTGCGGGCCGGGGCTGGCCTCGGGGTGGTGCTGAACGCTGAACACGGGGCGATCGGTCATGCGAATCCCGCAGTTAGACCCGTCAAACAGCGACACGTGGCTTTCTTCAACGCCCTCAGGCAGGGTTTGTGCATCCACCGCGAAACCGTGGTTCATCGAGGTGATTTCGACCTTGCCGGTTGTGTGGTCTTTGACCGGATGGTTCGCGCCGTGATGGCCGTGGTTCATCTTGATCGTTTGCGCGCCCAAGGCCAAAGCAAGCATTTGGTGGCCAAGACAAATGCCGAAGATCGGAAGATCGGTATCGTTCAGGATCGATTTTATCATCGGCACGGCATATTCGCCCGTAGCTGCCGGATCGCCGGGGCCATTTGACAGGAAAACTCCGTCTGGATTATGGGCCAGAACGTCTTCGGCCGTCGCCGAGGCTGGCAGGACCGTGACGTCACACCCAGCGCTTGCAAGACAGCGTAGAATGTTGCGTTTGGCACCGTAGTCGATGGCAACGACTTTGTGTTTTGGCGCGTCCTGACGGGGATAGCCATCGGGCCATGCCCACCGCATCTCGTCCCACCGATAGGACTGCGCGCAGGTCACTTCCTTGGCCAAATCCAGCCCCTCAAGCCCCGAAAATGCGCGGGCTTGTGCCACAAGCGCCTCGATGTCGAAATTTCCGTCGGGATCATGTGCAAGCGCCACATGCGGAGCACCCTGCTGTCTGATCGCCCGTGTCAGGCGCCGCGTGTCAATGCCGCCAATCGCGATGCGACCGCGAGACGTCAACCAAGTGTTTAGGTTTTCCACAGACCGCCAGTTTGAGGGTTCCGTCGGATCCCATTTCACGACCATGCCCGCGGCAACCGGATCAGCCGTTTCATCGTCTTCGGGTGTGACCCCGGTGTTGCCAATGTGGGGGAAGGTAAACGTGACAATCTGGCCCGCATAGGACGGGTCCGTCATGATTTCCTGATAGCCCGTCATCGCCGTATTGAAGCAGAGTTCCGCCGTCGTGTTGCCGGTTGCCCCGAACCCACGACCATAAAAAACTGTTCCATCAGCTAGAGCGAGGCACGCGGTTGGACGGGGCAAAGTGGAGGTCATGGAATCCTCATAAAAAGGCGGCTAAATCGCGCGGAAACTAGGCTTGGGTCAGGGGGGTGTCAAGGCCGTGTCGCACGGTGATTTCAGGCTTTCGCTTGCTCCGAGGGAAAACTGCCAGTATGAGGACGCGCACAGCAAAAGGGGAATGCCATGTCTTTGCGTGAACAGGTGACTTTAGAACTCAAAGTCGCGATGAAAAACAAAGCGGCAGCGCGTCTGTCCACTTTGCGCCTTATCAACGCAGCGATCAAAGACCGAGACATTGCGGCGCGCGCGGACGGCAATGACGCCGGTGTTGGCGACGATGAAATCCTCGGTATCCTCGGGAAAATGGTGAAACAACGCCAGGAAAGCGCACGCACCTACCAGGAAGGTGGCCGTTTGGAACTCGCCGAAAAAGAATTGGCCGAGATCGTCGTGATTGAAGAATTCCTCCCAGCGCAATTGGATGACGATGCGGTCAGCAAGGCGATTGAGGATGCCATCGCGTCTGTCGGCGCAGAATCGATCCGCGACATGGGCAAAGTCATGGGCGCCTTGAAATCGAAATACACCGGCCAGATGGATTTTGGATCGGTCGGCCCGAAGGTCAAGGCGATGCTTGGCTAATTGGCGTTGGCCAATTCGCGTTGCAGATCAAAATAGAGCTTTCGGCGTTCATCCTGCGAAAGGAACGCGCCAATCTCAACCTCTCGTCCATTTCCCTTTAGCGTCACGTAGTCCGGGATCGGGCCTTGGCTTTCATGCAGGTTGACCTGCGCCCAATAGGAATTGCAGGACCAGCATTGCACAGGTCTTTTGGGTTGATGCCGTGTCAGCGATACTTGATCGGACGAGATCTTGAGTTGCTCAAGAATTTCGCCGTCGCGGTAACTTTTCTGCAATCCAAACCATAGTCCGGCAACCGCAAGGATCATGAATGGCAGCAGCCCCCATAAGACAATCGTTCCAATGACGACAACCGCGGGCAGGGCCAAAAAGAAAACCGCAATACATATCACGATCACAAACCCGAATTTTGGCAACGACCGGTAGGGCCAGGCCTCGAGGCGCGTTTCGTGTTGGTTATGGGTCCATTCATAGGGCATGGACCTGTTTTAAGTTGGCGGCATTGCGATGAAAACCGCCAACTTGCGCGTCCAAATCGCGCATTCGATGTGGCGCTAGGGTTTGCAGGCACCCGCGAAGTGATCCTCAAACAGCATCGACCAGCTTGATCCATATCCGTTGACCATCATTTCCGCCATATCGCCATAGCCTTCCCAGTTGCTGTGCGTCAGCTCGACCCGCGTCTCGGTCGCGCTGAGGGGCGTGAATCGAACATCCACCTGACCTGTTTTGTCGGCTGGCAGGCCCATGTGGAAATCGAACTGAACGTGGCTGTGAGGATCGACGATGCGGAATGTTCCCCAATGATGCTCTTGATCGTCGGCGGCGATCTCGATGATCTTGCCGCCCTCGGTTGCATCTGCGGACAGGGATTTGGCGGGGGCCTTGGTGGACATTAATGACATTGAGCGTTTTTCAAGCGGCCACCAGCGCGGCATGTCGACGAAGGTTTCAAAGGCGCGCTGTTGCGGGCAGGGGACATCAACGGTTTTTACGACGGGATCAATCATTATGGTTCCTTTTATTGTTCGCGGTTTTGTTTGTGAATTTCAGCGGCGAAGGCCCCCAGGGCGTCGCCCCAAAAGCCGTCCAGATAGGTCTTGATCGCCTCAAGCCCAGCGTGGTCGATCTGATAGATGTGGCGCGTGCCTGCGACCTCGGCTTTGACCAAGCCTGCCTCTTGCAACACCTTGAGGTGCTGCGAAATTGCTGGTCGGCTGACGGGAAAGTGCTTGGCAAGCGACGCCACATTGTCGGGCTGAGCGGCGATTTTTTCAAACACCGAACGGCGCGTGGGATCGGCGAGGGCGGAGATGGCTTTAGCGTAAGTCATGACTAACGGTAAGTGTGTGGTTACCATATGTCAACCCATGGCCGACTCCATAAAGCGTCCCTTCGATTCAAGGGACGCTTTTGGCAAAAGAAAAAGGCCCCGGAAACCGGAGCCTTTTCAATTTGTCGTTCAGATCAGCCTTAGTGGGCTGGACCTTTGTCCCAGTCTTCCTGCTTTGGAAGTGTTTCAAAAGTATGCTCAGGTGGAGGGCATGGAAGCGTCCACTCAAGCGTATCTGCATATTCGTTCCAAGGGTTCGCGACAGTCACACGACGGCCTGCAACCAATGTCCACAAGACCACACCGAAGAAGAAGATGAACGATGCGAAGGACAGGAAGGCACCCAAAGATGAGATGTAGTTCCAGAATTCGAACGCCTCAGGATAGTCGATGTAACGACGAGGCATACCCTGACGACCCAAGAAGTGCTGCGGGAAGAACGTCACGTTGGCACCAATAAACATGGTCCAGAAGTGAACGTGTCCAGCCCATTCAGGATACATGCGGCCCGACATCTTCGGCAGGTAAAAGTAGATACCCGCAAAGATCGCAAAGACGGCCCCCAGCGACATCACGTAATGGAAGTGCGCAACCACATAGTAGGTGTCATGGTACACGCGGTCGATGCCAGCTTGTGACAGCACCACGCCGGTCACACCACCAAGGGTGAACAGGATCAGGAAGCCCAGGGCGAACATCATCGGGGTTTTGAACTCGATCGAGCCGCCCCACATTGTTGCAATCCACGAGAAGACCTTCACGCCTGTGGGCACCGCGATGACCATCGTTGCCAGCATGAAGTAAGACTGCTGGGTCAGCGACATGCCAACGGTGTACATGTGGTGCGCCCAAACAACGAAGCCAAGCGCGCCAATGGCGACCATCGCGTAAACCATCGGCAGGTAGCCGAAGATCGGCTTGCGCGAGAAAGTCGCGATGACGTGGCTGATGATACCGAACCCGGGGACGATCACGATGTAAACTTCGGGGTGACCAAAGAACCAAAGGATGTGTTGGTAAAGGATCGGGTCGCCACCGCCTGCTGGATCAAAGAAGGTCGTTCCAAAGTTTCGATCTGTCAAAAGCATGGTGATCGCGCCAGCCAGAACGGGCAGCGACAACAGGATCAACCACGATGTCACAAAGATCGACCATGAGAACAGAGGCACCTTATGCAGGGTCATCCCCGGCGCGCGCATGTTCAGGAAGGTCGTAATCATGTTGATTGCGCCCAAGATCGACGAGGCACCGGATACGTGGATCGCGAAGATCGCGAGATCCATAGACGTGCCCGCTTCCCGGGTTGAAAGCGGCGCATAGAGCACCCAGCCAACGCCTGATCCAAGCTGGTCATTGCCGCCGGGTGAGAGCATCGAGGCGACGCCCAGAGCCACACCGGCCACATACATCCAGAACGACAGGTTGTTCATCCGTGGGAATGCCATGTCTGGCGCGCCGATTTGCAGCGGCATGAAGTAGTTACCAAAGCCACCAAAGAGGGCTGGGATGACAACAAAGAACATCATCAGGACGCCGTGATAGGTAATCATCACGTTCCAGAGGTGTCCGTTCGGGGTACATTCACCCTCGGCGGCTGCCGACCAGAACCGTGCCCCTTCAAGACACATGTACTGAACACCAGGTTCCATGAGCTCCATGCGCATGTAAACGGTGAAGCTAACCGATATCAGACCGACGAACGCCGATACGAAAAGGTAAAGGATACCAATATCCTTGTGGTTGGTTGACATGAACCAACGGGTAAAGAACCCTCGGTTGTCTTCATGCTCGTGGCTGTGAATGGCCGCGTCTGCCATGTCTTGCCTCCTGCTGTTGTGTGCGGAAAGCGCAGAAACAAAAGTTCCTGCGCCCATGTTCAGTTCGGCTTTTAGAATGTGGGGCCATTGGGGGCAATGTTAGACTTTGACGCAGATCAAGAAAAAATGCCGCGCCCCCATTGATCCCATTCAAATCACGCTTATTGGACGAGTGATTCCAAATAGGCCGCAATGTCTGCCGCGCTTTTTACTCTTTGCTTTGTCATTCTCGAACGTCCCGATTCGCCCGAGACTTCGGCCAGATAGGCGTTCGGGTCCAGAAGATACGCTTCGAGCGATTCAACGTCCCAAATCAGGCCAGCTTCCCCAGCGGCCATCATGATTGGCGAATACTTAAAGTCTTCGGATCCGGCATTACGCCCCATGACGCCGTAAAGGTTCGGGCCGGTTTTACCGCCCTTCAGAATCACGGTGCCATCTGGAGCATTGACAGTGTGACAGGCTTTGCACTTGCGAAAATCTTTTGCACCAGCCTCGGGGTCGCCGATGCTATCGCTGTCAGCAAATGCAGGGGATGCAAATGCAAGGATTGTTGCGGTTAGTGTCAGAACGTTTTTCATAACGGCTCTCTCATTCATTCTCTGCGCGTTCGGCTTGCTTATATACAGCGTGGAGGGCAAAGCCATTCCTTCGGATTGTCGCAGGGTCGATTACGAATTACCGTCCACAACCCGATTGAACGTAGACATCAAAGCGACGTCAACGTCTTTCTCGGTCACCGGTAGCCCCAAATCGACAAGCGATGTAACGCCGTGTTCAGTGATACCGCAGGGAACAATACCGTTAAAATGATCTAAATCAGGGTCAACATTGATAGAAATGCCGTGAAAACTGATCCATTTGCGCAAGCGAATGCCGATTGCAGCGACTTTGTCTTCGGCCATTTCGCCCATCACGGTAAGCGGTTTATCGCCGCGTTGGACCCAAACACCGACGCGCCCGTCACGGATTTCACCTTTAACGCCAAACTCGGCCAGCGTCTCGATGACCCAATCTTCCAGCATTTTCACGAACGCGCGCACGTCGCGACCGCGCTTGTTCAGGTCAAGCATGACGTAAATCACACGTTGCCCCGGCCCATGATAAGTATACTGCCCGCCGCGTTTTGACTGGTACACCGGAAACCGCTCGGGATCGGTCAGGTCCTCAATCTTGGCGCTGGTTCCAGCGGTGTAAAGTGGTGGATGCTCGAGCAGCCAAATCAGTTCATCCGCGTCGCCAGAGGCCATTTTGGCAACATGATTTTCCATGAAGTCCACGGCCTCGTCATAGGGCACCAAGGCGTCTGAGATTTTCCATTCAACCATATGATGACTTCGGCAACAGGCCTGCATCCTTGATTGCCGAGATATAACTGCGGCTGACTGGGATTTCCCGCCCGTCTGACATTGTCAGTATCGCGCGATCCCCGACACGCTTTGCAGAGGAGACTTGATCGAGCGCAATCCAATGAGAGCGATGCACCTGCATGCCCGCCGCGCCTTCGCACTCGAGAATTGCATCCGAAAGGCGCATCAGGATCAGATCGCGTCCCTTGGTTGTGGTGACCTCAACGTAGTGATCCGACACCGAGACCGAAACAAGTGGCCCGCGTTTCTCCAGCGGTAGGCGCGCCAACAGCGGCGCGTCATTGCGTTTGGGGGGATTTGCGTCCGTCGGCGTGACTTCGGTGAAGTATAGGATCAATGCGATGATAGCAGCCGTGATAAACGTCGTCAGCGTCAGTGTCCCAAAATAACCGGGCGTCGTTGGTGGCAGGCCAAGGGCCACCCAATTGACCAAGACCACGATCACGATCGCGGCGATGCCTGTACCGATGCTGGTTAACGCGATTGCCGTCCATTGCGACAACTTCCTGGCGCGCCCATAGTTCGCCGATAATGCCGCGACAAAGGTTCCGGCAGCAAAGGTACTATAGGCGATGATGATCCAATAAACGATCAGCGGACCGGTGCGCATGAAGGACGAGGTGCCAAACGGACCCGAGATCCCGAGAATCAGCGCGATTCCCAAAATGGCAGTCAGCACTTTCCTTGAGGAATAAAGACGTCGCACTTCACGAAGCGCGAAATACATGTGGCTGTCGCTCACGAATGGTCTCCTTCATCGGGCATATTCGCGGTTCCTCTGGGTCGTCGCACAAGGTTCCATCTTAGGCATCGAATTTCAACAACCCAAATAGGGAAATCCTGAGAATGGAATATTTTCTAGCCGCACCGATATATATACAGATCCACGCAAGTTCTGCTTTGTTTGCATTGTTGATGGGGCCCTTGGCCCTGTACCGGAAACGTCGGGATGTTTGGCACAAGACCTTTGGCTATACGTGGATCATTGCCATGATCTCAACCGCTGTCAGTTCCTTTTGGATCCATAGTTTCGGCGTTATCGGCCCGTTCAGTCCCATCCATTTGCTGTCCATCTGGACGTTGTTTGTCGTCGTGCGTGCCATCAATTTTGCCCGCGTGGGAAAGATCGTCGCCCATGCCGAGATGCTACGCTGGCTCTATTGGGGCGGTTTGTGGGTCGCCTTTGCCCTGAATTTTCTGTCCAATCGCCTGTCAAATCGCATTGTTTTCGGTCAGGAAGAGGCGGCGACCGGCATGATTATCACAATCTTGGGGATCGCCGCACTCTTCTTGTTAAGTCCGCGTTGGAAGCGGTTCCAGCGCCACTTTCCAGTCGCTTGATTTTTCCGGTATTTGGGGGTTCACATCGCCGAATGCCTTCGCTATACGGCGGCTCACCAAGTCAAGACAGTGCGGTCGTGGCGGAATTGGTAGACGCGCAGCGTTGAGGTCGCTGTTCCTTAACCGGAGTGGAAGTTCGAGTCTTCTCGACCGCACCAAATTTTCCACCAGTTACAAACGACATCAGCCCAGGATGCCTGGCCAATTACTTTCGGCCTTTGCGATGTTGCCGGGGATGTCCCTTTTCCAAAGCTCACGGGCGCGAAGGTTTGCGTTGAGGTAGAGCTTGCCTTCGTAGATCGTCCACGCCTCGGGGACGGTTGGGGCCAAATAGCCGAGGGACGCGGCATAGGCGCAATATCCGCCGAACAGGGGTGCGTATTTTACCGGGTCCGCTTGAAACAGCGCTGCATTTTCTTCGGTGTCAAAATTCCATTCCGCGCCATTCCACGAAACCGAAAAAGCATTAAAGACCGAGTCGGGTTTGCCGGCGTTGAAATAGACCACGGGGTCGGTCCCGTTGATGGCGATGCCTCCGGTTTGGAAAACTTCCGGTTCCCGGGCAAGGGCCATGCTGGGCTGAATGGCGGCGACGGCGGCAAAGCCCGTTAGAAAATGACGGCGATTGATGTGCATGCGGTTCTCCTGATTGCGCTTTAGGTTTTAATGCGAAAATGCGACTTTTCCATCAGGCGAAACAAAATCTCGCAAATCGGTGAACGTCTGTGAAAAATTAGCGGCTCTTGGGCGAGTCTTTGTCGCAAACTGGGTTGCGGTGTCGCCGGTACACTGGCTAGCGTCTGTTCAACAACGAGGGGTGTTCATATGTCAGAAGCAATCGACCTGCGGCAACGCGCGAATATGGATCATTGGCAGGAACGCGTGGATATGGCGGCGGCGTTTCGCTGGACCGAGCGCCTGAATATGCATGAAGCCGTGGCCAATCATTTCAGCCTTGCGGTCAATGACGAGGGCACACAGTTTCTGATGAACCCCAATCAAATGCATTTCCAGCGTATAAAGGCCTCGGACCTGTTGTTGCTGGATGCAAACGATCCGACCACCATGGACCGCCCAGGTGCGCCTGATCCCTCGGCCTGGGGGTTGCATGGCTCGGTTCATCGGGCCTGTCCGCATGCGCGGTGCCTGATGCATGTGCATTCGATTCACGCCACGGTTCTGGCCTCGCTTGCCGACAGCAACATGCCGCCCATCGATCAAAACACGGCGACCTTTTTCAACCGCTATGTCATCGATCATGAATTTGGCGGTCTTGCGTTCGAAGGCGAGGGCACGCGTTGTGCGAAGATGCTGACGGACCCGTCCAAGAAGATCATGATTATGGGCAATCACGGGGTTCTGGTGATCGGGGACACGGTCGCTGACACCTTCAATCGCATGTATTATTTCGAACGCGCCGCCGAAACTTATATCCGTGCGCTTCAAACCGGCCAGCCGTTGCGCATTCTCAGCGATGAAATTGCCGAAAAAACCGCAAAAGAATTGGAAGATTATCCAGATCAAGCGGACCGCCACTTGGCTGAACTCAAGGCGATCCTTGACGAAGAAGGCTCGACCTACGCGACCTGATTAACCGCCCGTGTGGCTCATGTGGCGGGTCATTTGTCCGCCGAGCGCTTGGCGTGAGTAATCAAAGTCGTGCCCCTTGGGCTTGTGACTGATCGCTGCACGTATGGCGTTTTCCAAAGGTGCTTCGCTATCTGTATGCGCTCGAAGGGGACCGCGCAGATCGGCGTTGTCCTCTTGGCCGAGGCACATGAATAATTCGCCCGTACAGGTCACGCGGACCCGATTGCAGCTTTCGCAGAAGTTATGCGTCAGCGGCGTGATAAAGCCGATCTTTTGACCGGTTTCTTCCAGCCGCACATAGCGGGCAGGACCGCCCGACCTTTCGTCTAGATCCGTAACCGTGTAGTTTTTCGCCAATTCGCCGCGCAGATCGTTCAGCGACCAATATTGCGTCAGGCGATTTTCGTTGCCAATATCCCCCATTGGCATGACTTCGATCCATGTCAGGTCCATGTCGCGCTCCGCGCACCATTCGGTCAGAGTGAACAATTCGTCTTCGTTGAATTCTTTCAGGGCAACGGCGTTGATCTTGACCCGCAGACCCGCCTTTTGGGCCGCATCGATCCCCCGCATCACCTGAGGCAGTCGGCCCCAGCGGGTGATCTCGGCAAACTTCGTTTCGTCAATTGTGTCGAGCGAGATATTCACCCGCCGCACGCCCGCGTCGAAAAGATCGTCGGCGAAACGTTCAAGCTGCGAGCCATTCGTGGTCAGGGTCAGTTCTTTTAGCGCACCGCTGTCCAAATGCCGCGACATGGCGCGGAAATACGTCATGATATCGCGCCGCACCAAGGGTTCGCCACCTGTGATCCGCAGCTTTTCGACGCCCATGCGGATGAAGGTCGTGCTCAGCCGATCCAGTTCCTCAAGCGTCAAAAGCTCTTTCTTGGGCAGGAACGTCATGTTTTCCGACATGCAATAAACACAGCGGAAATCGCAACGGTCTGTCACCGAGACCCGAAGGTAAGAGATTGCGCGTTGGAACGGGTCGATCAATGGGGCTGTCATGATCTTTAGGTAGGCGTCCTGCCGCCAGCGGGCAAGCCCTTTCCCGAAGCGTTTTTGTCAGAAATCGTCACGATGCTGGTGTCAGAGGTATTTGCCGGCCTCTTTTCGGGCAAAGGCCTTCATGTGCCCGCCGTGCGCGTCAAGGAACACGGAGACACGCGCTGGGTCTCGTTTTGACAGATCGCGCAGCCACCAGGCGACGGCTTTCTGAATAAACCATTGCGGATCTTCGACGTAACCTGCCGCCCACCCAAGCACACGCTCGCGCAGGGCCAATTCGGCCTCGGATGGATTGCGGTTCTTTGTCAGCGGTAAGGTGGTGACCAGTGCTGCGCGTCTGGTCCACATGTGTTCGGACATTGTCCAAGCCTCAATATCGTCAAGGCGTGTCCAATCGGCCGTCAACCGTCGTTGTGCCGCCATCGCGGCATGGTCAGCGATAGCCCAACTGTCGAAATCACTGGTCCAGCTTTTCAATAGATCCCAGACCGCCGCGTCGGGGCGAATACGGGCTTGGGTTAGCATTTTGCCCGCCAAAACCCTGCACTCATAGATGTTTGTGTCCCAAAGCTGCGACGCAAGTTCCACGCGGTTTTCAACCGTCAAACTGCGTCGCCAAACTTTAGCGAGGTCATCAAGCGGGCCATTGGCAATGCCGAGGTAGGCGCGATCTATCTTGTGATAAGCCTTCATCTGCTCGGCGCGACCCGGTTCGATATGGGCCTGCAATGCCGCGATGGCGTCCTCAAGGGTCATGTTTGCTTTCCTTTAACTCTGGCCCGTTCTATCGGTTCACAACGGCAACGCAAGAAACGGGTGCGAAATGAAGACAGTTATCTTTGATCTCGATGGCACCTTGGCCGACACCAGCGGCGATCTGATCGACGCTGCCAATGCCTGCTTTTCACAGATGGGGCATGGAAACTTATTGGACTACGGCGATGATGCCGCCACCGCGATGCAAGGTGGCAAAGCCATGCTGCGTCTGGGGCTGTCGCGTCTTGGTCGCACAGGGGACGAGGCCGAAGTCGAGCGGCAATATCCGTATCTGCTGGCGGCTTACGCGGGTCAGCTTGATAAACACAGTTTCCTGTTCGACGGTGCGATTGATGCGGTCGAGGTGCTGAAAACGCGCGGCTATCGCGTCGGCGTGTGCACCAATAAACCTGAAGCAATGGCGCAAGAGCTTTTGACCAAACTCGGCGTGCGCGCGCACTTTGGTTCGCTCGTCGGAGCTGACACGTTTCCTGTGCGAAAGCCCAATCCTTTGCCGCTGATCGAGGCCGTCAAACGGGCAGGCGGCGACCCGCGCTGCGCGACGCTGATTGGCGATACAAGGACCGACCGCGAAACCGCGCGTGCGGCTGGCGTGCCGTCAATCCTTGTGACCTTTGGCCCTTTGGGGCGGGCAGTGGCGGACCTGAACCCTGAAGGCATGATCGACAGCTTTGACGACCTGCCCAAGGTCGTTCAGTCGCTGATCGGCTGATAGAGGTGTTCTGTCAGGGCGCTGAGAGGTGTTGTCTCAAGCCCGTCAATCGCGTTTTCAATCGCTTTTGAGCGGTCGCTGCCAAGCACTGGCATTGTGAGTTTGGCAAACTTGTCTTTCAACTCCAGCACGGTTGGCGGGTTGGTCGCGTCCCATTTGGGCTGCATCCAGTCCCCTTCAAGCACACGACCATTTTTCAGGTAAAGGGTGACCTTGGCCAGGCGCGTGGCTGGAAAGACGTCATTGGCCTTTGCGTCTTCGGTCATCACCATTGATCGCGACAACCGCAGGGTCTCAGGATCTTCCAGCGCATCGCCAGCGATGTCGGCGGGGGTAAGGCCGCCTTTGACCATCGCGATGGCACATGGGAACGATGTCGAATACTGCGCCTCGTCCGAGGATTTGGGTTCGCGCGTCGCAAGGCGCACCGCTTCGTGGAAGGTCGACACTTCGATCTTGGCCACGTCCTTTGATGTCAGACTATGGGCTTTGCGCAACGCCAGCACACCCTCCATCGGCGCCTGCGCCCAGCGGCAAACGGGGTAGGGCTTGTAGTATTGCTCAAGGATATACCAACGTTGACCAAGATCGGCCCAATACTCAGGCGCATGTTCGACCGTTAGCGCAGGGGCACCGGTAAAGCCCTTGGTCGCCAGCTTGATCGCTGACACCCCGCACATCGCCCCCCAACCCGAGCCATCTTTGACCATGGTAGGATAGTCGATGCAGCGCATCATTTGACTGCGCGGCCCGTGATATTCGGCAATCCCAAGCGCATGGCGCGTTGTCCCTCGATCCAGTTGCAACAGGTTCGTCATGCCAGCCACAGCCGCGACCGCGCCCCAACTGCCAGAGGTGTGATAATCGGGACAGGTGCCGTGCTGTGCCATGGATGCACGCGCGCCAAACTCATAACCCACAACAATCGCAGTCAGAAAGTCCCGCCCGCTGACGTTTTCTTGATGGGCAACGGGCAGCAGTGCTGAAATCAACGGGCAGCCGATATGGCCCTTGGCAGGGTTAAAGCCGTCGTGACCATCGAGACTGTCAATCATCATGCCAGCCGCCATGGCGACACCCGAGGCTGAGGCCAAACGCCCGTCAAACAAAAGCGGAAGTTCGCCGCCAAACTCTTCGATCGCCAACGCGCGGGACAGTTCGCTTGTGGGCGTGGCATGTCCTCCCACAGCGATCCCCAACGTGTCGAGAAGGTTGAGCTTGGCAGTATCGATGACAGCGCGGGTCAGATCGCCCCACTTGGTACCAAGTGCGAAATCTACGGGATCGATTGGGGCCATGACACGTCCTTTTCTTCGCATCCTGCGGGGGGCGCGACGAACAATCGCCACCGATTGCGACATTCGGGGATATGGTTTTCGACATTGACGTTGATCCGCCGCTGCGCCAGTTTCGCGGCATGAAAGACGTATTCTCAGGTAGTTTTACCCAGCAAGAACCCATCCCAGAAAGCGCGATTGAGACGGCGGTCGAAATCCTGCGCAGTGGGCGTTTGCATCGTTACAATCTTGGCGAAAACGAAGAGGGCGAGACCTCGGCGTTAGAGCGCGAGTTTGCGCAATTCACGGGTGCGAAATATTGCCTCGCTGTCGCCTCAGGCGGCTACGCAATCGCGACAGCCTTGCGGGCGCTGGGCGTCAAGGCAGGTGATCGCGTTTTGACCAACGCATTTACGCTTGCCCCGGTTCCAGGTGCGATAGCCAGCCTTGGCGCGGTGCCTGTTTTCGTCGGTGTTACCGATCAATTAACAATAGATTTGAATGACTTGAAGGCCAAAGCTCATCTTGTTGACGTGCTTGTCCTCAGCCACATGCGCGGTCACCTTTGCGACATGGATGCGCTGATGGCAATTTGTGACGTGGCCAAGGTCAAGGTTGTCGAGGACTGCGCCCATACCATGGGGGCGGCCTGGAATGGCGTGCCTTCGGGTCGGCACGGTGATTTGGCATGCTATTCAGCCCAAACGTACAAACACATCAATTCGGGCGAAGGTGGCCTGTTGATTGGTGATGATCCGGTGACCATGGCCCGTGCGACGATGCTGTCGGGGTCTTATATGCTCTATGGTCGCCACGGCGCCGCGCCGGATCCCGAGGTTTTTGAGCAGGTGAAATACACGACACCGAATGTGTCGGGCCGGATGGACCATTTGCGCGCCGCGATCCTGCGCCCCCAGTTACGGGATTTGGCCCAGCAGGTGGCACGCTGGAATGACCGGTATCGGGTGGTTGAAACCGGATTGAAGGGCACGCCGGGGCTGACCCTGATTGAGCGGCCCGCGCAAGCAACATTTGTCGGATCATCGATCCAGTTCCTGCTTCTTGATTGGAGCGACGAAAAAATCGATCAGGTTTTGACCCGCTGTTTGGCGCGGGGCGTTGAGTTGAAATGGTTCGGAGGTGCCGAGCCGAGCGGTTTCACGTCGCGATACGACAGTTGGCGATACGCACCATCCGAACCGATGCCCGCCACGGATCGGGTGCTAAAAGGCATCGTCGATATGCGTTTGCCTTTGACGTTCAGTGTCGAGGATTGTGCCCTGATTGCCCGCATCATCCGCGAAGAAGTTTCGTCGGTGTTTCAGTCGGGTTGAGCACTCGGTCCAATATGTGCCCGAGTCTACCAGATCTGATCCATCTGTGACGCCACGTGTCATTTGACGCACGTCCAACCAATGTGGCAGTTAATGAACAAGTGTTCAATAACTCGACGGGAGTGGCCGGATGTTCAATGGCGTTATGAATTTCGATTTGGGCGAAGACGTGAACGCGTTGCGCGATATGGTTCATCGTTGGGCGCAGGATCGCATCAAGCCCATCGCGGCGGACATCGACAAAAGCAACGCGTTTCCAAATGAGCTTTGGCAGGAAATGGGCGAGCTAGGGTTGCTCGGCGTCACGGTGTCGGAAGACTACGGCGGGGCGGATATGTCCTATCTTGCCCATGTCGTTGCGGTTGAAGAAATCGCCCGCGCCAGTGCCTCGGTGTCGCTCAGCTACGGGGCGCATTCCAATCTCTGCGTCAATCAAATCAAGCTGAACGGCAACGAAGACCAGAAACAGACCTATTTGCCGCGCCTCATTTCAGGCGATCACGTGGGCGCATTGGCCATGTCCGAACCTTCGGCGGGGTCTGATGTTGTGTCAATGAAGCTGAGGGCTGAAAAGCGCAACGATCACTATCGTTTGAACGGCAACAAGTATTGGATCACCAACGGCCCCGACGCCGACACGTTGATCGTCTATGCCAAGACCGACCCCGATGCAGGGGCCAAGGGCATCACAGCCTTTATCGTTGAGAAATCCATGACAGGGTTTTCGACCTCGCCGCATTTTGACAAACTGGGTATGCGCGGGTCCAACACCGCCGAGTTGATATTTGAGAACGTCGAAGTGCCGTTCGAAAATGTTCTTGGGGAAGAGGGCAAAGGCGTGCGAGTCTTGATGTCGGGCCTTGACTACGAACGGGTTGTTTTGGCAGGGATCGGGACCGGTATCATGGCCGCCTGCATGGACGAGATCATGCCCTATATGGCCGAGCGTAAACAATTCGGCCAACCGATTGGCAGTTTTCAGCTGATGCAGGGCAAAATCGCCGACATGTATACCGCGATGAATTCGGCCCGCGCCTATGTTTACGAATGCGCAAAGGCCTGTGATCGGGGTGAAATTACCCGTCAGGATGCGGCAGCGTGCTGTCTCTATGCCTCGGAACAAGCGATGGTTCAGGCGCATCAGGCCGTGCAGGCTATGGGCGGCGCCGGTTATCTCAGCGACAATCCAGTCGGGCGCATTTTCCGCGATGCAAAACTGATGGAGATTGGTGCCGGAACCTCGGAAATCAGGCGGATGCTGATTGGCCGAGAGCTTGTCTCGGGGATGATGTAGGCCTCTGGTCTGCGTGTTGCTATGTTGCCCCCCTCGAAATCATATGACGATCTGAACGCCGGATTTTCCTGGGACATCCCCGAGCGCCTGAACATGGCGCATCAGGTTTGCGATGTCTGGGCCGAGTCCGAGCCTTCGCGCACAGCGCTAATCGACGTAACCTCGGGCGCGCGCTGCGATGTGAGCTATGGCGCGTTACGCCAAATGGCGGATGGTTTGGCACACAGGTTGTCAGCGACCGTCAAGCCAGGGGATCGCGTCGGGGTGCTTCGGTCGCAATCGATCTGGACAGCGGCGGCGCATATCGCGATCTGGAAGCTCGGGGCGATTTCCATTCCGTTGTTCAAATTGTTCGCCCGCGACGCACTTGAGGTGCGCCTGACCGACGCCTCGGCGCGATTGGTGATTTGCGACGACGCCAGCGCGGGGCAGGTTCAGGAGCTTGGCTTTGAAACCTTGGTTCCTGAAGTCGAAACGCTATCTGGTCAGCGTTTTCAAACGCGCGACACGTCATCTGAAGATCCGGCGGTGTTGATCTATACCTCGGGCACGACGGGCAGTCCGAAAGGGGCGCTGCACGCCCATCGCGTGCTGACCGGCCATTTGCCGGGCGTGGAAATGAGCCATGATATGCTCGGACAATCCGGCGATGTGCTTTGGACCCCAGCCGACTGGGCGTGGATCGGCGGATTGTTCGATGTTCTGATGCCGGGACTTGCACTGGGGGTGCCGGTGGTCGCAAGCCGATCCGAAAAATTCTCGGTCGCGGCGTGCAAAACCGTTGTGCAGCAAGCTGGTGTGCGCAACGTGTTCTTCCCGCCAACCGCGCTGCGCATGTTAAAGGCCGAACGCGCCGATATCCAAGGTCTGCGGTCTGTCGCCTCGGGAGGCGAGCCTCTGGGGCCAGAGATGCTCGCATGGGGGCGGCAGGCCTTTGGGTTGTCGATCAACGAATTCTACGGCCAAACAGAATGCAACATGGTGGTGTCCTCGGCGTCTTCGTTGTTTGACGCGGCGCCGGGCTGTATCGGCAAACCGGTTCCCGGTCACAGGTTGGCCGTGCTCGATGAATTTGGCGAGGAAACCAATGAAGAAGGCGACATCGCGGTTCGACAGGGGTCGGCCAGCATGATGCTTGAATACTGGAACCGGCCCGGCGCGACCGCATCGAAATACAAGGGCCACTGGATGCTGACAGGGGATCGCGGCATTTGGGAGGGCGAATACCTGCGGTTCGTGGGGCGTGAAGACGACGTTATCACAAGTGCGGGCTACCGCATTGGCCCTTCCGAGATTGAAGATTGCCTTTTGAAGCACTCCAGCGTCGCTACCGTCGGCGTCGTGGGCAAGCCCGACCCGCTGAGGACCGAGATCGTCAAAGCCTATGTCGTATTGAAGCCCGGCATCACTGGTGACAACGCTTTGGCGGCCGAGCTTCAGGATCTGGTGAAGTCGCGCCTTTCCAAACACTCTTACCCCCGAGAAATCGCCTTTATCGACAGCCTGCCGATGACGGTGACTGGTAAAATCATACGCAAAGACCTGAAACGCCGCGCCGTGGCTGAAAAGGATGAGGTTCAATGAAACTCCAATCCAAGATCCTGACAAATACTGATGAGTTCAAAAGCAATACCGAGGCGCATCAAGCGGCGCTGAAAACTGTGCGCGACGCCGCAACGGCTGCGCAATTGGGCGGAGGCGAGCGGAGTCGCGAGCGCCATTTGAGACGTGGCAAGATGCTGCCGCGGGATCGGGTTGGCAATCTTCTCGACCCCGGCTCGTCCTTTTTGGAGATCGGCGCGACGGCGGCGCATGGCATGTACGGCGGCGCGGCCCCGGCGGCGGGTGTTGTTGCCGGTGTTGGCAAGGTTCACGGGCAGGACGTGATGGTGGTGTGCAATGACGCGACGGTGAAGGGGGGCACGTATTACCCGATGACGGTCAAGAAGCATCTGCGCGCACAAGAGATTGCCGAGGAATGCCATTTGCCGTGCATCTATCTTGTCGACAGCGGCGGGGCGAACCTGCCCAATCAAGATGAGGTCTTTCCTGACCGCGATCATTTTGGGCGGAT
Organism: Paracoccaceae bacterium; assembly: GCA_042092935.1. Classification (GTDB taxonomy): domain Bacteria; phylum Pseudomonadota; class Alphaproteobacteria; order Rhodobacterales; family Rhodobacteraceae; genus JASMHC01. The sequence continues at coordinate 24,123 of JBELFK010000002.1, read as the reverse complement.
ATTTTACAATCAGGCACGGATGTCGGCGAAGGGTATCCCACAGATCGCGGTCGTCATGGGATCCTGCACGGCGGGGGGGGCTTACGTGCCCGCCATGTCAGACGTGACGATCATCGTCAAAGAGCAGGGGACGATCTTTTTGGCCGGACCGCCGCTGGTTAAGGCGGCAACAGGCGAAGTTGTCACCTCGGAAGATCTGGGCGGTGGGGATGTGCACACGCGGTTGTCCGGCGTCGCGGATTACCTGGCCGAGGACGACGGCCACGCGCTTGCCCTCGCGCGGCGGGCCGTCAGTCATTTGAATGTCAGCAAGCCGAGTGCGGTGCAGTGGCAAACGCCGGAAGACCCGGCCTATGATCCTGACGAAGTGTTTGGGGTTGTACCCGCAGATTTGCGCACGCCCTATGACATACGCGAGGTGATTGCCCGCGTGGTTGACGGGTCGCGGTTTGACGAGTTCAAGCCCCGTTTTGGCGAGACCTTGGTGACCGGCTTTGCGCATGTCAAAGGGTGCCCTGTGGGCATTGTCGCCAACAATGGCGTGTTGTTCAGCGAGGCCGCGCAAAAGGGAGCGCATTTCGTCGAGCTTTGTTCGCAGCGAAAAATTCCTCTGGTGTTTTTGCAAAACATCACCGGATTTATGGTGGGCCGGAAGTACGAAAATGAAGGTATCGCCCGCCACGGCGCAAAGATGGTGACGGCTGTGGCCTCGACCTCGGTGCCCAAAATTACCATGCTGGTTGGCGGTTCTTTTGGTGCGGGAAACTACGGGATGGCCGGTCGGGCCTATCAACCTCGCTTCCTTTGGACATGGCCGAATTCGCGGATTTCCGTAATGGGAGGCGAGCAGGCGGCGGGCGTTTTGGCGACCGTCAAGCGCGATGCAATTGAACGGCAGGGCGGCAATTGGAGCGCTGAAGAAGAGGCCGAATTCAAGCGCCCGACAATCGAGATGTTCGAAGAACAAAGCCACCCGCTTTATGCGTCGGCGCGGTTGTGGGACGACGGGATCATAGATCCGCGCAAGTCGCGCGACGTGTTGGCGCTGAGCTTAACAGCGGCATTGAATGCCCCGATCGAGGATACCCGCTTTGGTATCTTCCGGATGTGAGGTGGGATTATGAGTATTTTTTCAAAGAAAAAGAGGCATGTGGAGTATTGCCGCGTCCGTCAGGGAGATGGCTATGTTTGATAAAATCCTGATCGCCAATCGCGGTGAAATTGCCTGCCGTGTCATGGAAACCGCCCGTGCGCTGGGCGTGAAGACCGTGGCTGTCTATTCGGATGCCGACCGTGCGTCAAAACATGTGGACATGGCGGACGAGGCCATACACATCGGTGGTTCTGCCCCCGCTGAGAGCTATCTTCTGGGGGACATCATCATTGCCGCGGCTTTGAAGTCAGGCGCACAAGCGATCCATCCCGGCTATGGGTTTTTGTCCGAAAACCCCGATTTCGTTGAGGCGGTCGAGGCCGCCGGATTGGTGTTCGTCGGTCCTTCGGCCAAGGCAATCCGCGCAATGGGTTTGAAGGATGCGGCGAAGGCCTTAATGGTAAAGGCTGGCGTGCCGGTTGTCCCGGGCTATCACGGTGATAATCAGGACGACGCACATCTTGCGAGCGAGGCGGCGGGGATCGGGTATCCGGTTTTGATTAAGGCCGTCGCCGGTGGCGGCGGTAAGGGGATGCGGCTTGTCGAGGATGCAAGCGAGTTTCAGGCGGGGCTAGCGTCGGCCCGCGCCGAGGCGCGGACAGCCTTTGGCAATGATGCGGTGCTGGTTGAGAAATATGTCTCAAAGCCCCGGCACATAGAGGTTCAGGTTTTTGGCGACGGCGAAAAGGCTGTGCATTTGTTTGAGCGTGATTGCTCACTTCAGCGCCGCCATCAAAAGGTGATCGAAGAAGCGCCCGCGCCGGGGATGACGGATGCCATGCGCGAAGCGATGGGCGCGGCGGCGGTAAAGGCGGCCCAAGCGATAGGCTATAAGGGCGCCGGGACGATTGAGTTTATTGTCGATGGGTCGGACGGGCTGCGTGCTGACCGGTTCTGGTTCATGGAAATGAACACACGATTGCAGGTCGAGCATCCCGTCACCGAGGCCATCACCGGTGTTGATCTGGTTGCGTGGCAATTGCGCGTGGCGGCGGGCGAAAAACTGCCAGCGACGCAAGCGGAGTTGTCGATCAACGGCCACAGTTTTGAAGCGCGGCTTTACGCCGAAGATGTTCCGGCCGGATTTTTGCCAGCAATTGGCACGCTTGAGCATTTGCAGTTTCCTGATTGGGCGCGCTCGGACAGCGGGGTGCGGCAAGGGGATACGATCAGCCCGTTTTACGATCCGATGATCTCAAAGGTGATCGTGCACGGGGCAACACGAGAGATCGCGCTGAAACGCCTTGAGGCCGCTTTGGAGCAGACCGAGGTCGGTGGCACGGTCACGAACCTGGGGTTTTTGGGGGCCTTGGCGCGTCATTCGGGATTTGCCTCGGGTGATGTCGACACAGGTTTGATCGGGCGGGATTTAGAGGATTTGACGGCGGTTTCGCCAGCGTCACCTCAGGTGATCGCGTTGGCGGGATTGAAGGCCAGCGGATTGATGGATCAGCGCGATGCCTTGAGCGGGTTTTCTCTGTGGGAGCCGCTGTCGCATAGTGTTGACTTGCACCACGATGATGAACTGGTCTCGGTCCATATGCGCGCGTTTGGGGCCGACAGATTTGATGTTCGTGTCGATGATGTCGTCGTCACGGTGGTACAAACGCTGGGGCAATGGACACTCGATGGGCAAAAAGCGCCACGCGTTGCCGCACATGATGGGCGGCTAACGGTCTTTCAAAACGGCGGGCTGACGTTTGAAATTGTCGATCCGTTGAGCCGGGCCTCAAGCGCCACCGGAAATGGCAACGTGATTGAGGCCCCAATGCCCGGAGCTGTGCGTGGCGTGCTGACCAAGACAGGCGACACGGTGGTCGAGGGGCAGAAGTTGGTCATTCTCGAAGCGATGAAGATGGAGCACGCCTTGCTTGCGGCCCGTGACGGTGTTGTTGCCGAAATGCTGGTCGCCGAGGGCGATCAGGTCGAAGCAGGCATGGCGCTGATCCTGTTGGAAGAGGCCGGGGCGTGATCCGACTTGAACGCCGTGTGCAATGTTGTGGGGTTCACCTCAAGGCAAGGCGTTGGTTATCGTCGGGCAGTTTGTCCGCCTCATGCTTGGTGCGAAATGAAAATTGGCTGTGAACGGATTTGGATGACGTCACATGACGGATGAAACGGTTGAAATATTCGAGGTCGGCCCGAGAGACGGGCTGCAAAACGAAAAGCGCCAGATTCCGACGGTGGAAAAGACTGCTCTGGTGAATAAGCTGAGCGAGGCCGGGTTCCGGCGGATTGAAGTGGCGAGTTTTGTCAGTCCGAAATGGGTGCCTCAGATGGCGGATAGCGCCGAGGTGCTTGCGGGGATTACGCGCGCTGACGGGGTACGCTACGGCGCGCTTACGCCAAACATGCGTGGTCTTGAGGGGGCGATTGCCGCCAAGGCTGACGAGGTTGCGATCTTTGGAAGTGCATCTGAAGGCTTCTCGAAGGCGAACGTCAACGCGACGATCGACGAGAGCCTTTTACGTTTCGCCCCGGTGGCAGAGGCCGCGCGTCGGGCCGGTCTGCCTGTGCGCGGCTATGTCTCTTGCGTGGTTGAGTGCCCCTATGACGGCTTTGTTAAGCCCGATGCGGTGGCGAAGGTGGTCGCTGCCTTGCGCGACATGGGGTGCTACGAAATCTCGCTTGGCGATACAGTCGGGCGGGCTGAACCGGTGTTGACCGACGCCATGCTAAAGCGCGTTTTGGACGAGGTGCCCGCAAGCATGCTTGCCGGGCACTTCCACGACACCTCGGGCAGGGCGCTTGAAAATATCTCGGTCGCGCTGGGGCATGGCGTGCGGGTGTTTGATGCCGCGGTGGGCGGTCTTGGTGGCTGCCCCTATGCGCCCGGGGCCGCCGGGAACGTGGCAACAGAGGCTGTCTTATCCCATGTAGAGGCCGCCGGTTTCGCGACCGGTTTGGATTTGGCCGTGTTGAAAGAAGCCGCGGCGATGGCAGAAGGGATGCGTCATGACTGAAACGATTAGAATTGACCACGACGCGCGCGGTGTGGCGACGATTTGGATGGTGCGAACCGACAAGCACAATGCCCTTTCCGCCCAAATGATGGATGAACTGACAACGGTGGCGACAGAATTGTCGGGTGACGAGTCCGTGCGATGTGTCGTATTGGCCGCGCAAGGAAAGAGCTTTTGTGCAGGCGGTGATCTGGGATGGATGCGGGCGCAGTTTGATGCCGATGCCGCAGCCAAAGACCGCGAGGCACGCAGGCTGGCGGACATGCTTTGGGCGCTCAACTTCATGCGCAAACCATTGATTGGTCGGGTGCAGGGCAATGCCTTTGGCGGTGGCGTGGGGATGGCCAGCGTCTGTGACGTCGCAATTGGTGTTGACGGTCTGAAAATGGGACTGACGGAAACGAAGCTCGGTCTTATTCCGGCGACCATCGGGCCCTATGTTCTGGCCAGAATGGGCGAGGCCTATGCGCGCCGTGTATTCATGTCGGCCAGACTGTTTGACGCCGATGAAGCTCGCACTCTGGGGCTGCTGTCCAGAGTGGTTACGAACGCGCAATTGGACGACGCCATCGAGCAGGAAATCACCCCCTATCTTAGCTGTGCCCCGGGTGCCGTTGCTGAGGCAAAAGCCCTGGCCCAATCGGTTTGCGGCAATGTCACGCGCGATGCTGTCGAGGCGTCGATCAAGGCTCTTTCTGCGCGATGGGACAGCCCTGAATCGGGCGAAGGTATCTCGGCGTTCTTTGAAAAGCGCAAACCGAACTGGGTTTCTTCTTAGGATTCCGGCATTTTATGCCAGTTTTCGGCTGAATTTCTTGTGCAGGTCTTGTCAACCACAGTCAGACAAAATGCCGCAATGCAGAGAAACGTTCAGCATACATTGGCATGCAGGGCAAATCCTATGAAATCACGTTCATGAATGTGTTTAAGTTTGGTTGACCACGCCAGAACCCAAGGATAAACCACGCGGAATGAGTCATCTGCCATCTCGTGGTGCGTAATCCTGCACCTGAAAGGAGCCAGCCGTGGAAGAAATGCTGAGAGAATACCTGCCTATTCTCGTGTTTCTGGCGGTAGCAATCGGTCTCGGGCTTGTCCTGATCCTTGCTGCCATCGTTGTTGCCGTTCGCAATCCTGATCCTGAAAAAGTATCGGCCTATGAGTGCGGATTTAACGCCTTTGACGATGCGCGCATGAAATTCGATGTTCGCTTCTATCTGGTCTCGATCCTGTTCATCATTTTCGATCTCGAAATCGCAATGCTGTTTCCTTGGGCGGTTGCCTTCAAGGACATCAGCATGGTCGCCTTCTGGTCGATGATGGTTTTCCTCGGCGTGCTGACAATCGGCTTCGCCTATGAGTGGAAGAAGGGGGCCCTGGAATGGGAGTGATGACCGGACAAAACACCGCTGGTGTTGATCGCGAGGCGAACACCCGCGCCCTGAACAACGAGCTTCAGGACAAGGGCTTTTTGCTGACCTCGACCGAAGATCTGATTAACTGGGCGCGGACTGGATCATTGCACTGGATGACCTTTGGTCTGGCCTGCTGCGCAGTTGAGATGATGCATGCCTCGATGCCGCGCTACGACCTCGACCGGTTCGGTGTCGCGCCGCGTGCGTCCCCGCGCCAGTCCGACGTGATGATCGTTGCTGGGACGCTGACCAACAAGATGGCGCCAGCGCTGCGCAAGGTTTATGACCAGATGCCCGAGCCGCGCTATGTGATCTCGATGGGATCCTGTGCGAACGGCGGTGGTTACTATCACTACAGCTATTCCGTTGTGCGCGGCTGCGACCGTGTTGTTCCGGTTGACATTTACGTGCCTGGTTGCCCTCCGACAGCCGAAGCACTGGTCTACGGCATCATGCAGCTACAACGCAAAATCCGCCGTACCGGCACATTGGTGAGGTAGACGCATGAGCGACGCATTGAATGAACTGGGCGCATTGGTCGAGCTGAAACGCCCGGATTGCGTGTTGGGATGGGATGTGACCCACGGCGAACTGAACGTTGACGTGGCGCCTTCGAACATCGCAGGATTTGTTGAGTTTCTGAAAACCGACGCTGGCTGCCGTTTCTCGACATTGGTCGATATTACGGCCGTTGATTACCCCGAGCGCGCCAAGCGTTTTGACGTGGTTTACCACTTCCTGTCGATGTTCCAGAACCACCGCATTCGTTTGCGAGTGTCGATCCGTGAAGACGATATGGTGCCTTCGGTTGTGGATATCCACCCGAGTGCCAACTGGTTTGAGCGGGAAGTGTTTGATATGTTTGGGATAATTTTCTCGGGCCATCCTGACTTGCGTCGTATTCTGACCGACTACGGGTTCCGCGGGCATCCACTGCGTAAGGATTTCCCGACGACAGGCTATACCGAGGTTCGCTATGACGAGGCTGAAAAGCGGATTGTCTATGAACCCGTTAGCCTTGTGCAGGAATACCGCCAGTTTGATTTCATGAGTCCATGGGAAGGTGCCGAATACATCCTTCCCGGTGACGAGAAAGGCGATGCAAAATAATGCAACGCGACGGGGGCATATTTCTGTTCGGCTTGGGTGCGCCCAAAGCAGGGACGAGTTGGTTGCACGGCTATTTGGCCACGCATCCCGACGTCTATGTGCCTCCGATGAAAGAACTGCATTTTTTCAACTCGGTCGATGGCAATTTGGCGGGCCGCTTGGGTAAGCTCGACCAGAAGCGTGCGAAGATCGAAGATCGGATTGCGCGCGGCGTTGAAAACCCGGCAAAGCTGGATGAGCTTGAAGAAGTGCGTGTGCTGCTGGTTGATGGCTCTGACGCGGCTTACGCGCGCTACATGACCGGCCACGCGGATGGTCGTTCTGTAATGGCGGATATTACCCCGGCTTACGGTCTTCTAAGCCCTGAGCGTCTGTTGAAGATGCAATCCATGGGGGCAAGCCGCTTTGTCTATCTGATGCGTGATCCCGTAGCGCGTTTGTGGAGCAATATCCGCATGAATGCGGTACGCATGGTCAAGACGTCGGGGGACGATCTGGCCGAAACCTGCAAAGGCCTGATGCACAAGGTTTTGGGCGGGAAGTTACCTGCGCTTCAGGCGCGATGTGACTATGCGGCGACGCTCAAGAATATCGCTCGGCTTGATCCAAAACGCGTCTTGATCGCCTTTTACGAAGAGCTGTTCACCAACGATAGCGTGACCCGTATTTGCGATTTCCTTGAGATCGCCGTGATGCCCGCCAAGTTTGGCCAGCGCATCAACCAAGGGCTTACGGTCGCGTTGCCCGAGACAGACCGGCTGCGTGCCGCAAACTATTTGAAACCCCAATATGCCGCCGTTCAGGCGCATATGGGACGGCTTCCGGATGCTTGGAAGCAGAATGCAGGAGAGGCTTGACATGATGGATGGCTCAAAAGGATTTGAAGACGCCCAGACGGGCGAACAGCAAATCCGCAAATTCAACCTGAACTTCGGCCCGCAACACCCTGCGGCGCATGGCGTTTTGCGTCTCGTGCTTGAGTTGGATGGCGAGATCGTTGAGCGTTGCGACCCCCATATCGGCCTGCTGCACCGTGGCACCGAAAAGCTGATGGAAAGCCGGACGTATCTGCAAAACCTGCCGTATTTCGACCGTCTCGATTATGTGGCGCCGATGAACCAAGAGCATGCTTGGTGTCTGGCGATTGAAAAGCTGACAGAAACCGAAGTGCCGCGTCGCGGCTCGCTGATCCGCGTGCTGTATTCGGAAATCGGTCGGGTTCTCAACCACTTGCTGAACGTCACCACACAGGCGATGGACGTTGGGGCGCTGACACCTCCGCTTTGGGGCTTTAACGAGCGCGAAAAGCTGATGGACTTTTACGAGCGCGCTTGTGGTGCCCGCCTGCACGCGGCGTATTTCCGTCCCGGCGGTGTTCACCAAGACCTGCCAAACGCATTGATCGACGACATCGAGGCTTGGGCGCATCAGTTCCCAGCCAAACTTGATGACATTGACGGGCTTCTCACCGAGAACCGCATTTTCAAGCAGCGCAACGTCGATATTGGCGTGGTTGATGAACAGACCGTTCTCGATTTCGGCTTTTCTGGCGTCATGGCGCGTTCGGTTGGGATGGCCTGGGATCTGCGGCGTGCTGAACCCTATGAATGCTATGACGAGTTTGAATTCCAGATCCCCGTCGGCAAAAACGGTGATTGCTACGATCGTTACCTGATGCGTATGGAAGAAATGCGCCAGTCGACCTCGATCATTCTGCAAGCCATCGAGAAACTTCGCGCGCCCGAAGGGCAGGGTGATGTTCTGGCGCGCGGGAAAATCACGCCTCCTAAACGTGGCGAGATGAAAACCTCGATGGAGGGTCTGATCCACCATTTCAAACTTTACACCGAGGGCTTCCATGTTCCCGCCGGTGAAGTTTACGCCGCCGTTGAGGCCCCAAAGGGTGAGTTCGGCGTGTATCTGGTGGCCGATGGCAGCAACAAACCCTACCGCTCGAAAATCCGTGCACCAGGATTTCTGCACTTGCAGGCCTCGGACTATTTGATGAAAGGCCACCAGTTGGCCGACTGCGCCGCCATCATCGGCACAATGGACGTCGTATTTGGGGAGATTGACCGCTAATGCTCCGCCGTCTTCACCACGAACAGCCTGAGAGCTTTGCTTTCACGCCAGCAAATCAGGCTTGGGCAGAAGCCCAGATGACAAAATTCCCCGAGGGTCGTCAGGCCTCGGCTGTGATCCCGCTCTTGTGGCGTGCACAGGAACAAGAGGGTTGGGTTAGCAGACCGGCGATTGAATTTATCGCAAACATGCTCGATATGGCGTTTATTCGCGTGTTGGAAGTGACCTCGTTTTACTTCATGTTCCAGATGCAGCCCGTCGGGTCTGTCGCGCATGTTCAGGTGTGCGGCACGCTGTCCTGCATGATCTGCGGCGCGGAAGATTTGATTAAGGTCTGTCAGGATAAAATCGCACCATCGGCGCATGAAGTCTCTGCCGATGGCAAGTTTTCCTGGGAAGAGGTTGAATGCCTCGGGTCTTGTTCGAACGCGCCGATGGTGCAGATCGGCAAAGACTACTACGAAGACCTGACAGCGGAGAGCTTCGCGCAAATCCTCGATGATTTGGCGGCTGGCAAGGTTCCGACACCCGGCCCACAGAACGGTCGCTATGCGGCTGAACCGCTGAGCGGGCTGACCAGCCTCAAAGAGTATGAAGCCGACAAGCATAAACTGAATGCCTCGGCCCAATTGGCGGATGATCTTGGCGATACCGTCAAGCGCATCGACGGCACCGAGGTTCCGCTGCTGACACCTTGGATCGGTGGCGCGGCTTCTAAGGCGAAAGTGCCAGCCGAACCGGCGCGACCAAAGTCCGCGGCTCAGCAAGCGCCAAAGCCGGCGAAAGCAGTCGAAGCGGAAATCGAAGAACAGCAACCCGAAACCTTGACGGAAGCCCGTGACGGCGGTGCAGACGATCTGAAAAAGATATCAGGTGTGGGTCCAAAGCTGGAAGAACTGCTGAATTCGCTCGGGTTTTACCATTACGATCAGATCGCGGCATGGACGGCTGCCGAAATCGCTTGGGTCGACAACCGCCTGAAGTTCAAAGGCCGGATCGAACGCGATGATTGGATGGCTCAGGCCGCCGAATTGGTGAAGGGCTAAAGATTATCATGGGCAAAGAGCTAGACGATAAATTGGCAAAGCAGGGGCGCATTGTTGGCGTTGTGATTGCTGTGACCATGGTTGCCTGGCTTGGCGCGAACTGGCTTGGGCCGAAATTGGGAATGCCGGGACGTTTCGCATTTCTGTTCGATTTTGCCGCAATCGCCGCGCTGATCTGGGCGTTGGTGGTCACATTTCAAATCCGGCGGGCGCGTCGGGACAATCAAGGATGATCTGGCAATGCTGAAAGATCAGGACCGTATCTTTACCAACATCTACGGGATGCACGAGCGCACCCTGGCTGGCGCGCGTGCGCGTGGCCATTGGGACGGCACCGGCGACATCATCAAGAAAGGTCGCGACTGGATCATCGATCAGATGAAAGCCTCGGGGTTGCGTGGTCGTGGGGGTGCTGGTTTCCCGACCGGTCTGAAATGGTCGTTCATGCCCAAGGAAAGCGACGGTCGTCCGGCTTATCTTGTGGTGAACGCCGACGAATCCGAACCGGGCACCTGCAAAGACCGCGAAATCATGCGCCACGATCCGCATACGCTGATCGAAGGCTGCCTGATTGCCAGCTTCGCGATGAATGCGAACGCCTGCTATATCTACATTCGCGGCGAATATATCCGCGAGCGTGAGGCCCTGCAAAACGCCATCGACGAAGCCTATGATGCGGGACTTGTTGGCAAAAACGCGGCCGGATCAGGTTGGGACTTCGATCTCTATCTGCACCACGGCGCAGGCGCCTATATTTGCGGCGAAGAAACCGCGTTGCTCGAAAGCCTAGAAGGCAAAAAAGGCATGCCCCGCATGAAGCCTCCGTTTCCTGCGGGGGCGGGTCTCTATGGGTGCCCGACCACGGTGAACAATGTCGAATCCATCGCCGTTGTACCGACGATCCTGCGGCGCGGCCCTGAGTGGTTCGCCGGTTTCGGGCGTCCGAACAATGCAGGCACCAAGCTGTTTGCGATCTCGGGGCATGTGAACAACCCTTGTGTGGTGGAAGAGGAAATGTCGATCAGCTTTGAAGAACTGATCGAAAAGCATTGCGGCGGCATTCGCGGCGGCTGGGACAACCTGCTGGCGGTTATTCCGGGCGGCTCGTCCGTGCCTTGTGTGCGCGGCGAAAACATGCGCGACGCGATCATGGATTTTGATTACCTGCGCGGCGAGCTTGGTTCAGGCCTTGGGACCGCAGCTGTGATCGTCATGGACAAGTCGACCGATATCATCAAGGCGATCTGGCGGTTGTCGAAATTCTACAAACACGAAAGCTGTGGTCAGTGTACGCCATGCCGCGAAGGCACCGGCTGGATGATGCGTGTGATGGATCGTCTGGTCAAAGGCGAGGCCTCGGTTGAGGAAATCGACATGTTGTGGGATGTGACCAAGCAGGTTGAAGGTCACACGATCTGTGCATTGGGTGACGCTGCCGCATGGCCGATCCAAGGCCTGATCCGCAACTTCCGCCCAGAAATCGAAGACCGCATCCGCGGCAAACAAGCGATTGCAGCTGAGTGAGCAACCTAGCGCTCATATCACCCATGGCGGCCCCGCGATATTGCATAGCGGCCGACAGCAACCCGATGTCCACTCGGGAAGGGGGCAGTGTGTCTGCTTTCCTGAACGCAGTGAACAACGGAGTTAATGGTATGAAAACGCGTGTATTTTCGGTTTTGGCAGTTGTGGTTGCCCTTGCAAGCCCAGTGGCAGCGCAAGAGGAACGCCCCTATCTGGGCGACAACAAACCGCTCAACGACGCCCTTTTAGCGATCCTTGTTGCGGATGAAATTCGCAACCGGTGCGACAGCATTTCGGGGCGCGTTCTGAAGGGTGTTGGAATGCTGTGGAACCTTGTCAACGATGCCAAGGATCTGGGCTACACCGACGATGAAATCAAAGCCTATCGCAACAGCGACGAGGCAAAAGCCGTTCTGCGCGCCCGTGGCGAAGCGCTGATGGCCGAAAAAAACGTCTCTTATGACGATCCCGAGACTTTCTGCCGGTGGGGACGCGACGAAATCGCGGATCAATCCCTGATCGGTTCATTACTGAGAGCGAAGTGAACATGTCTGACCTACGCAAGATCATTATCGACGATCGCGAGATCGAAGTAGACGGCGCAATGACCCTTATTCAGGCCTGCGAATTGGCGCAGACCGAGGTTCCACGTTTCTGCTACCACGAGCGTTTGTCGATCGCCGGTAACTGCCGGATGTGTCTTGTCGAAGTCGTGGGTGGCCCCCCCAAGCCAGCGGCGTCTTGTGCGATGCAGGTGCGTGATCTGCGTCCCGGTCCGAATGGTGAGCCTCCGGTTGTGAAAACCAACTCGCCAATGGTCAAGAAAGCGCGTGAAGGCGTGATGGAATTCATGCTGATTAACCACCCGCTGGATTGCCCGATTTGCGATCAGGGCGGCGAGTGTGACCTTCAGGATCAGGCGATGGCCTACGGCATCTCGGATTCGCGTTTCACCGAAGCCAAACGCGCGGTCGACGATCTGAACCTCGGGCCGCTTGTGTCAACGGCGATGACCCGTTGCATCAGCTGCACCCGCTGTGTGCGCTTTACGTCGGAGGTCGCCGGTATCACTCAGATGGGCCAAACCGGTCGCGGCGAAGATGCCGAGATCACAAGCTATCTGAACGAAACTTTGGACAGCAACTTGCAGGGCAACATCATTGACCTTTGTCCGGTTGGGGCGTTGACGTCCAAGCCCTATGCGTTCACCGCGCGTCCTTGGGAATTGACCAAGACGGAGTCGATCGACGTGATGGATGCGCTTGGGTCGAACATCCGTGTGGATACCAAAGGGCGCGAAGTGAAGCGCTTTGTGCCGCGCAACCATGATGGCGTGAACGAAGAGTGGATTTCCGACAAAACCCGTTTTGTTTGGGACGGTCTGCGCCGTCAACGTCTTGACACACCCTATATCCGTGAAAACGGCAAGCTGCGCAAAGCGACGTGGGGCGAGGCTCTGGCCGCTGCCGCTTCGGCGATGAGCGGCAAGAAGGTTGCTGGGTTGGTTGGTGACTTGGCACCGGTTGAAGCGGCCTTTGCCTTGAAGCAGTTGGTCGAAGGGCAGGGCGGCAGCGTTGAGTGCCGCGTCGATGGCGCAAAATTGCCGGCGGGCAACCGGTCCGCCTATGTCGGCACGGCTGCGGTCGAAGACATCGACAGCGCGAAGCTGATCTACCTGATCGCGACGGATCCTCGCAACGAAGCACCTGTGTTGAACGCGCGCATTCGCAAAGCATGGTTGAATGGCGCCGACGTCAAAGTGATCGGCGAAGCGGCTGATTTGACCTATGACTATGATCTTATTGGCCCGGGTCGTGCATCGATTGAGAAATCTATTGCCTCAGCATCCGCGACCGAAGGTGCGCTTGTGATCGTGGGCCAGGGCGCGTTGACCGAAGCGGATGGTGAAACCATTCTTGGTCAGGCCATGGCTCTGACCTCGGCCCTGGGTGGCCGTATGCTGGTGTTGCACACCGCTGCCGGTCGCGTCGGAGCGATGGATGTGAACGCGACGACCGATGGTGGACTTGAGGCTGCTCTGACGGGTGCCGAAGTGATCTATAACCTCGGAGCAGACGAGATCGCGATGCAAGAAGGCGCGTTCGTGATTTACCAAGGCAGCCACGGTGACAACGGTGCACATCGCGCCGACATTATCCTGCCCGCCGCTGCCTATACCGAAGAAAACGGGTTGTTTGTGAACACCGAAGGACGGCCTCAGTTGGCGCTTCGCGCAGCGTTCCCTCCGGGAGAGGCAAAGGAAAACTGGGCCGTGTTGCGTGCATTGTCGGCCAATCTCGGGTCACCGTTGGCCTATGACTCCTTGGCGCAATTGCGTCAGGCCGTGGTCGCCGAGGTGCCGCATTTGGCGCAGGTGGATCAGGTTGTCGTGAACGAGTGGCAGCCGCTTCCAACGCAGACGTTGGAAAAAGGCAAGTTCCGCAATGCGATTGCAGATTTCTATCTGACCAACCCGATTGCCCGCGCATCGGCATTGATGGGCGAGCTGTCGGCCAACGCCAAGTCGCGCGGCGCAACAAAAGTGGCTGCCGAGTGATGGTGGCCCGCGCCACATATCTTCCAGCCATGGGTCTGGCCCTTCTGGGCGGGGCCTGTGCACCAGTGAACAGTGGCGATCTGAATTTTTCCCGCGCCGGATTTGATTATCTCGGCTCGGAAACCCGTTTGCTGGATGATGATATCGTCCAGTTTCGCGTCAAGATGATTGGCGCGAACCGAATTGCGGATGTTGCGGAATACGCGGAATGCGTGGCTGCACAATATACATTGATCCGTGGATACGGCTTTGCACGCCATGTCAGTACGACGGTCTCGGAAGAAACCGACTATTGGCAGGCAGACGCGTTTTACACCGTGTCTGACGCATTGCCCCGCGGAAGACGGCAGATCGACGCCGAAGTTGTCGTCGCTGCTTGTAACGAAAACGAAGTACCTACGGTGTGAGGACATATGGCTGAATTCTTTACGGACACCAATCTGGGGATTTTCCTTGTCATTCTTGGCAAGACGCTTCTTCTGATCCTACCGATTGTCACATCGCTGGCCTTCCTGATGTATGGCGAACGCAAGATTTGGGCAGCGGTTCAGTTGCGCAAAGGTCCGAACGTGGTTGGCGCGTTTGGCATCCTGCAAAGTTTTGCCGACTTTATTAAGTATATCGTCAAGGAAGTCGTCTTTCCCGCCGGCGCTGACCGCGTGGTCTTTCTTCTGGCACCGATGATTTCGGTCGTCATGGCGGTTATCGTCTGGGCGGTGATCCCGTTCGGCGATGGCTGGGCGATTGCGGACATCAACGTGGCGATCCTCTATGTTTTCGCGATTTCCTCGCTCGAGGTTTACGGCGTCATCATGGGCGGATGGGCTTCGAACTCGAAATACCCGTTCCTCGGATCACTTCGCTCGGCGGCGCAAATGATTTCCTACGAGGTCTCGATCGGCCTGATTATCATCGGCATAATCATCTCGACCGGTTCGATGAACTTTGGCGACATCGTCAATGCACAGGCGGGCGACTATGGCCTGTTAAGCTGGTACTGGTTGCCGCATCTTCCGATGCTGTTCCTGTTCTTCATCTCGGCGCTGGCTGAGACCAACCGCCCGCCGTTCGACCTTCCAGAAGCGGAATCCGAACTGGTTGCCGGTTATCAGGTTGAATACAGCTCGACCCCGTTCATGCTGTTCTTCCTTGGCGAATTGTTGGCCATGGTGCTGATGACGGCGCTTGTGACCTTGCTGTTCTTTGGTGGCTGGTTGTCGCCAATTCCTGGGCTGCCTGATGGCCTACTTTGGATGGTCGGCAAAATGTTCCTCGTGTTCTTTGCCTTCTCGATGATTAAGGCGATCACACCGCGTTACCGCTACGACCAACTGATGCGTATCGGTTGGAAAGTCTTCCTGCCATTGTCGCTGGTCTGGGTTGTTTTGGTGTCGTTCCTTGCAAAATTCGAAGCATTCGGCGGCGCATACGCTCGCTGGGCGATTGGAGGCTGATATGACTCAGATCGATTACAAGCGCGCGGCTGGCTATTTCCTGCTCAATGACTTTTTCAAGGGCTTCAAGCTCGGCTTTAAGTATTTCTTCGCGCCCAAAGCGACGGTGAACTACCCGCATGAAAAAGGCCCGCTGTCGCCTCGGTTCCGTGGCGAGCATGCCTTGCGCCGCTATCCAAACGGGGAAGAGCGTTGCATCGCCTGTAAATTGTGCGAAGCCGTCTGCCCCGCGCAGGCGATCACCATTGACGCCGAACCGCGTGAAGACGGCAGCCGTCGCACCACGCGCTATGACATCGACATGACAAAATGCATCTACTGCGGGTTCTGTCAGGAAGCCTGTCCTGTGGATGCCATCGTCGAAGGCCCGAATTTCGAATACGCAACGGAAACCCGCGAAGAGTTGTTTTACAACAAAGACCGCCTTCTTGCGAATGGTGAGCGTTGGGAAGCGGAAATCGCCCGCAACCTCGAGTTGGATGCACCCTACCGATGAGCGATATGAAAACCCCTTTTGAGCTGATGATGGCCCAGGCGCAGGAAATGGCAAAGTCATTTAACCCTGCACTCGAGTCGTTCTCGCCGCGCGGGTTCGAGACCCTTTGGCCCACAATGCCCAAGGAAATGATGGAAATGACCTTTGGCAAAGGGATCAGCAAGGAAGGCTTGGACGCGAAAACGCGTTTGCTGCTGACCATTGCTGGTCTCACGATGCAAGGCGCACAGGCCGACACGCCGTTTCGCATGACGATCCGTCATGCCCTGGAAGCGGGTGCGACCCATGATGAAATCGCCGAGACCATCGCCCAAATGTCGATGTTCGCCGGTATTCCGGCCATGACCCGCGCAATGGAACTTGCCAGGGAAGTCATGGACAACAACAAGGATGATGAGCAATGACCGTTGCAGCCTTAGCCTTTTACGCCTTTGCGATCACGACGATCACAGGTGGCTTCTTCACCGTGGTAAGCCGCAATCCGGTTCACTCGGTTTTATGGTTGATCCTTGCGTTCCTCAGCTCGGCCGGATTGTTCGTGCTCTTGGGTGCGGAATTCGTGGCGATGCTTTTGATTATCGTCTACGTCGGCGCGGTCGCGGTATTGTTCCTGTTCGTCGTGATGATGCTGGATGTGGATTTTGCCGAGCTTAAAGCCGAAATGGCGCGCTATATGCCGTTGGCCTTGCTGATCGGGCTTGTTCTGTTGATGCAACTCGGCATGGCCTATGGCGCATGGACCGAGGCCGAACAAGCGCAATCGCTGCGCGGGGCCGTGACGCCGACGGATACGCAGAACACAGCAGCGCTTGGTTTGCTGATCTACGACAAATATTTCCTTCTGTTCCAACTGTCAGGCCTGATCCTGCTGGTTGCCATGATCGGCGCCATCGTTCTGACGCTGCGCCATCGCACGGACGTCAAGCGTCAGGATATTCTGGCGCAGATGTATCGCGATCCGGCCAAGTCGATGGAATTGAAAGACGTCAAGCCAGGGCAGGGGCTGTAACAGATGACAAGTTTCTGGAGCGTGGTTTTCTCACCGATGGGTGTCGGGATTTACGCATTATTCTGGATTTTGAAATTGACGGTAGGGGCGTGGGTTGTTCGTAAGACCTTTGGCTTTCTTCTAGACACGGCGCAAACCAAAATGCGCACCCTATTTAATTTTCGGAGATCGGCACGGCCGAGTTTTCCGGAACAAAGTACATGAAGTGAGGACGGTATGATCGGAATTGAGCATTACCTGACAGTGGCGGCGACGCTGTTCGTCATCGGAATTTTCGGGCTATTCCTGAACCGCAAGAACGTGATCGTTTTGCTGATGTCGATCGAATTGATGTTGCTGTCGGTGAACATCAACCTCGTTGCTTTCTCGAGCTTCCTCGGCGATCTGGTCGGTCAGGTCTTTACACTCTTCGTTCTCACGGTCGCGGCGGCGGAAGCTGCCATCGGCCTTGCAATCCTCGTCTGCTTCTTCCGTAACCGCGGCACCATCGCGGTCGAAGACGTCAACGTGATGAAAGGCTGATTTGATGGAATCGGTAATCCTATTTGCCCCTCTGGTGAGCGCCATTATCGCAGGGTTCGGTCATCGGATCATTGGCGACAAAGGGGCTCAGTATGTCACAACCGGCATGTTGTTCCTGTCGGCGATCCTCAGCTGGATCGTGTTCCTGGGGTTCGACGGCGAAACCAAGAACATCGAGATCCTGACATGGATCCAGTCCGGTACGCTTGACACAAGCTGGGGCATTCGTCTCGACCGGTTGACCGCGATCATGCTGATCGTTGTGACGACGGTTTCGGCGCTGGTGCATATGTATTCGATTGGCTACATGGCCCACGACGAAAATTTCTCTGAGGACGAAAGTTACCGTCCACGCTTTTTTGCCTACCTGTCGTTCTTCACCTTCGCCATGCTGATGCTGGTGACCTCGGACAACCTCGTTCAGATGTTCTTTGGTTGGGAAGGCGTTGGCGTCGCGTCCTATCTTCTGATCGGTTTCTATTACCGCAAAGACAGCGCGAATGCGGCATCGATAAAAGCGTTCGTTGTCAACCGTGTGGGCGATTTTGGCTTTGCTTTGGGCATCTTCGGTCTGTTCATGATGACCGGATCGATCCAATTCGACGACGTCTTTGCCGCAGCCCCCGAGCTTGCAGATAAATCCCTGACCTTCCTGTGGAACGATTGGAACGCCGCGAACCTTCTGGCGGTTCTTCTTTTCATCGGTGCGATGGGTAAATCGGCCCAGTTGTTCCTGCACACATGGCTACCGGATGCGATGGAAGGCCCGACCCCCGTGTCGGCCTTGATCCACGCTGCGACCATGGTGACGGCTGGCGTCTTTCTTGTGGCGCGCATGTCGCCTCTGTTCGAATTCGCCCCCGAGGCCAAAGGCTTTATCGTATTCCTCGGGGCCTCGACCGCGTTTGTCGCGGCGACGATTGGTCTGGTGCAAAACGACATCAAACGCGTCATCGCCTATTCAACGATGTCCCAGCTTGGCTACATGTTTGTCGCCGCAGGTGTCGGAGTTTATTCGGTCGCAATGTTCCACTTGTTCACGCACGCGTTTTTCAAGGCGATGCTGTTCCTTGGGGCCGGTTCGGTGATCCACGGGATGCATCACGAGCAAGACATGCGGAACTACGGCGGTCTGCGCAAAAAAATGCCCTATACTTTCTGGGCGATGATGATCGGCACATTGGCAATTACCGGTGTCGGAATTCCGCCAATGCTCATCGCATTCGGTGACATTCCGATCGGCTTTGCAGGGTTCTTGTCAAAGGACGCCGTCATCGAAAGCGCCTATGTCGGCACTATGGGTGGGTACGGCTTCTGGATGCTTGTGATCGCGGCGCTGTTCACGTCGTTCTATAGCTGGCGTCTGATGTTCCTGACCTTCTATGGCAAGGCACGTGGCGACAAGCACACCCATGACCACGCGCATGAAAGCCCGATGGTTATGCTGGTGCCGCTCGGAGTTCTCGCCATCGGCTCGATCACTGCGGGTATGATCTGGTACGGCTCGTTCTTTGGTAAACCCAATGAGGTCGTAAAGTATTTCGGCGGTGAATACACAGCCCCGGCGGAAGAGCTGGTCAAAGAGGTCGCCGAGTCAAACCCGAAAGCCTCGAAGCTGAAATACGTCATGGCCGGAGAACCGGGCGAGGCAGCGATCTACTTTAAGCCCGAGAATACTGTGCTTCACGAAGCGCATTACGTGCCAACATGGGTGAAACTGTCGCCGTTTGTTGCGATGATCCTCGGGTTTATCACGGCGTTCTGGTTCTACATCATCAATCCGACGATCCCTGGCCGTCTGGCGGCGAACCAGCGTCCACTCTATCAGTTCCTGTTGAACAAATGGTACTTTGACGAGGCCTATGATTTCCTTTTCGTCAAGCCAGCAAGTGCCCTCGGTCGTTTCTTCTGGAAACGCGGCGACGGCAACGTCATTGACGGTACGCTGAATGGGATCGCGATGGGGATTATTCCTTTCTTCACCCGCCTCGCTGGTAAGGCCCAGTCTGGTTACGTGTTCACTTACGCTTTTGCGATGGTGCTTGGCATCGTTGCATTGATTACCTGGATGTCGCTCAGCGGAGGAGCGAACTAATGGCAAACCTTCTTTCCATTGTTACGTTTATCCCCGCTGTCGCAGCACTGATCCTGGCGATCTTCCTGCGCGGTGAAGACGACGCGGCCAACGGTCGGGCAAAAATGCTCGCCCTTGTGGCGACCAGTGTGACGTTCCTCGTGTCGCTGTTCATTCTGGCCGAATTCGACTCGTCCGATCCGGGCATGCAATACGTTGAAGAGCGCGCATGGCTGATGGGTCTGACCTATAAGATGGGTGTCGACGGTATCAGCGTGCTGTTCGTGATGCTGACCACATTCATGATGCCTCTGGTTGTTCTGGCCAGCTGGGATGTGAAGGTCCGTGTCAAAGAATACATGATCGCGTTTCTGCTTTTGGAGACGCTCATGCTGGGCGTCTTCATGGCGCTCGATCTGGTGCTGTTCTATCTGTTCTTTGAGGCCGGATTGATCCCGATGTTCCTGATTATCGGCATCTGGGGCGGCGCGAACCGTATTTATGCATCGTTCAAATTCTTCCTCTACACCTTCATCGGCTCGGTGTTGATGCTGGTGGCGATGGTGGCGATGTACGCCGACGCAGGCACAACCGATATGGTGGCACTTGCAACGCATGAGTTCGCGTCCGAGACTTTCTCGGTCCTTGGGATCACCGTTGTTGGTGGCTTGCAAACGATGCTGTTCCTCGCGTTCTTTGCCAGCTTCGCGGTGAAAATGCCGATGTGGCCGTTCCATACGTGGCTTCCTGATGCGCACGTTCAGGCACCGACGGCTGGGTCCGTCGTGCTGGCGGCGATCCTGTTGAAGATGGGGGGCTATGGCTTCTTGCGCTTCAGCTTGCCGATGTTCCCCGTTGGCGCGGATGTGATGACCGATCTGGTCCTCTGGCTGTCGGTGATCGCGATTGTCTATACGTCGCTGGTGGCGCTGGTGCAGGAAGACATGAAAAAGCTGATCGCTTATTCATCGGTTGCCCACATGGGTTATGTCACCGCCGGTATCTTCGTTGCCAACCAACAAGGCGTTGACGGCGCGATTTTCCAGATGATCTCGCACGGGTTTATCTCGGGCGCATTGTTCCTGAGTGTTGGCGTGATCTACGACCGCATGCACACCCGCGATATTGCCGCTTATGGCGGTCTTGTGAACCGGATGCCTGCCTACGCGCTGATCTTCATGTTCTTCACCATGGCAAACGTCGGCCTTCCGGGAACCTCGGGGTTTGTCGGCGAATTCCTGACATTGGTGGGGATGTTCCAGTATAACACATGGATCGCCGCCATCGCGACGTCCGGTGTGATCTTCTCGGCGGCCTACGCGCTGTGGCTTTATCGCCGTGTCGTGCTTGGTGACCTTATCAAAGAGGCGTTGAAATCCATCGAAGACATGAGCAGCCGCGAGCGCTGGATCATGGCGCCGCTGGTGTTCATGACGCTTTTGCTGGGCGTCTACCCATCGCTGGTGACCG
The DNA here is from genome assembly GCA_042092935.1 of Paracoccaceae bacterium. Lineage (GTDB taxonomy): Bacteria > Pseudomonadota > Alphaproteobacteria > Rhodobacterales > Rhodobacteraceae > JASMHC01. The sequence goes on along the minus strand of JBELFK010000002.1, from coordinate 3,248 downwards.
ACATTATCGGCCCATCGGTCGAGAACCTGCTTATCAACTACAATTCGGCCCTTGCCACGACTGCGGATCTTGCAGCATCGGCAACTGCGGCAACCCATTGAGGATTTGAACGATGCTTCAGGCTGATCTGAATATTATCCTGCCGGAAATCATCCTGTCTGTCTTCGCCATGTTGGCGTTGGTTGGGGCTGTCTATACGGGCAAAGACAAATCGGCGTCGATGCTGACGTGGATCACCGCAAGCCTGTTTGTGGTTCTGGCCGCTTGGATTGGCATGAATGGCGCGGGCGACAATTCGGCCTTTGGTGGCATGTATACGGACGACGCTTTTAGCCGCTTTGCAAAGGTCGTGATCCTGTTGTCGGCAGCAGCGGTCATCGTCATGAGTCAGGACTACGCCGCGCGTCGCGGGATGCTGAAGTTTGAGTATCCGATCCTGATTACACTGGCCGTGGTTGGCATGATGGTGATGGTCTCGGCGGGCGATTTGATGACGCTTTACATGGGGCTCGAGCTTCAGTCGCTGGCGCTTTATGTCATTGCCTCGATCCGTCGCGACAGTCTGAAATCGACCGAGGCTGGACTGAAGTATTTCGTTCTTGGCGCTCTGAGTTCCGGCTTGTTGCTTTACGGTGCGTCGCTGGTCTACGGCTTCTCGGGAACGACGTTGTTCAGCGGAATCGCTCAGGCAACCCAAGGCGATTACATGCCAATCGGCATGCTGTTTGGTCTGGTGTTCATGGCGTCGGGTTTTGCGTTCAAGGTTTCGGCTGTGCCGTTCCACATGTGGACGCCTGATGTTTACGAGGGCGCTCCGACGCCGGTGACCGCCTTTTTTGCGACCGCGCCCAAGGTTGCGGCCATGGGGTTGTTCGCGCGTGTCATGCATGACGCTTTTGGCGGTATGGTGGGCGACTGGCAGCAGATCATTGCATTGCTGGCGGTTTTGTCGATGTTCCTTGGCGCGGTTGCCGCGATTGGTCAGCGCGACATCAAACGTCTGATGGCCTATTCCTCGATTGCCCATATGGGCTATGCGTTGATCGGTCTGGCAACGGGAACCGAGGCTGGCATTTCTGCGATGCTGATTTACATGGCGATTTATGTGACCATGAACATCGGAACATTCGCCTTTATTCTGTCGATGGAGCGCGACGGCCAGCCGGTAACACATATTGACAGCCTGCGTCTTTATGCGCGATCCGAACCGGGCAAGGCGATGGCCGTTCTGGTGCTGATGTTCTCGCTGGCGGGCGTTCCGCCGATGCTTGGGTTCTTCGCGAAACTGGGCGTGTGGCAGGCTGCGATTGCAGCGGACATGGTTTGGCTGGTTGTTGCCTCGGCTGTCGCGTCAGCCATTGGTGCGTTCTATTACTTGCGTATCGTGTTCTTCATGTATTTCGGCGACGAGGCCGAAGGGTTGAATGGTGGCAAATCGACCATGTTGTCGGGCGTGTTGGTGGCATCAGCGGCGATCATGCTAATCGGTGTCGTCAATCTGTTTGGCATCGAAGGTCCGGCGGCAGCCGCAGCGGCAACGCTTGTCCATTAAATCGCGCAGCCTCAACAGGTTTGACACAATTGTGACGCGCCAAGGCGCGTCGCTTTTGTTTTTTGGTGTGGGTATTTGGAGCAAGATAAAGTGAGTTCTGATTGGCCTCTTGGATATGGCAAGCGCATCTTGGCCGAGGTGGACAGCACGAACGCCGAGGCCGCGCGAATTGCCGGATCGCTTGCAGGGCCTGAGTGGATATTGGGACTGACCCAAACGAAAGGACGCGGTCGGCGAGGGCGTCAGTGGCAGGCACCGGTTGGAAATTTCACCGCCACTTTGGTGATGCGCCCAACCGAGACGCCGGATCAGATTGCCTTGCGCAGTTTCGTGGCGTCGCTTGCCTTGTTTGATGCGCTTGAGGCGGCAACGGGGCGCACGGACTGGCTGTCTTTGAAGTGGCCGAACGACGTTTTGCTGAAGGGTGGCAAAGTTGCCGGGATACTGCTTGAAAGCGCAGGGCTTGGGCAGGACGTTGGTCACATGGCGATTGGGATCGGGGTCAATCTTGTGGCTGCGCCAAGGGCGGAAGATTTGGAAGCGACGGCGATGCCGCCGGTGTCGGTCTTTGGTGAGACGGGTGTGCAATTGACGCCCGAGGCGTTTCTCGACCTATTGGCACCGGCCTATGCGCGTCACGAAGACAGCTTTCGAACTTTGGGATTTGCACCCATTCGGGCTTTGTGGCTGTCACGGGCCGCAAAGATTGGTGAGGTCATCACTGCGCGCACGATGCGCGACGAGGTGACTGGCACATTTGAGACGGTCGATGCGCAAGGCAATCTTGTGTTAAAGACCGCAAAAGCCCGCGAGACGATTCCCGCGGCTGATATTTTCTTCTAGAGGTGGCGCATGCTTCTGGCGATTGATTGCGGCAATACAAATACGGTGTTCTCGATTTGGGACGGCGAGAGGTTTCTCTGCACGATGCGGACGTCGACCCATCACGGTCGTACTGCTGATGCCTATTTCACCTGGTTCTCGACCCTTGTGAAACACTACGAGCTGAAGCTCGACATTACGGACGTCATCATATCGTCTACAGTGCCACGGGTGGTGTTCAACCTGCGCGTTTTCGCAGACCGCTTTTTTGGCTGCCGTCCGATTGTCGTGGGCAAGCCGGAATGCGCATTGCCAGCAAATCCTCGGGTGGATTTGGGCACGCAGATCGGGCCGGATCGGTTGGTGAATGCGGCGGGTGCTTTTGATCGCCACGGGGGCGATCTGATCGTGGTCGATTTTGGAACGGCGACGACATTTGACGTGGTCGCCAGAGACGGCGCCTATGTTGGCGGCGTCATCGCCCCGGGCGTCAACTTGTCGCTTGAGGCCTTGCACATGGCCGCTGCGGCCTTGCCGCATGTCGATATCGCCAAGCCGCAAAAGGTCGTCGGCACGAATACGGTTGAATGTATTCAATCCGGTGTTTTCTGGGGCTACATCGGCATGGTGCGCGAGGTTTGCGCCCGCATAAAGGCTGAACGGGAACGCCCGATGAAGATTATCGCGACGGGTGGTCTTGCGTCGCTGTTTGACCAAACCGAAGCGTTGTTTGACGCATTAGATGAAGACCTAACGATGCACGGCCTGACGGTCATACATGCCTACAACAAGGGACTATCAGCTTGAGCAACGAGCGTCTTATTTACCTGCCTCTGGGCGGAGCCGGTGAAATCGGCATGAACGCCTATGTCTA
>JBELFK010000001.1:53412-89473 GCA_042092935.1 Paracoccaceae bacterium | reverse complement strand
GCCAGCGGTCAGGTGACTTTCTCGGATGTGGATGTCTCTGACACCCACACGGCCAGCTTTGCAGCCAATGGCGCGGACTATCGCGGCAGCTTCTCGATTGTGCAGCCGACCTCAACCAGCGCCACCACGGACGGCCAGATCGGCTGGAGCTTTGATATCGCGGACGCCGACATCGACGATCTGGCAGCAGGACAGGTGCTGACCCAAAGCTACGACGTCACGGTTGACGACGGCAATGGCGGCACGGACACAACCACGGTTACCGTGACGATCACGGGGACGAATGATGCGCCGATCATCGACAGCGCGGCTGTTGATGTTGCCCTAAGCGAAAGCGTTGCACCGGCATCGCTGAATGCCTCGGGTGCGATCACCTTCTCGGATGTGGATACGCTGGACAGCCATGTCGTCACACGCGGGCCGTTGACGGTAAGCGGAGAGTATCTCGGCCAGCCGGTGCCGCTTGATCCGGAAGGCATCCGCCCCGAGGACGTCGCACTTTTGGAAGCCGCACTTGTGGTGGATGCGGACGGCAATTGGAGCTTTGATGTTCCGGTCACCGATCAGATTGAGCGTCTTGCCGAGGGCATGAGCATCACGCTGACCTCACTTGTCACCGTTACCGACGACAGCGGTGCGGCCAATGACAGTGACACGCAGCTTCTGACGATCTCGATCACCGGCACCAATGACGCGCCCGAGATCATCTCGAGCGTCACTTCAGGCGCGGTCACCGAGATCGCAGACCTTGCGGCTGGCGAGAACAGCGACACGCTGAGCACCGCCGGCACCATCGCATTCCGCGACATCGACCAGGCCAATGTGCACACGGTCAGCGTCGCAGAAAACGGCACCGGCTATCGTGGTGGCATGAGTGCGGCTGTCACCTCAGCCACCCAAGGCTTTGGCAACCAAGACAGCGGTGTGGTTGACTGGCAGTTCGACATTGCGGATGCGGACATCGACGACCTCGCCGCAGGCCAGACCCTCACCCAAAGCTACACGCTGACGATCACCGACAACGACGGCGGCTCCAAAACCGAGACCGTCACCGTGACGATCACGGGGACCAATGATGCGCCGGTGATTGAAACTGCGCCGGTGGATGTGACCCTAACCGAGGGCATCGCCCCGACGGCATTGTCGTCAAGCGGCGTGGTCACCTTCTCGGACGTAGACACGCTGGACAGCCATATTGTGACCCGTGGTCCAGTGACAGTATCGGGCACCTATCAGGGTCAGCCGGTTCCGTATGGCCCAGAGGGACTCCGTCCCGAGGACATCGCAATGGCGGAAGCCGCGCTTGTGGTGAATGCCGACGGCAGTTGGACTTTCGATATGCCAGCCTCAGAGCTTGTGGATCGCATGGCCGAAGGCCAAGTCTATGTTATCACATCAGAAATCACTGTGACCGACGACAGCGGTGCGGCCAATAGCACCGATACGCAAACACTGACGATCACGCTGATCGGCACCAATGACGCCCCCGAGATCACCTCGGCCGTCACCACCGGAAGCGTCACCGAGATTGCCGATCTGGCCGCAGGCGAGAATGTCGATACTCTTGAGACCACCGGCCAGATCACCTTTAGCGATCTGGACCAGGCAGATGTGCACACAGTCACTGTCGCCCCCAACGGCGGCGGCTATCTGGGTGCTATGACTGCCATTGTCAGCACCGACACAGAGAACTTTGGCAATCAGCACGCCGGTGAAATCGACTGGACGTTCCAGGTTGATGACAGCGCGATCGACTCTCTCGCCCAAGGTCAGGTTCTGACACAAAGCTACACCGTCACCGTCACCGACAACAACGGCGCAAGCGACAGCGAGGTCGTCACCCTGACCATCACAGGCACGAATGATGCGCCGGTCATCGGTACAGCGGACGACAGCGGTTCGGTTCAGGCCGAAGTGATTGACCCCACTGTGACTGTTGGCACGGGCGACATGAAGTTCCACGTTGAACAGTATCAGGGATACAGCACCAACAATCTGAACACGATGCAAAGCATCATGGCCAATCCTTCGGCCTATGGCGTAACGCTCTACGAAGCCGATGCGGACTTTATCGACTTTGTTGATTACCCTGTGACGGGATATTCTGCGACCAACCAGCCGTGGCCAGCGGCTGCCGCGACCGGTCAAACCCACTATACCGGTGTGAACGACTTTTTCTTTGCGCGGATCACCACCGATTTTGACGTCACGAGCGCCGGAAATTACACGTTCCGAACCTATAATGATGATGGTCTCTATCTCTTTGTTGACGGCAACTTGGTTATCAACGATCCGAATTATCACGGTTCACAGACGTTCACCGGAACCGTCAATTTGTCCGAGGGCCAGCACAGCCTCGAGCTGTTCTTCTTTGAGCATGGCGGGGCAGCGGTGTTAGAGCTATCCGTCGCGGACAGCTCGGGTAATTTCCAGCTTATGGGTCAAGGCGCCGCCGGCCTCGGTGGTGTTGGCGGTGACGTTGCGTTGACCGACAGCGGTTCGATTGCGTTCAGCGACGTTGATCTGACTGACGCCCACACGGTCTCGGTTACGCCCAACGGAGCTGGGTATCTCGGTGACCTAACGACAGCGGTTGCGGACGTCAGCACGGGCGACGGCGAAGGCTCGGTAGATTGGGAGTTTATGGTCTCCAACGCCGACGTTGAATACCTCGCCGAGGGCGAGACGGTAACGCAGACCTACACGGTTACCATCACGGATAATACCGGAGCCAGCGACAGCCAGCAGGTTACAATCACGTTGACCGGCACAAACGAAGCGCCTGTGATTGGCACAGCGGATACGACCGCCTCGGTCACTGAAATCGCCGATCTTGCCGCCGGCGAGAACGCCACATCCCACACAGTAGACGGCAGCATCAACTTCTCGGATGTTGACACAATTGACACCCACACGGTCAGCGTCGCGTCAAACGGCGCAGGCTATCGTGGCAGTATGACGGCCATTGTGGCCGATGCCTCGACGGGCGACAACGCAGGCAGGATTGATTGGACCTTTGCAATCGACGATAGCGCGATTGATGATCTGGCAGCGGGGCAGGTTCTGACGCAAAGCTACGACATCACAGTGGATGACGGTCAGGGTGGTACAGACACCGAAACAGTCACCGTCACAATCACGGGCACGAATGATGCGCCTGTGGTTGCGGCGATTACAGCACCGGCGTCGAACGAAGATGCGGCCCTTGTTTCCATCGACCTGTTGTCAAACGCAAGCGATGTCGATCTGACGGATGATCTTGATGTGGCCAGCGTGGCGGTCGCCTCAAGCGACGGTCGGGCTTTGGCCTATGCCGTGGATTCCGAAACCGGTGCGTTCAGCATCGATCCGAGCCAGTACAACGATCTTGCAGTTGGTGAAAGTGAAACAGTTACAATCACTTACAACGTCGTTGATGGAAATGGCGGTGTGACTCCGAACACCGCGACCGTGTTGATTGAAGGCCGGAATGATGGCCCGACGGCCACCGCAATCAATGCTGGCACTACGCATGAGGATGCCGCGCCGGTTGAAATCGATCTGCTGCTGACGGCAGCGGATGATGACCTGTCTGACGATCTTGATGTGGCCAATGTCTCGGTCGCGTCAAGCGATGGGCGCGCGCTTGCCTTCTCGGTCGACGCCGAGACAGGCGCGTTCAGCCTCGACCCAAGCCAGTACAACGACCTTGCCGTCGGTGAAAGCGAAACGGTCACGGTCACCTACGACGTCGTTGACGGCAACGGTGGTGTCGCGGCCAACACCGCATCCTTCGTCGTCGAAGGCCGCAATGATGCACCGGTGTTCAACACGGGACCGGCAGCCCCTATTGTTGAGGACTTTGAAGGCGGTGCAACCGGATGGACGAACAACACGACAAATGCATCCGACACGGCCAACTTCTCAGAGTTTTTGGGTAATTTTGGCGGTGGAGACTCGGCTCAAAAGACATTTGCCCTAAGTGGCAACCAGTCCACGGTCACCCTCGAATTTGATGTGTACGAGTTCAGCACATGGGATGCAGAGCGCTTCCGTGTCTTTGCAGACGGCGCAATGATCATTGACGATTTCTTCCGCACCGATGGCTATCCGCCGAACGACGGGTCGTCAAAACCATATGCAATCTCGGTCACGAACACAAAGCCGGCATTGCCGGGAACGGCCAACTACAACACCGAGGTCTGGCATTACACGATCACGCTGAACACCAGTGCGAGCGATGTGACACTTCAGTTTGCCAGCACCCTAAACCAAGGCCCAACGGACGAAAGCTGGGGTCTCGACAATCTGGTAATCACCGAGGACGCTGGCGGTGCCGCGGCCGAGCTTTCAGGAACGGTTACCGAGATCGCAGACGGTGCGGTTGGTGAAAATGCCACGACCCACGTCACGGACGGATCAATCGCCTTTGGCGACGTCGATCTAAGCGACACCCACACGGTCAACGTCGCCTCAAACGGCGCGGGCTATCGCGGCACCATGACGGCCACGGTCGCGGACGCTTCAACCGGAGACGGCGCAGGCAGCATCGACTGGTCGTTCTCAATCGACGACAGCGCAATTGATGATCTGGCAGCGGGCCAGACCCTGACGCAAAGCTACGACATCACCGTCGATGACGGCAACGGTGGTACAGACACCGAAACGGTCACTGTGACCATCACCGGTACGAACGACGCGCCAGTAATCGAAGCCTCGGACACCGCAGGTGCGGTAATTGAATCCGGCAATCTGGACGATGGCACTGTGGTCGCCGGTACAGATGTGGCGACGGGAACAATGGTGTCCTCTGATGTGGACAATGGCGCCACGGCGGTTTGGTCAGGTGACGCGGCGGGTACTTACGGCAGCTTCGCCATTGATGCTAATTCAGGCGATTGGACCTATACGCTCGCCAATGGAAACGCGCTGACGGATGCCCTGGCAGAGGGACAAAGCGAGACCGAGACGTTCACGGTAACAGTCACAGACGATCAAGGTGCAACAGCGACCGAGACCGTCAGTATTATCGTGACCGGCACCAACGATGTGCCCACAGCCTCGGCGATTTCAGCACCAACAACCGACGAAGACGCGGGTTCGGTCTCGATCGATCTGTTGGCCACTGCGTCTGATGTTGACGCAGCGGACGATCTCGACGTTGCAAATGTGGTTGTGACCTCCAGCGACGGGCGGGCGCTGTCCTTCTTGGTCGATGCGGAAACCGGTGCGTTCAGCCTTGATCCAAGCCAGTATAACGATCTGGCTGTTGGCGAAAACGCGACGGTTACCGTGTCCTACGACGTGATCGATAGCAACGGAGGCATTGCGGCCAACACTGCAACGGTTCTGGTCGAAGGCCGGAATGATGCACCTGTTGCGCAAGCGATTTCAGGTGCGGTTGACGAGGATGCGGGGCAAACCCAGCTTTCCGGAAACATCGGCGCGACGTCTGCGCCGAACCTCGGTCGCTTCTATGTGTTCGATATCGATACTGGCGCGTCCTATACAATTGCGCGGGATACTGGCAGCAACAACACCTACGACCAGATCGCAGCGCAGTATCTTGGTTCGGGCAACGGGATTGTCGCTCAGGTTAACCCGAACAGTTCGGGGTGGGGCGTCGCGTCCGAGGTTTATGTTGGTGGCGTCGGAACGCCCGTCGATGCAAGCCAATATTCGGTGACAGATACGGATGGTGGACCAGCCGCCTATCAGCATGGCACCTATCCCGAAGTTCTCTCTGTTGATGATGCAAACAAGAACGTTGACGAGATTGCCTTGTCGCTGACGGGTCTGACCCTTGCAGATGGCCGGGTGGTTGATCTGGACATGAATATCAACGGTCTGGATTATGAAGTTAATACGACCGACGATATTGCCATTGGCGGCGTTGCATTCGAAGCGATTGTGACCGCGCCTTCGGATGTTGTAACGATTTCTGCCGATTATGCGGATGTTGATACAAGTGACACCCATTCGTTCAGCGTGGATGTCTCTGGCACTGTCGGTCAGGTGACCAACAATAACGACGGCACATTCACCTATGATGCGAATGGTCAGTTCGATTATCTGGCTGTCGGCGAAACCGCGACCGATACGTTCACCTATACGGTCGATGACGGCAACGGCGGCGCAGATACCCAAACGGCGACGATTACGATTACCGGCACCAATGACGCACCGACATTGCAGTCAAATGCGGGTGTGCTTGGCTTTGATGAGGCCTCTGCGACCGACAGTCTTGCGCGCGTGGTTGACGGTTATGGTGGCTTCAATTGGAGCACGACCGGAGGCATCGGAGGCCAGTCGTCTGCCCAGCAGGGCGATATTCTGGCGTCTGCCAATGGCAACGCACCGTCTGGGCCCAATGCGGCTTGGAACGGTCATGCTTCGCCCCTCAGCATTATTGAGAAGACCGACGGAAGCACCTTTGTCTTCAACAGCGCCTCATTCGCGAGTGTCACAACCGCGACCTATGGCGGCGAACTGACAAGCGTCAGTTTGACCGGATACCTAAATGGAAACGTCATTGGGACCGAGGTTGTAAACCTAGGTGCCTTTGCTGAATTCTTCGACTGGACATCGAGTCTTGGCGCGATTGATCGGCTTGAGATCACGCCTCAGGGACCATTCAACGGCGGTGGCTGGTGGGCCATGGACGATTTTGCCTATGGCGATGCGACCGAAGAAGACGGTGCTGCGATTGCAATCGACCTTTCCGCGTTGGGTGACGATGTCGACAGCGATGACGATGGCACGACCCTGACATACTCAATCGTGACCGGCCCAAGCGAAGGCTCGGCCAGCATTACCGGGACGAGTCTGTCTTTCGATCCGGGCAGCGATTTCCAGGATCTGGACGATGGCGAAACGCGCACTGTGACGATAGAAGTCATGGCAACCGACAGCCACGGTGCAACCGCGACGAATACCATGTCGGTCGTCGTCGGAGGCGTAAACGACGCGCCCGTGGCCATCGCGGCCGCGTTCTCTGGCGATGAAGACACCAATATCGCCGGCGCCGTTGCTGCAACGGATGCCGACGGTGATGCGCTGACCTACAGCGTTGTCACCGGCCCGGCAAATGGGTCCGTCGTAATGAATTCGGACGGCACCTTCGTCTACACCCCAAGCGGTGATTATAACGGAGCGGACAGCTTTACGTTCATTGCCAATGACGGCTCAACGGACAGCGCGGATCAGATCGTGTCCATCTCGATTGCAGCTGTGAACGACGCGCCGACGGCCTCGGACGCGGCGGTTGCGGGTAACGAGGACACCACGATCACCGGCACAGTCGTCGGGGCCGATGTGGACGGAGACGCGCTGACCTTTGATCTGGTCACTGGTGCTGCCAACGGCACGGTCACGCTGAACAGCGATGGCACCTACAGCTATGCGCCGAATGCCAACTTCAACGGCACGGACAGCTTTACGTTCCGCTCGAACGACGGGGCCCTGACCTCAGCCGTGCAGACGGTTTCGATTACGGTGAACCCAGTGAACGACGCGCCTGTGGCGGTTGCGGATAGCGCGACGACGGATGAGGATACGGCGGTTTTGATCGACGTACTGACCAACGACACGGATGTTGACGGTGATACGCTGAGCGTTACAACAGCGTCGGTCTCCAGCGGCTCGGGTTCGGTTTCAATTGTCGGGGGAGTGCTGAGCTACGACCCAGGAACGGCCTATCAATCGTTAAATGCCGGTCAAAACGCAACTGTGACGATTGATTATACTGTTTCTGATGGCAACGGGGGATCATCTGTCGGATCGGCGACAGTAACCGTAACCGGAATTAACGATGGTCCGCCAATTGCAAATTACGTCACGTTGACGAACGGCAACGATACATGGACGGGTCAAAGCGGAAACCAACAGGTCGATGCCTTGGCTGGTAACGACACGGTCTACGGAGATTTTAATGGTTGGTATCGCAACTATTATTACTACAACGATACCTTTGGTAGTGATGTCATTTATGCAGGTGCCGGCGGGGATACTGTTTACGGTGACGGCGAATACATGCGGTCGTATTACAATTATAGAGGCAACCAAACATTTACTGGTGGCGAAGACATTCTATATGGCCAAAGCGAAAGTGACCGCATGGTCGGAGACTTCAACAGGTTCGAGTCGTTTTATACAAGTTACAACAGGTATGTAACAGTAAATGGTGGCGATGACATAATGTACGGAGAAGGGGGCAATGACAGAATGTACGGCGACCTCGACTACGCACACAATACAAGAAGCTATGGTGGTCAAACGCGATTCTATGGTGGCGAACACGTCATGGATGGCGGTGATGGCAGCGATACAATTATCGGCGATTTTTACTATGCGCGTGATGATACCCCTTGGAATTATTACCAGTATTCACGGGCATATTTTTATGGCGGCAACGACGACCTATCGGGTGGCGCTGGCAACGATGTGATCTCTGGCGATTATTATTACACTCGGTCGTACACCAGCTATTACACTCAGTTCAGCGGCGGCGCCGACACGATTGAAGGCGGCGAAGGCAATGACCAGCTTTATGGTGATTTTGTCAGCAACTATAGTACAGGGTCATACAATACATATGGCGGCGCCGACGTCTTCGTCTTCAACCCCAACTCTGGTTCGGACCAGATCCACGACTTCCAGGATGGCATCGATAGGTTGGACGTCTCGGGCTACGGGTTCACTTCGGCGGCGGATATGACAATTGGGGTCTCTGGGTCTCAAACCTATATCCAATTCAGCGCAACGGATGTGGTTTATCTTCAGTCGATCTTCACCATCACGGATGACGACTTTATCTTCTAAGTGATCCGATGAATGCCTTAAAACCCGAGCCTCGGAAACGCGGCTCGGGTTTACTATTTGGCGGGTCTGTGTAAACAGCGCCCATTCGCTGTTTGGGTGCCCGCCTTGACCAAAGACCTCTCATACGCTGCCCGACTATCCGTCGCCCCGATGATGGATTGGACGGATCGCCATTGCCGGTATTTCCACCGGCTGATGTCGCGCGAAGCGTTGCTTTATACCGAGATGGTCACGGCACCTGCCTTGGTGCGCGGCAACGCGTTGCATCTGCTCGACTACAATCCCGAGGAGCACCCCGTCGCCTTGCAACTTGGGGGCAGTGATCCGGCTGAGCTGGCCTCGGCGACAAGGCTTGTCAACGATGCCGGCTATGATGAGGTTAATCTCAACGTCGGGTGCCCGTCGGATCGGGTTCAGTCTGGCACATTTGGCGCGGTGCTCATGAAGTCACCAGATTTGGTGGCCGATTGTGTCGCGGCGATGATCGAGGCAAGCCAGGTTGAGGTGACCGTCAAATGCAGGATCGGAGTTGACGATCAAAACGCCGCCGAGGTGCTGCCGGATTTTCTGCAAAAGATTTCGGATGCAGGGGTCAAGCGGGTGACAGTCCACGCGCGGAAGGCGTGGCTGCAAGGCCTCAGCCCAAAGGAAAACCGCGATATTCCTCCGTTGGATTATGACTTGGTGTTTGCAGTGAAACAGCAATTTCCAATGATGCATATCTCGATCAACGGTGGGATTTCCTCGCTGGGGCAAGCCAACGAGCTTCTTGCGCAGGGCTTGGACGGCGTGATGATCGGGCGGTCGGCCTATCATTCGCCAGCCGATATATTGCTACAGGCGGATCGTGAGATTTTCGGGAAAACCTGTGCTGTGTCGCGGGCCGAGGTGATCGACAAAATGATCCCCTATATCGAGCGTCACCTTCAAAACGGTGGCCGATTAAACCAGATTACAAAGCACATGCTTGGGCTGTTTGCAGGCCTGCCCGGCGCGCGTGCCTGGCGCAGATGCCTTTCCGAAAATGCCCACCAAAAAGGCGCGGGCACCGAGATCGTTATCGCAGCAGCGGCGAAAGTACTGGCCGAAAGCCCCCGAGAAATCGCCTGAGGATCGCGTAATGCTGCGCGTATTGGCTGAGTCGCGACTGCGATTCGCCCCCTGATTTTGCAGAGATTTTGGGTGCGCCCGTCGAAAAAGTACAAATTTGTAAAAAAATGTATCGGCGTGATTTTTCTCGATTGCGCCCCTTTTTTAAAGTGACGACGGCCATCCGCCGTGCCGAAGACTCGCGCAAACCCGTTGCTACGTTGGCGGATTCACATCGACAGCCTGACCAAATGGTCAATTTTAATCTGTACGCGCGCAAAAATAGCGTTCTCGACGTAATTATTTTGCGCCGAACCACGCCATTTTTTCCTTGATGAAAAGAAATTGGCGGTGACACTATTGGATAAGAGCGTGACGCCACGACATGCGCAACGGGCTCTGGAAAAACTGAATAAATTATACTGAACTGCTCAGTACCCAAACCGAGGCTCCATTATCAAATGGAAAATCAATGCCCGGTTTTATTCTTCGCAACAGGAGGAAGATTACAAAATGACTTCAAAAACACTTATTGGTGCGCTGCTCGCCACCACACTCATCGCGTCCCCGCTTTACGCGTCGGAAACGCATCCCTTAACAGGTGAGGAACTGGCCGCTGACCAGACCTTTACTTACCGCGTTCTTGACGAGCACAGCTCGGTCGATCCGCAGGTCGTCGAAGATGTGTCGGGTTCCGAGATCGTGCGCGACCTCTTCGAAGGTCTGATGAACCAGGACCGCGATGGCAACCTGATCCCGGGTGTCGCGACCGGTTATACCACGAACGCCGAAAAAACGGTTTACACCTTTACCCTTCGCAAGAACGCGAAATGGTCGAACGGTGATCCGGTCACAGCGAACGATTTCGTCTACGCTTGGCAACGGGCTGTCGATCCAGAACTTGCGTCGCCATATTCATGGTTCATGGACATCATGTCGATTGAGAACGTCAGCGACATTCTGGCGGGCGACAAGCCGATCACAGATCTTGGCGTAGCAGCGCTTGACGATTACACCTTCGAAGTCCGCCTCAGCGCTGCGCTGCCCTACTTTGCGCAGATGACAACGCATGCGACGACCTTTCCGGCACCAAAGGCCACGATCGAGAAGTATGGCAAAGACTGGACCAAGCCCGAGAACATCGTATCAAACGGTGCCTATGTCCTGACCGTGCATGAGCCGAATGAGCGTTCTGTTCGTGAGCGCAATGAAATGTACTGGAACAACGACGCAACCATCGTTGATAAAGTCGTCGCGCTTGTCATCAATGACGAAAACGTCGCCATGACACGCTTCTTGGCCGGTGAACTTGACCGGACAGAAATCCCGTCAGGCCAGTACCCACGTCTGTCGCAAGAGATGCCTGACAAGGTTCTCGTCGCACCGCGTTTGTGCTCATACTACTACAACGTCAACCTGACAGACTCGGGTAACCCAGCGTTGCAGGATGTTCGTGTACGTCAGGCGCTTTCAATGGCGATGGATCGTGACATCATCACCAAGAACGTAACAGCGGGCGGTCAATTCCCAGCTTACACGTTTACCCCGGGTGCAACGGCGGGCTTTGAAGTTCCTGACACACCAGCCGCCAACATGACTCAGGCTGAGCGTGACGCGATGGCGATGGAGCTTATGGCTGAAGCTGGATACGGTGCAGACAATCCACTTGATCTGTCTCTGGTCTACAACACCTCAGAAGGCCACAAGAAGATCGCGATTGCGGTTAGCCAGATGTGGAAGCAGAAGCTGGGCGTCAACGTAGAGTTGTCAAACCAGGAATGGAAAGTCTTCCTCGAGACCCGTGGCAACCAACAGTATGAAGTTGCACGCGCTGGCTGGTGTGGCGACTACAACGAAGCATCGACGTTCCTCGACCTCGTTCAATCCGGTAGCGGCTACAACGACTCGAAGTACAACAACCCAGAAGTTGATGCGCTTCTTGCAGAGGCCAAGACACTGGATGACGCAACCGCAAACTATACTGAGGTTGAGGCAATCATCGCACGCGATGTGCCGATCATTCCAATCTACCACTACACCATCAACTACATGATGGACACGGATCTTGGCGGCTGGCCTGTCAACAACGTTGAGCAGAACTGGTACTCACGCGACCTTTATAAGATCGCCGAGTAATCTTTCTGTATTGAAAAACTGCGCCGCCTGTTCTGGCGGCGCAGGCTTTTGCGTTTCTGGGGAACACGCATGTTATCCTACATTATCAAACGAATTTTTATCGCGATTCCGACGATTTTCATTTTGATCGTCGCATCGTGGGCGCTGATGAAACTTGCCCCTGGTGGGCCATTCACAAGCGAACGCCCGATTCCGCCGCAAATTCTGGCAAATCTTGAGGCGCGCTATGGCATGGATCAACCGGAATGGAAGCAGCTTTGGGACTACTTCTACAACATCGTCGTGCATTTCGATTTCGGTCCCTCGTTCAAATATAAGGACCGCGACGTCAATGACATCATTGCCCAAGGCTTTCCGATCTCGATCACCTATGGCGCGCTGTCCTTTATCGTGGCCGTTGGCGTCGGCGTCAGTCTTGGCATCGCCGCTGCGATCAATCACAACTCATGGCTCGACTATTTTGCCGTCAGCCTTGGCATCGCGGCGCAAGCTCTGCCAAATTTTGTGATGGCCCCGATCCTGATTTTTGTATTCACCCTGCAACTGGACCTGCTTCCGGGCGGAGGCTGGTACGGAGGGCAATGGCAATACCTCATCATGCCGGTGATTGCCCTGTCGACATCCTTCATGGGGTCCATTTCACGGATTACCCGATCGTCGATGCTCGAGACCCTGAACTCGAACTTCATCCGCACCGCGCAGGCCAAGGGATTGCCGACGCGAACGATCATCTGGCGTCACGCCATGAAGCCGGCGATGCTGCCTGTTCTCAGCTACCTTGGCCCTGTCTTCGTGGCGGTGCTGACAGGGTCGGTTTTCGTCGACATGTATTTCTCGACCGGTGGCTTGGGTCAGGCTTATGTGGGTTCAGCCCTACAGAGGGATTACTCGGTGCTTCTCGGTGTTACGATCCTCTACGGGGTTTTAACGATCACCGTGAACCTGTTGACTGACTTGGCATACGCCTGGTTCGATCCGAAAATTCGGTACTAAGGGACTGGCTATGTTTGGAAATGATTCAAAAAACGCCGAATTGGCCACCGACGTAAACGAAGAGGCCATGGTACGTGGTCGCTCTTTGCTGCGCGATGCCCGCGACCGGTTTGTCAAAAACAAAGCCGCCATGGGCAGTGTCATTCTGTTGGCCCTCATCGCTTTGTTCACGATTTTTGGCCCCTTCTTTGCGCAATACTCTAATGAGGAAATTGACTGGGCACGCATGGGAGACCTCGTTAATCAGGGCCGTCCCTCGGTCGAAAACGGTCATTACTTCGGCTTGGACTACCTTGGCCGCGATCTTTACTCACGGGTCATTCAGGCAACGACAATATCGCTTTTGGTTGGCGTGATCGGAGCCGCGATGGCGCTGATCGTTGGCACGCTTTACGGCACAATTGCCGGTTTCGTCGGCGGGCGCACAGATTCGATCATGATGCGCATCGTCGATATCCTGCTGGCCATTCCAAGCACGCTGGTCATCATCCTGCTGCTCGTTGTCGCTGGCCGCTCATTCGTCATGTTGTTTGTCGCGCTTGGCTTGGTCAGTTGGCTGACCATGGCGCGTATCGTACGGGGCCAGACCCTTGCGCTTAAAAACCGCGAATTCATCGAAGCCGCGCGGGCCGCCGGGGTGTCTGAAACGGTGATTATGTTCCGCCATATCCTGCCCAACTTAATGGGCGTCGTGATTGTCTATGCCTCGCTTTTGGTTCCGGATATGATCCTTGCGGAAAGTTTCATTTCCTTCCTTGGACTGGGTATTTCTGAGCCTTACACATCACTTGGCAGTCTGATTGCCGAGGGCGCAGGCACCATGGGCTATGGAACGCTTTGGCAACTGATATTCCCGCTGACAATTTTCATCGCCATTATCATCACCATGTTCTTCATCGGAGATGGCTTGCGTGATGCGCTAGACCCGAAGGATCGTTGATATGACGTTACTGGTCGCAAATAATCTTTCGGTAAACTTTGAAACCGCGGATGGCATGATCGAAGCCGTCAAAGGCGTCAATTTTCAGATTGCCGAGGGCGAATGCCTCGGCATCGTCGGTGAAAGCGGCTCTGGCAAAAGCCAGACCTTTATGGCCGCGATGGGACTTTTGCCGAAAAACGGCATTGCCTCGGGGTCGGTGACGCTCAACGGGCAGGAAATTCTGAACCTGCCGCGCAACAGACTAAACAGTATCCGCGGAAGCTCGATGGCGATGATCTTTCAAGATCCTCTCACCGCGCTGACCCCGCATCTCCGCGTTGGGGATCAGATGCAGGAAAGCCTTGGTATCCACCAGGGCTTAAAGGGGTCCGAGGCGCACCGAGTGTGTCTCGAATGGTTGGACAAAGTGCGGATGCCAGAATCCGAGCGACGCTTGAACCAATACCCACACGAGCTTTCCGGCGGAATGCGCCAGCGTGTGATGATCGCGATGGCGATGCTGAACAATCCAAAGCTCTTGATCGCGGACGAGCCGACGACCGCGCTTGACGTGACCGTTCAGGCTGAGATTCTTGATCTGATTGCCGATTTGCAAAAGCAGGAAGGCACGGCGGTTGCGTTGATTACCCACGACATGGGCGTTGTCGCCCGCATGTGCGACCGGATCGAAGTGATGCGCCACGGGGGGTATGTCGAAAGCGGCACATCCGAGGAAATCTTTTATAGCCCAAAGCACGCCTACACTCAAAAACTGCTCAACGCGATGCCGCGCCTTGACGGAGACCACGTCGCCACCGAAAAACGCGCGACCGGAGAGCGCCTTTTGTCTGTCACAGACGTCAAGGTGCATTTCCCGTTTTCACTGTCCAAGGGTCTGTTCCCCAAGAAAGTGCCCCTGAAGGCCGTTGACGGTGTCAGCTTTGACATCAACGCTGGCGAAACGCTCGGCGTTGTGGGTGAAAGTGGGTGCGGCAAGTCAACCTTGGCCCGCGCCGTTCTGCAACTGATCCCGCCAACGGACGGCGGTGTAACGTGGCTGGGGCATGATCTGGTGTCGATGCAGAAAAGCCAGCTTAAGAACTATCGCAAAGATTTGCAGATCGTCTTTCAAGACCCGTTGGCCAGTCTCGATCCACGCATGACAATTTCCGCCTCGATCGCCGAACCTTTGGTGACCTTCCGCCCTGATCTAACCACCCGCGAGCGCAAAAAGCTGGTGGAAGAGATGATGGAGCGTGTCGGCCTGCCTCAGTCGATGATTAACCGCTATCCGCACGAGCTTTCGGGCGGTCAGAACCAACGTGTCGGTATTGCACGGGCGATGATAAACAAGCCCAAACTGATTGTCTGCGACGAAGCCGTTTCGGCATTGGACGTGTCAATTCAGGCGCAGATCGTTGCGTTGCTGAAAGAGCTTCAAGACGAATTTGGCATGTCGATGATCTTTATCAGCCATGATTTGTCGGTGGTGCGCGATGTGTCTGACAGGATCATGGTGCTTTATTTGGGACGCGTGGTTGAGCTGGCTGACAAGGATTCGATCTATCTCGATCCGCGCCACCCATATACCCAGTCGCTGATTTCGGCTGTTCCGATCCCCGACCCGAAAATCGAGAAGTCCCGCACGCGGATCAAAATTCCCGGTGAATTGCCATCCCCCTTAAATCCAAGGGCAGCCCTGCGTTTCCTGCCCTCAAAGCTAAAATCGGATGATCTAAGCTATGTGCCAAAACTGGACGAGGTTTCCCCGGGGCATTTGGTGGCCGAGCATGATCCGCTTGAGGTCATCTTGGCACAAGATCCCTTGGCAGTTTGACGAACAGGGGATGTGACATCCCCCTAAAAGCCAACTAGAACCTGCCTACCTTGGAAAAAGTAGGCAGGCTATGACGACTTTGAACCGCTTGTCGGATTTACCTCAATGGGATTATGACGACATCATCGATGTCCGGTCCCCGTCCGAGTTTGCCGAGGATCATATCCCTGGTGCGATCAACCTTCCGGTCCTTTCTGATGCCGAGCGCGCAATCGTCGGAACGATCTACGTTCAGGATGACCGCTTTAAGGCCCGCAAAGTTGGGGCCGCACTGGTTGCCCGGAATGCCGCAGATCATATCGAGACCGCGCTTGGCGCAAAAGGCGGCGCGTGGCGTCCCTTGGTTCATTGTTGGCGCGGTGGGCAGCGATCGGGGTCGTTCGCCTCGATCTTGGCGCAAATCGGTTGGCGGGTGGAGCTGCTTGACGGTGGCTACAAGGCATACCGGCGGTTGGTGTCGAATGCGCTCTATAAGCAACCCGTCCAGCATCGCCTTATCCTTCTGGACGGCAATACAGGCACCGCTAAGACCGATATTCTGAAACTTCTCGAAAAGTCTGGGGTTCAGGTACTGGATCTAGAGGGCATGGCAACGCATCGCGGCTCATTGTTCGGCGCGGTGTCTGCACCTCAGCCAACGCAAAAACTGTTTGAGGGGCACCTGGCGATGCAATTGTCCAAAATGGACTCATCCCAGCCCGTATTGGTTGAGGCCGAGAGCAACAAGATCGGCAATATCCTCATTCCCACGAGTTTTTGGAAAGCGACGATCGCGGCGCCCCGGATCACGATCAAGGCACCGCTTCAAGCCCGCTCTGACTATTTGCTGCGCAGCTATGCCGACCTGTTGGAGAATGAAGTGCTCCTGCGGGAGCGCATCGCGAAACTCGGGTTTTTCCACTCGAAAGACCAGATCACCCAATGGCTGCAATGCGTTGACGCGGGTCAGTTTGAGGACTTGGCGGCAGGCTTGATGCAGCGCCACTACGATCCGCGCTATGCCAAAACCTATAAGAAACGCGATCACGTTGAACTTGGGACGGTCGCGCTCGACGCGTTGGATGCGAACACTTTGCAAACGATTGCCGTGCCTCAGATCCGCAGCTTGATAGACAAAAGCGTCTAGCGACAGATGATTTTTTCACGTTCACCGGTCACGCGCCCGATAATCGCGGCAGGGTAACCGGCCTCGGTCAGTTGGCCCAGCACGTCAGACGCATCTTTGCGATCCACAGCCGCCAGCAACCCACCAGAGGTTTGCGGATCAAACAGCATATCGCCCTTGTCGCAGTCTAACCCCGAGAAATGATCGCCAATGGCGGCATTGTCCAAGAAGATGCTCGAATGATGGCCAGCTTTGCTGAGATCAAGCGCCCCGTCAAAAACCGGCACGTCCTGCATATCAAGTTCGGCACCAACACCCGAGGCCTTGCACATGGCCAGCAAATGACCGCCAAGCCCGAATCCGGTGACGTCGGTCATCGCGTGCGCGTCCGAAAGGATCGCTGCGGCTTTGGCCTGGGGCTGCTGCAAATGGGTCAGCAGTTTGGTCACGTCTTCGCCGCGCGCCTGTCCGGCCATTTCCGCCGCCAGTATCGTCCCCGACCCAATCGGGCGGGTCAGGATCAAAGCATCGTCCACACAAGCGCCGGTTAAGGTTTTGGCCTCGGTGTTTTTGGGCAGCAATCCCGTTGCGGTCAGGCCGATGGTCAACTCGGCGCCTTGGCTGGTGTGACCGCCGACAATGTCAGCGCCCGCAGCCTGCGCAATCGATTGCACGCCTGCCATAATCTCGGACAGGGTTCGCTTTTGCAGGTCATTGCTCATGCGGGGCAGGATCAGGCTGACAAGCACAGACTGAGGTTCGGCCCCCATTGCCCAAATGTCGCCAAGCGCATGAACGGTCGCGATACGGGCCATGCGCCACGGATCGAGATCGAAAGCCCGCAGATGATCGACCGAGATAACTTGCTTTCGCCCGCCGATCTTGATGACGGCGGCATCGTCGCCCAGTTCCGACACCACGTCCGTGCGTTGACCGTCAGCCAATCCACACAGCGCGTCGTGCAGCACCCCCGGGCCGACCTTGGCCCCGCAGCCTCCGCAGAGCGGCTTGCCGGCCAGCGCCTCGGCGACACCGACCGAGCGCTCAGATGGCAGCGCAGGGGCGGGCATTTGGGGAAGGGAGCGGAATTGTTCCATGAACTTCTGGTCAATTCGATCTTTCCAGCCCCACATCCAATCCGCCGAAAACGAGAACACCCCTTTTTCGGCGATCGCAGATTTGCGGCCCAATGAGATGAGCTTGAGGTAAGTCGATTGCGGCTTGAACGGCTTGGCCGCTCCACCGGACAATCGCGCTTTGAGGTTATGCAGCAACACGGGCGCTGCCCGCACCGCGAACACACCCGCCTTGGGGCGGGGCGAAGTCGTCAAATGCGCGCAATCCCC
The DNA here is from genome assembly GCA_042092935.1 of Paracoccaceae bacterium. GTDB lineage: Bacteria > Pseudomonadota > Alphaproteobacteria > Rhodobacterales > Rhodobacteraceae > JASMHC01. The sequence continues at coordinate 71,246 of JBELFK010000001.1, read as the reverse complement.
CGCTGCGAAAATATCGGGGTCGGTGATGGACGCCAAAGTCTCATCGACCGAGATGTAGCCGTTTTGCAGCGCCAAATCGGTTGCCGCCACCCAAGCATGCGGCTTGGCTCCGGCCGCCCCAGTGGTAAAATCTGAAGCAATCTCTTGATCGCCGACGAGGATGTGGTCTTTCCTGACCGTGGTGACCTCGGCCCCGAAAAGGCACTTGATCTTGGCCTGCGTCAGAGCCTGTTCAAGCCGCCGTTTGGTTGTGCCGGTGACACCGGTTAAAGACGCGGCGCGTTCGATCAAGGACACCAGTGCGCTGTCGCCAAGCCTATGCTTCATCGCCAGCGCAAGCTCGACGCCCGCGATGCCTCCGCCAATGACCGCCGCTGCCGCTGTGGATCGGGCGTCGACGCTTTCGCAAAGCTCGGTCCAGCGATCTGCAAAAACATCCAACGGCTTGGCGGAAATCCCATGGTCGGTGAAACCATTGATCTCGGGCATGGCCGAATGGATGCCAATATCAACCGAAGCCACGTCATAGCCAATATCGGGCCGCCCCTCGATGCTGACCGTTTTGCGCGCAACGTCGATCCCCTTAGCGTGCCCGATAACCAAGCGCGCCCCTGCGAAGCGGCACAGTTTGACAAGGTCGATGTTCAGCTGATCCCGACTGTAGTGACCGGCGATAAATCCCGGCAACATCCCTGTGTAGGGGGCGGTTGGTGCCGGATTGATGACCGTCAGACGCACGCCGGCCATCGGGTTCATACCCCACATGCGCAGGACCAGCGCGTGCGCGTGACCGCCTCCGATCAAAACCAGATCGCGGGTAAGGGGTGTGAGAGGCGTCATGTTGCGAATCCGGTCTCGGGAGGATGCGATCCGGCGCTATGGGCTGGACGGCACTTTCTGGGTGGTGTTTGCTGGTCGTTATCGGAGGTCGCGCATATGGGCAACAGAACTTTGGAACAAAGGATCGCGCAGGCGCGCGCTGAGACGCCCTGCGACTTGCTTTTACAGGGTGGTCAGGTGTTCTGCGTCGTGACCGGCGCTTTGCTGACAGCCGACGTGGCGATCTGTGGTGATCGCATTGCCGGTGTCGGAACCGGATATGTTGGCACCCGCGTCGTCGATGTGACAGGCAAGATACTCGTGCCGGGATTCATCGATACGCATCTGCATATCGAAAGCTCGCTTGTGACCCCGTTTGAGTTTGACAGATGCGTCGCCCCAAAGGGCGTGACGACAGCAATCTGCGACCCGCATGAGATCGCCAATGTGCTTGGCGTTCCGGGGATAGAATACTTCTTGCAGGCCGCTGAACATACGCTGATGGACATACGTGTCCAGCTCTCGAGTTGTGTGCCGTCCACCAATATGGAGACCTCAGGCGCGGCGATCGAAGCTGATGACCTCGCACCCTATATGGATCACCCCAAAGTCATTGGACTGGCCGAGTTTATGAACTTTCCCGGGGTCATCTTTCGCGACCCCGCCGTCATGGCCAAACTTGACCTGTTTGAGGGGCGCCACATCGACGGCCATGCGCCGCAGCTTTCGGGCAATGATCTGAATGCTTATATTTCTGCGGGTATTCGCACCGAGCATGAGGCAACAACCGCCGGGGAAGCGCTTGAAAAGCTACAGAAGGGAATGCGCATCTTGATCCGCGAGGGCTCGGTGTCCAAAGATCTCGAAGCGCTACAGCCGTTGCTGACGGATCTGACCTCGGCCTACATGTGTCTCTGCACCGATGACCGAAACCCCTTGGACATCGCCGAGGAAGGCCACCTCGATCATATGATCCGAACGCTTATTGCTATGGGCTGCTCGCCCCTTGCGGCCTATCGCGCCGCCAGTCTTTCGGCGGCCGAGGCGTTTGGCCTGAAGGACAAGGGCCAGATTGCGCCGGGCAAACTGGCGGATATAGTCGTGCTCGACAGCCTTGCCGCTTGTGACGTTCAACAGGTGTATTGCCGTGGCATTGAGGTTTGCGATGAAAACTTCGCCACGCGCGGGACAGTTGCCCCCTTGGGCCGAAAGAGTGTGAAAACGCGGGTCATTACGCCGAATGATTTCAGGTCGTCATCGAACAACCCCAAAACGGATGTGATCGGCATCCTCGAAGGAAAAATCATCACCGAGCACCTTTCTGAGACAATTGAGATCGTCGCGGGTGACAAGGCCCCAAGCGTGGAACGTGATTTGGCACGGATCACCGTCATTGAGCGTCACGGCAAAAACGGCAATATCGCCAATGGCGCTGTGCGGGGTTTCGAGATCAAAGCAGGGGCAATAGGTTCAACCGTTTGTCACGATCACCACAACATTGCCGTTGTCGGTATGAACTACGCCGACATGGCGATTGCCGCGAACCGGTTGGCCGAGATCGAAGGCGGGTTTGTCGTGGTCGCCGAGGGCGAAATCCTCGCGGAACTGGCCTTGCCTGTTGCCGGATTGATGAGTCTTGAGCCTTTTGAGGTTGTCCACGACCGTTTGGTGGATCTCAGGTCGGCGGCGCGGTCGATCGGCGTCCGTCTGAAAGAGCCATTTCTTCAATTGGCGTTTTTGGCGCTTCCCGTCATTCCAGCCCTCAAGATCACGGACCGTGGCATGGTGGATGTCAAAAAGTTTGAGATTATATCCTAGACGTCACAGCATTGAGGGAACGACTTGATCCGGCGGGCGATGCCCGTCCGCAAAGGTTTTGACGTTCAACAGGACTTTCTCGCCCATTTCAATACGCCCTTCCACTGTGGCCGATCCCATATGCGGCAGCAGGACAACGTTCTCCAATTCTCGCAGGCGCGGGTTGATCTGGTTTCCATGTTCAAACACATCCAAACCGGCCCCAGAAATCTCGCGGTTGCGAAGCATTCGTGTCAATGCGTTCTCATCGATCACCTCACCGCGTGACGTGTTTACGATGACAGCGTCCGGTTTCATCAACTTCAGCCGTCGGGCGTTCATCAGATGAAATGTTGACGGCGTGTGCGGGCAGTTGATCGAAATGATGTCCATCCGCGCAACCATTTGATCGAGGCTTTCCCAATAGGTGGCCTCAAGCTCTTCCTCGGTCTCGACACGCAGGCGTTTGCGATTGTGGTAATGGACCTGCATCCCAAAGGCGTGTGCACGGCGCGCAACGGCTTGCCCAATGCGCCCCATGCCGAGAATGCCCAGCCGTCGTCCGGCCAAACGCCCGCCTAACATCGCTGTCGGTGCCCAGCCGCTCCAACGGTCAGACTGCATCACGGCCAAGCCTTCGGGGATGCGCCGCACCACGCCTAAGATGAGCGCCAGTGTCATATCCGCCGTGTCTTCCGTCGCCACATCGGGCGTGTTGGACACCAGAATGCCCCGCTGACGCGCACTTAAAACGTCGATGTGATCCACGCCGGCCCCGAAGTTCGCAATAAGTTTTAGGCGGTCTCCCGCTGCATCCAGCATGTCGGAGTCGACGGAATCAGTAATTGTGGTAACCAGCACGTCGCAAGTTTGCATCGCGCCGATTAACGCATCACGATCCATTTGCGTGTCGTCGTCGCGAAGTTTAATATCAAACAGCTCTTTCATCCGTGTTTCCACGGGCTCAGGAAGGCGTCGTGTAACAACAACACTTAGACGTTGCGAAGGCATAAATGACTCCCCTAGCTTCCCTTTTTGTGCTTCTTGCGTTCAAAGTGACGGATACATGGCCGAGGTACAAGGACTATGGGCAACAATTCTATGCAGCAATGGGGCACGACATATTGAGACGTAGAATTCAGATCGCGTTTCTATCGGTTCTGATCGTCCTGCCGGGCTTTGCGTCGGCACAGGAACGCGGTTCGGTGACCAATTTGCCGATCCCTCGCTTTGTTTCAATTGAGGTGGACGAGGCAAATGTCAGACGCGGCCCCAGCATGACGAATCGCGTCGACTGGATCTTTCAGGCCGAGGGGCTGCCCGTCGAAATCACGGCCGAATACGGTCTCTGGCGGCGTATACGTGATCGTGACGGTGTCGGTGGCTGGGTGCACCATGCGCTGATTTCGGGCGTGCGCACGGGTATCGTCGATGTCGATATGGCCGCCCTGCGCATTCGGCCCGACCCATCGGCGGCCATTCGCGCGCAGCTTGAGCGTAACGTCATTGGCCGCTTCCTGTCATGCGATGGCTCTTGGTGCCGGTTTCAGGCCGGGGGGTATCGCGGCTGGATCCTGCAATCCGAGGTTTGGGGAACCAGCCCGGGTGAAATCATCGAGTAGGCCCTTTTTGCCATGCGCTGACAGCAAGGCCGCTTTGACGTGAAGCGCTCTACAACCCTTCCGAACGGACCCTTAGGTATGATCCAAAGGACAATCCCATTAAGGAGAACACCATGGCCGTTGTTGAGCGCACACAAAGCACATCGAAACTTCTCGATCTTCCAAGCCGGCTTCTGAGCGCCGTCACTGATTACCTTGCGGCCACGACATTCGCGAATTCGCGCGCGGAAAAGCTGGCCCATTATAACCAGCTGTCAGATGCCGCCTTGGAAAAGCGCGGCCTCAAGCGGGAAGACATTGTGCATCAGGTGTTTCCAGAGATGTATTTCGTTTAAAACACCTCCAAAAGCGACAAGACGAAGCGGCCCAAGCGGCCGCTTTTTTCATCTGAATGCAGTGAAATGGACATCTTTAATATGTCTTCTCATTGCATTACGTTAGTTCAGTCAAACAAACGGGGAAATCATGACAAGCATCTTGAAAGTTGAGGATGTCCGAAAGGCCTATCCAACCGGGTTTGAGGCGCTCAAAGGCGTTTCACTTGAGATCGACCAAGGAGAGATCATCGCTCTGCTTGGTCCAAATGGTGCCGGTAAAACGACACTGATTTCAACCGTTTGCGGAATTGCCAGCCCGACTTCGGGCAAGATATCGATTGGTGGGTTTGATATTTCAACGGAGTACCGCAAGGCCCGAAATCTCGTCGGCCTCGTGCCGCAGGAAATCACGCTGGAACCATTCGAAACCGTCATCAACACCGTCAGATTCACACGCGGCTTGTTCGGCAAGAAACGCGACGATGCCTATATCGAGAAAATCCTGAAAAAATTGTCGCTCTGGGACAAAAAGGACAATCGCACGATGGAGCTTTCGGGTGGGATGCGCCGCCGCGTTCTGATCGCCAAGGCACTGAGCCATGAGCCTCGTTTGCTGTTTTTGGACGAACCCACGGCTGGCGTGGACGTCGAATTGCGTAAGGACATGTGGGATGTCATCGCCGAGCTAAAGAAAGACGGTGTGACGATCATTCTGACGACGCACTACATCGAAGAAGCAGAAGAAATCGCGGATCGGGTTGCCGTCATCAGCAAGGGTGAAATCCTGCTGGTCGAAGAAAAGTCAGCGCTGATGGCGCGCATGGGTCAGAAGTCTTTGAAGATCGAATTGCAAACCGCGATCGAGGCCATTCCTGCCAGCCTGTCGGGCTATGCTTTGGAGCTTGAGAATTCGGGATCGCAATTGGTCTACACCTATGACACCCGCGGTGAACGCACCGGAATTACCAAACTTTTGGCCGATGTCGCCGCCGAAGGCTTGGTTTTGAAAGATTTACAGACAGTCGAAAGCTCGCTCGAGGACATCTTCGTCGGTCTGGTACATGAGGATGCAGCATGAACTTTCCAGCAATTTTAGCCATCTACCGTTTCGAAATGGCGCGGTTCTTCCGCACGCTTACCCAAAGTTTCGTCTCTCCAGTTATCTCGACGTCGCTCTATTTCGTAGTATTCGGCGCGGCCATCGGCTCGCGCATTCAGGAGGTTGAAGGCACATCCTACGGGTCATTCATCGTTCCGGGCTTGATAATGCTGTCGGTGATTACGCAGTCGATCTCAAACGGTTCATTCGGGATCTATTTTCCCAAGTTTGTCGGCACGATTTACGAGCTTTTGTCCGCGCCGATCAATTTCTTTGAAATCGTCTTGGGCTACGTCGGGGCGGCAGCGACGAAATCTTTGTTTATCGGCGTCGTGATCCTGGCCACCTCGTTCTTCTTTGTGGACATCACAATTGCGCATCCCTTCGCGATGGTCATGTTCCTTGTGTTGACCAGCCTGACCTTTAGCTTATTGGGCTTTATCATTGGCATTTGGGCAAAGAACTTTGAGCAACTTCAACTGGTGCCTTTGCTGATCGTCACCCCGCTGATTTTCCTCGGGGGGTCGTTTTATTCGATCAGTATGCTGCCATCCGTTTGGCAAACAATTTCGATGTTCAATCCGGTGGTTTACCTGATCTCCGGTTTTCGATGGTCTTTCTTTGGCACGGCGGATGTGCCGATCTTGATTAGCCTCGTGGCGGTCTTTGGTTTCCTGATTATTTGCCTTGCCGTAATCGGCTGGATTTTCAAAACCGGCTGGCGGATCAGAAGCTAACAAAACGAGGGCGATCCACAGCAACCTTTTTCGGTGGATCGCCCTTGTGACTCTGACGCTGCATATCTATTTCGCAGTGTATGAAACGTTGGATCCCCTTTTTAAAAACCGACCCCGTTGTGTCGGTCTTGCGGCTTTCGGGTGCGATTGGCACCGGAGGGCGCGGGTCGCTTACCGATCAATCGCTCGCACCCCTAATCGAGCGTGCGTTTAAACGGGGAAAACCCGTGGCCGTGGCCCTGCTGATAAACTCGCCCGGTGGGTCACCGGTTCAGTCGTCACTTATCGCCGCGCGCATACGCAGGCTTGCTGACGAAAAGAACATTCCCGTCTATGCCTTTGTCGAAGACGTCGCGGCGTCGGGCGGGTATTGGCTCGCTGCGTCCGCGGATGAGATTTGGGCAGATCGGTCGTCGATCCTGGGATCAATCGGCGTGATTTCGGCAAGTTTTGGTGCGGCTGACCTATTGGCCAAACACGGCGTTGAGCGTCGGGTCTATACGGCTGGCAAAAGCAAAAGCCAGCTTGACCCCTTCAAGGCGGAAAACCCCGAGGATGTGACAAGGCTCAAAGTGCTTCTCGAAGATATCCACACCAATTTTATCGACCATGTGAAATCACGTCGGGGCGATCGGTTGGATCCGGACAGCGACATTTTCACGGGCGAATACTGGCTTGGCGATCGGTCGGTGAAGCTGGGCCTCGCGGACGGAATTGGCCACTTGGTTCCAAAGATGAAGGACGTTTTTGGCGATAAGGTTAAATTCAACCCTTATGGCGAACGCAAGTCGTGGCTTCAGCGCATCGGGGCAAATGTCGCCCGCGATGTGTTGGGCGACATCGAGGAGCGGGCAATTTTCGCACGCTACGGGCTTTAGGGTGATAATCAAGATCGTCACCTTCTTTCTGATCGGCATCGTGATACTCGGGATGTTTGGCAAGCTGAAGTATCCGGGGCGCGACCGTTTACGCGCGGCCAGATGTCCAAGATGCGGCCGATTTTTGCTGGGCAACGCGCCCTGCAAATGCGGCGCTAAGAAAGGTTCGTGATGTTTTGGCTGCTTGCCGCACTTGGGCTGGTCATTCTGTTGCTTGCAGGCGATGCGCTTGTGAAGGGCGCGGTCAATCTTAGCCTGCGTTTGGGTGTGCCCGCGATGATCGTCAGCCTGACGATTGTCGCCTTTGGCACCTCGGCACCCGAATTGTTGATCGCGATCAGCGCGGTTTTGGAAGACGCGCCGGGCATCGCAATCGGGAACGTCGTTGGGTCGAACACCGCGAATATTTTGCTGGTGCTTGGGGTGCCGGCGCTTTTGGTGCCGCTGGCAACCTCGCAATGCGAAACGCGGAAAAACTATCTCTATATGATCGTCGGATCGCTGTTGTTCATCGTCGTCGCGTTCTTTGAGCCGATTACCTGGGTCAGCAGCATCTTCCTGCTTGGCGCCCTCGCTTTTGTCCTGTTGGACTCAGCCAGAGCGGCCAGGAAGCACCGAAAAGACACCGCTGAGGCCTCCGCCGTTGAAGAACTCGAGGAAGCCGACCCGGATATGTCCTGGCCGATGATCGGGTTTTACATTCTGCTCGGGATAATTGGCCTTCCATTGGGCGCTGACTTGCTCGTCGATAGCGCGACCGAGATTGCGCATATGTTTAACGTCAGCGACACGGTCATTGGGTTGACCCTTGTTGCGATTGGCACGTCGCTTCCCGAATTGGCAACGACTGTGATGGCGACGTTGCGCCGACAGGCCGAAGTCGCCTTGGGGAACGTGATCGGATCGAACATGTTTAACCTTTTGGCCATTATCGGCGTTGCCGCTCTGGTTGGCCCAATACCGGTGTCGCAGTCTATTTTGACCTTCGACATCTGGATCATGCTCGCTGCGTCTCTGGCGTTGGTGCCATTTGTCTACTTCCGCTTGAATATGGGACGGTCGGTCGGAGTGTTGTTTTGCGTCCTCTATGCAGCCTACATGTTCGTGGTCGTCAGTTAACGTAAACTGCCCCGAAACGGCACGAAAAACGCGGATATCGGATGAATCCCTGCAAGATCAAAGCATTAAGAGAACGTTAATAAATTGACGCTATTGCGCCACCAATTTTGCGCAGATTTGGCTTGACCAGCTTGAACTCTGACACAGCTCGATTCGGTTGTTTCTCGCGTGGTTGGTCTAAGTTGTGCACCACTGCCTTATTTCTTAACGAAGCATTTCAAAAGTGCAATGTTTTCAACAATTTGGCCACGCGCAAATAAATTTATACCGTAATAACAAGAGGTTACAATTGTGCCTAAAAATTAGGCACGCCGGAGGGGTCGGTAAAAAACAGTGGAAAATCAAGGGCTGGGCAAACTTGCCCCCAAAGTTATCCACAGAAACGGTGGAAAGGTTTAGTCTTGTATTTGAGGATCAAACTGTGCAGCAAACAGGGAATCAGTGAGTTATCGTATTGACCGAAACAACAACGCCTCTTCCGACAGGATTTGAAGTCATAAGGGACTATGTCCGCTCCTTGGACGGGTCGCCCGGCGTGTACCGCATGCTGGACGCTCAGGCGCGCGTTCTCTACGTCGGCAAAGCGCGCAACCTAAAGGCTAGGGTGTCGAGTTATGCGCGGCCCACAGGGCATTCGGGGCGAATTTCACGGATGATCTCGGAAACGTCCTCAATGATGTTTCTGACGACCAAGACCGAAACCGAAGCACTGCTGCTTGAGCAAAACCTCATCAAGCAACTCAAGCCGCGCTACAATGTTTTGTTGCGCGACGACAAGAGTTTCCCCAACATCCATGTCACCACAGACCACGCCTTTCCACAGATCAAGAAACACCGCGGGGCGCGAAAGCAAAAAGGGGCTTACTACGGCCCGTTTGCAAGCGCGGGATCGGTGAACCGTACCCTGAATCAATTGCAGCGCGTCTTTCTGTTGCGCAACTGCTCGGACGCAACTTTTGACAGCCGCACGCGCCCCTGCCTTTTGTATCAGATCAAACGATGCTCGGGGCCTTGCGTGGGCCGAATATCCGAACGAGACTATGCGACCTCGGTGAAAGACGCGGAGCGCTTTCTTGCAGGTCGTTCGACCGAGATACAAGAACGCCTTGCAAGCGAGATGCAGGCAGCCTCGGCCGCGATGGAGTTTGAACGTGCCGCTGCCCTGCGTGACCGTATCAAGGCCCTGACGCAGGTTCAGACGTCGCAGGGCATCAACCCTAGAACCGTGCAAGAAGCCGACATCGTGGCCCTGCACGTCGAAAAGGGTCAGGCGTGTGTGCAGGTGTTCTTTATCCGCGCGAACCAAAACTGGGGCAACCACGACTACTATCCGCGTCTATCCGCAGATGTTGAGGAACCGGAAATCCTTCAGGCGTTTCTGGGGCAGTTCTACCAGACCAAGGAACCGCCGAAACAGATCATCCTCTCGCATCCTGTGGACGAACCCGACCTGTTGGCGCAGGCCCTGTCCGAGAAGGCAGGTCGCAAGGTTGAGCTTCTGGTGCCAAAGCGCGGCGAAAAGGCCGAGTTGGTGGATGGCGCGTTGCGCAACGCCCGCGAAAGCCTCGCGCGGAAAATGGCGGAAAGCGCGACGCAGGCGAGGTTGCTTCGGGATTTGGCAACAGCCTTCGGGCTTGAAGCGCCCCCCCAGCGGATCGAGGTTTACGACAACAGTCATATTCAGGGCACGAATGCCGTCGGTGCGATGATCTGCGCCGGCCCCGAGGGGTTTCTCAAGAACCAATACCGGAAATTCAACATCAAGGGCGATAGTCTTACCCCCGGTGATGATTTCGGCATGATGAAAGAGGTTCTGACCCGCCGCTTTTCCCGCTTGCTGAAAGAAGACCCAGATCGCGAGAATGGGATTTGGCCGGACTTGCTGTTGATCGACGGTGGCGCCGGACAGGTCAGTGTTGTCGCCGAGATTATGAACGAAATGGGCGTGAGTGACATCCCGATGGTCGGCGTGGCCAAGGGTGTTGATCGCGACGCAGGCAAGGAAGAGTTTTACCGCCCCGGATCGCGCCCCTTTGCCCTAAAGCACAATGATCCTGTGCTTTATTTCATCCAACGCATGCGCGATGAGGCCCACCGTTTTGCCATCGGCACCCACCGCGCCAAACGCGCCAAGGCGATCGGGGCCACCCCTTTGGACGATGTGCCCGGTGTCGGTGCAACGCGCAAACGCGCACTTCTCCAGCACTTCGGGTCGGCCAAGGCGGTCAGCCGCGCGAACCTCGCCGACCTGAAAGCGGTGGACGGGGTCTCGGACAATCTGGCGGAAACGATCTATGCCTTCTTCCACGAAGGCTCATAAGGGGACGGATATGAGCGACAAGGACGACGAGAAAACCAGCCTGGGCGTCGGTGTCGGTGTCGCTTTGGGCGCTGGGCTCGGGTCTGCTATCGGTGTGGCGATTGATAACATCGCCGTGGGAGTCGGCGTCGGGATCGCAATCGGCGCGGCGCTGGGCGCGGCCTATTCGCAGATCAACAAGGACGAATGACTCCATCGGGCAAGCGCCCAATTTGGCTTGCTCTAGCGCGTGCCGATCTGGTCCATCGAAATGACGCGCTGAAAATACGTCTCTGCGTTTTTGTAGGCGATTTTTTCGGCAATGTTGCGCGGCAGATAGGACAGCCAGTCGCGGTTTGACGCGATGATACTTTCATACTCATCCCAACGACCTGTCACCCATGTATCGCTTCCCACCATCAACCGGTCCTGAAAATCGAAAATGATGCGCTTCCAATCCTGACTGAGACCGTTCTCAGCATCGACAATTTCCCATTCCCGAAGGGCGGTATCGGCAAGCAACGTCGGATAGTCCTCCATCAGCTGATACACATCCGACGCAGACTCACCCAGCCCGGCGTGTGCCCAAATGATCTTGACCTCGGGATCTAGACTAAAAAGCCAGCGGATTGGTTCTGCGGCGGCATGAACCTGAAGATAAATATCCCTCTTTCGCGCCATCTTGATGAGATTGCGAAACAGGGGCTCGTCCGAGGTGTCCAGCCTGTGAATATGAAATTCGCCGATACCTTCATGTTGATAGGCATTCAGGCGATCTTCCAGATAGGTTTCCATCCCGTCAGACTTTGTCCAATTCGAAGAATTGGCGCGCCCGTAATAGGGTCGCAACTCGGGAACAATCCGGTTCGGGGCATAGTCTCGAAGCATGATCGTGCCGTCATCCGGTGTGGACGAAACCAATCCCATCGCCACACCGCTGCGATCCATCAAATCGACAATACCGCCCACGGTATATGACGACCATGCAGGCTCTTTGTAATGCATATGCGCATCAAAGATCGGGACTTGCTGAATGGCATCCCCAATCGGCACGAAATCACTGTTGGCATGGGCCTGACCCACGAATACTGGCAAGGCAATGGCGGCCAGCTTCAAAATAGACCAATTCATTTCAGGCTCCTCCATTTCCCGAAGCCTGCGACGCTTCAGATCAGCCCATTGCAGCGCGTTTTTCACCGAGCGTATCAATGGTTTTTTCCAACCAACCGACTTCCATTTCGGGAACCGAGGCCAAAAGTAACTCGGTATATGCGGGATGCGGAGGCTGGAAGATCGCTTCCTTGCCGCCCTGTTCAACCACTTCGCCCTGGTACATCACAACGACTTCGTCACTGATCGCACGCACCGTGGCAATGTCATGCGTGATAAAGACGTAAGACACGTCCAGAGTTTCCTGAAGGTTCATCAGAAGTTTCAGAATGCCCTCCTGAACAATCTGATCGAGCGCCGAAGTCACCTCGTCGCAGATGATAAGCTCTGGTTCAGCCGCAAGGGCACGGGCAATACAAATACGCTGCTTTTGGCCGCCGGACAATTCGCCGGGCAATCGATCCACAAAGCTCTCGTCCAGCTCGATCATTTCAAGCAGTTCTGTCACCCGCTCACGGGCCGCCTTGCCGCGTTTGCCCGTGTAAAATTCAACAGGGCGTCCGATGATTTCCCCAACGGTCTGGCGCGGATTCATTGCAGTGTCGGCCGATTGATAGATCATCTGAATGCGTTGCAACTGATCGCGCGAACGGTCCTTCAGTTTGGCGGGCAGGGGGGTGCCGTTGAATAGAACCTCGCCCTCAAGCTGGGGCAACAGGCCGGTGACAACACGCGCCGTCGTCGACTTGCCAGAACCGGATTCGCCTACGATAGAGACTGTTTTCCCGCGTGACACGGCGATGCTTACATCCTTGAGAACCGGCACTTTGCCGTAGGCCGCGGTGATCCCCTTGATCTCCAGGATCTTGTCGTCGGCGCTTTCGCCCTCTTTCTCGATCGAACGAACCGACCAAAGCGACTTGGTATAATCTTCCTTCGGGTCGTTCAGCATGGTCTGGGTGTCGGCCTCCTCGACTTCGACGCCGTAACGGAGAACTTTGATCCGGTCCGCCATCTGCGCCACAACAGCAAGGTCATGGGTGATATAGATCGCCGCCGTGTGGAATTGTTCCACCGCGTTGCGCATCGCCGCCAGCACGTTGACTTGTGTGGTCACGTCCAGCGCGGTCGTGGGTTCGTCAAAGATAATCAGATCGGGCCGCGAAGCCATCGCCATCGCGGTCATCGCCCGCTGCAATTGTCCGCCCGACACCTGGTGAGGGTAGCGATCCCCAATGTTGTCGGGGTCGGGAAGGTCCATCGCCGCGAAGAGTTTTTTGGCGTCTTCCCGCGCTTCCTCTGCATTTACAAGCCCATGACGCACACCAGCTTCGATGGTTTGTTCCATCAAAGTATGCGCAGGGTTAAACGCCGCTGCCGCCGACTGGGCAACATAGGCGATCCGCGCGCCGCGCAGCTTTTGCTTTTCGGCCTCGGACTGTTTCATCAGGTCCACGCCATCAAACCAGATCTCGCCGCTTGTCAGGCGGCACCCGGGACGTGCAAACCCCATCGCCGCAAGACCGAGCGTCGATTTGCCTGCGCCGGATTCACCGATCAACCCGAGCACCTCGCCCTTGTGCAGGGTCAAATTCACGCCCTTGATGATTTCGTGCCATTTCTCGTCAGAGAAACCGTCGATCACCATGTTTTTGATGTTCAGAAGAACTTCTTTGTTATCAGTGCTCATCGCGCAGACCGCTCGTTTTCATCAGGAACCAATCCACCACGAAGTTGACCGCGATGGTGAGGATTGCAATCGCCGCCGCAGGCAGCAGGGGCGTAATGCCGGCTTTCAGGTCAAATTGCGCAAACTGGATCAGCGAGGCGTTTTCTCGCACCATTGAGCCCCAGTCAGCCGTTGGCGGCTGGATGCCGACACCAAGGAAGGACAGTGCCGCAATCGTCAGGAAGACAAAGCAGAACCGAAGGCCGAATTCGGCGACCAAGGGCGGCATGATGTTTGGCAGAATTTCGCGGCGCATGATCCAGCCGAGTCCTTCTCCGCGCAGTTTCGCCGCCTCAACGTATTCCATAACCACAACGTTCATCGCGACGGCACGGGTCAGACGGAACACACGGGTGCTGTCCAGAACCGCGATAATGATAATCAGCGAGGTGATGTTCGACCCGAAGATCGACAGCAGCATCAGAGCGAAAATCAGGCTGGGAATGGCCATCAGAACATCGACGAAACGCGACAGAATCTGATCGACCCACCCGCGCGAGATCGCAGCAACCAAGGCCAGACCCCCCCCGATCAGGAAGGCAAGGAACGTGGTTGCAAGGGCGATACCGATTGTGTTGCGCGCTCCGAAGATCAGTCTCGACAGAATATCCCGACCAATTTGATCCGTGCCAAACAGATGGTCTCCGCCCCAGGGGGCATAGGGAATCGGCGTAATCTCGGCCTCGCCATAGGGCGCGATCAATGGGGCGAACAGGGCAACGATCAGGTACAGGCTGATAACGATCATCCCCAGCCAAGCCGTCGGGGGTGCCTTTTTAAGCTCGATCCATGTGCGCTGGCTCCAGGTGCGGCGTGCGCGGACCTGGCCAACTTCGTCCTTTGCGGAATAACCTTCGGATGTACTCATCTTGGATGCAGAAGCCTCGGGTTGGTGACAATCGAGATGATATCGGCCAGGAGATTCAGCACGATATACGTCGCGGCGAAGATCAGGGCACAGGCCTGAACCACCGGAATGTCACGGGTTGTAACGGCGTCGACCATCAATTGACCGATGCCCGGATAAACAAAGACCACCTCAACAACGACCACGCCGACCACCAGATAGGCAAGGTTGAACGCGATGACGTTGACGATTGGCGCCCAAGCATTGGGCAGCGCGTGGAACAGAATGACCCGCGTCGATGACAGCCCCTTAAGGCGCGCCATTTCGATATAGGGGCTGGCCAGCAGGTTGATGATCGCGGCACGCGTCATGCGCATCATATGGGCGATAATCACCAGCGCGAGGGTCATCGAGGGCAGGGCACTTCGATAGATTCGCTCACTCAACTCGGTGTCAGGCGACACATTTGCAAGCGACGGGAATATCGGATTGAGCGCCGCCAGGAAAAGAATCAGGATGTATGCAACGAAGAATTCAGGTGTCGAAATCGTCGCCAGCGTCGAGGCATTGACCACGCGGTCATAGATCGAATTGCGATATAGCGCGGCAGTAATCCCGAGGAACAGGGCAAGCGGAACCGCGACAAGTGCTGTCATCGACGCCAAAAACATAGTGTTCCAAAGGCGTGGGCCGATCAGGTCAACCACATCGCGCGATCTGTCGATGCCGGATGACGCGCGACCGGAAAAAGACGTCCCGAAATCGCCGGTCATGACTCCGCCGATCCAATCGAAATAGCGTATATATGCAGGCTGATCGAGGCCCAGTTCGCGCCGGAAGGCGGCGACGGTTTCCTCGGTTGCGGCCTGTCCGAGAACGGCCTGAGTAAAGTCACCTGGCAGCATTTCGACGCCGCTGAAGATAACCAGTGATACGAAGAATAAGGTCATCACGCCTAAAGCAAGGCGCTGTAAAACCGTCCTGATAACCGGATGCACGGTCATCATCCCCCTTTTTGTCTACTTGGTTGGGCTAGGTTGCGCCTTAATAGCACGTCGTTTTTGGTCCTACCCAATCTCCCTGTTGCAAAAGGGTAGGCGCAACACTGCAAAAAAGTAAACGGGGTTTGTGAAAGAAATTTGCTTTAGCCCTCAATCTATTGTTACGATCCGTCTGTACCAAGATGGGTATGTCTTTTTGAGCGATTTGGGAGATCAGTCAAAAAGGCCTAAAAACGACGTTCACAACAGGAAGGCAAAAGCCAAATGAAAGATCGCAAATCTCTGTTTATGACAGAGCAGAAAACAAAATTCGCTGCCGGACATATTAACCGACGCACCTTTGTGCGCTCGATGGTTGCTGCGGGTGTGGCTGTTCCATCCGCGCTTGGAATGGCCACGCAGGTCATGGCCTCTGTGCCAAGCAAGGGCGGTCACTATCGCGTCGGCGTTGGCCACGGCTCGACGACGGATAGCCTCGATCCGGCGACATATGAAAACGGGTTCACCAACAACATGGTGAACACAGTCTTCAACCACCTGACCGAGATTGGCCCCGATGGGTCGCTGCGCGGTGATCTGGCCGAAAGCTGGGATGCCGACAACGGCGGCGCGACGTGGATTTTCAACCTGCGCACAGGCGTTGAATTCCACAACGGAAAATCGCTGCACGCGGACGATGTTGTCGCCTCGATCAACTACCACCGCGGCGACGAATCCAAATCCGCTGCCAAAGGCTTGCTCAGCTCGGTCACCGATATCCGTACAGATGGCGCGAACCGCGTTGTGATCGATCTTGACGGTCCAAACGCTGACTTCCCGTTCGTGATTGGTGATTATCACCTGGCTGTCATGCCATCGATGGACGGCATGGTCGATCCAATTGCAGGCATCGGAACCGGCGGCTTCTCGCTTCAGAACTTTGAGCCGGGCGTGCGCGCGGAAATGACCCGCAACCCGAATTACTTCAAAGAAGTTCATTTTGACGAATTTACGCTGCTGTCGATCATCGACATCACCGCGCGTCAGAACGCCCTTCTGTCGGGTCAGGTTGACGTCATCGACCGCCTTGATCCAAAAACGGTTGGCCTGCTGGCACGTTCGCCTGCGGTCAATATTCTCGAGACCACAGGGTATCTGCACTATACCTTCCCAATGCGTCTGGATGTTGCACCGTTTGACGACGCACATCTGCGCATGGCGCTGAAACTGGCAGTAAACCGTCAGGAAATGGTAGACAAGATTCTGCTTGGCCACGGTGCGCTTGGCAACGACCACCCAATTTCGCCAGCGGTTCCATATCACGCCGGCGATCTGCCTCAGCGTGAGTATGATCCCGAGCAAGCTGCGTTCCACTACAAAAAGTCGGGCCACAGCGGCGCAATCCAACTGTCGGCCTCTGATGCAGCGTTTGCGGGCGCGGTTGATGCGGCTCAGCTTATCCAAGCGTCGGCTGGTGCTGCGGGCATCGAAGTTGAAGTGGTGCGTGAACCATCGGACGGCTACTGGTCGAACGTCTGGAACAAGAAAGGCTGGTCAGCAGCCTATTGGGGTGGTCGTCCAACCCAAGACTGGATGTATACAGCGGCCTACACCAATGACACCGAGTGGAACGACACCGCCTGGAAGGGCACCGAGGCGTCGGCGAAGTTTAACGACATCGTCGTTGCCGCTCGTTCCGAGCTGGACACAACCAAGCGGGCTGCAATGTATGCAGAAGCGCAGATGCTCATCAGTGATGATGGCGGTGCGATTGTGCCGATGTTCGCGAACTACATCATGGGTCTGTCGACCAAGGTCGGACACTCAGAGAATGTTGCCGCCAACTGGGAGCTTGACGGTTCTCACTCGGCCGAGCGCTGGTGGTTCAACGCTTAATCAGCGACACCCAAGAAAAAGAAACGGCGCCCAAGTGGCGCCGTTTTTGTTTTGGCTACATGCCGTTGCGGGGGATGCTGCGTTGAAAGGTTCTCTCGAACACCAGATCGTCCCCCTCCCATGTGCGCAATTCGGCTTTGATGTGAAACGCCTGCGCATCGGCTGTCATCGAGGATTTTGCCTCGGTGCTGGTTTGCCAATCGTCGCGCCCCATGGTCGTGAACCAGTGAATGTCGGCTTTGGCGCTTAAAGGATTATCCGCGTTGATCCGCCATTCCTCATGTGTGATCGACGAGGTCGACAAACCGTGGTTCAAATCGGTCACATGCCCACCGTCATTCGTGATCCGCATGACCGAGTCCCCCGTCTCGAGATCAATCTCGCGGGTCCGGCTGCACTTGCCTGCACGGTGCGTTTCAATATCCCACGGCTGACTGCCCTCGGCGGGTTCAAACTGCCATTCATCGCCAGACGCCAGAGGACGCTGGGGCACTTCAATTGCGCCTTGATGTATGGTGACGGTCGCAAGTTCGGGGGCGGGCCACAGAAACGGCCAGTAGTTGGTCTGCACCGAGACCCTGAGCC
>JBELFK010000001.1:30122-53312 GCA_042092935.1 Paracoccaceae bacterium | reverse complement strand
CCGTCGAAACAGGCCGATTGGGCATCATCGCTGCGCTGATCTGTCGGGAATTCAGGGCCGTAGGCATAGGGAAAATACTCGCCACCCGTCGCCCCGCAATCTGCCAATGAGCATACCGAGGCCGTGCAGGGTGCTTTGGCACGACTTAAACCGCCGTCGGTTAAATGAAGCGTGTCCCGAATGATCGAGGGCGACGGCCACGATGGCTCGGCGATCCAACGGCCGGGGCGTTCGGGCAGCCACGCCTTGGGTTTGAGCGCGTCCATCACATAGATCCGCATGTCGGGGTCGTCTTGAACACCGGTGTCCACGCCCTTTAACCAGTGGTCCCACCAGCGTTTGGCTTCTTGCAAGAATCCGATGGCAGGCTGAGGTCCGGCGATATGGGGATATTTGTGAATCCACGGCCCAATGATGCCTTTTGCAGGGGCGTTCAAGTGACTGACCAGATGGCCAATCGTGTTGCGATACCCATCATGCCAGCCGCCGATAGACAGCACAGCAGCTTCAATCGCCGCGTAATCCTCGCAGACCGAGCCGTGCTTCCAATAGTCGTCGCGGGTTTGGTGATCCAGCCATGTCTCAAGACTGAACGGCTGCGCGTCGAGCCGCTCCATCCAAATGTCGCGCCACGAATTTGGGGCCAGTGCTGGATCCGGCGCACGCGACGAGTAGGCCAACATCTGCGTGGCCCACCCGAGGTTCTCATTCAACAACGCGCCACCTTTGTAGTGTATGTCCTCGTTATAACGATCTGCCGTCGAACAAATGGTGATGACCGCTTTTAACCCCTTTGGGCGCAACGCCGCGACTTGCAGGCAATTGAACCCGCCCCAACTGATCCCCTGCATGCCGAAGTTGCCGTCGCACCAAGGCTGGTCCCGTGCCCAGTCCATCACGCTGATGGCGTCGTCCCATTCTTGCTGGGTGTATTCGTCCACGTGCAGTCCGGCGCTGTCGCCACTGCCGCGCATATCGACGCGAATGCAAGCGTATCCGTGACCCGCCATCCACGGATGCGAAACCTCGTCCCGCGCGATTGTCCCGTCGCGTTTGCGATAGGGCAGATGCTCGAGGATCATGGGCACCGGATTTGTATCCGCATCCTTTGGCATCCATATACGAGCGGACAGTTCACATCCGTCAGGCATGAGGATACGTTGATCCTCAATAACGGTGATGGGGCGGGGTAACGAGGTTTTAATGCGCATGGAGCTAGCTTAGACACCGTTGCGTGATTGAACCTAGTAATTTTGCGACATTTCATCGGTCGCGGCTTTTCTGGTCTTCCCTGACGGCGTGGCAATAGATAGGAAAACAGCATGACGCTGAATTTGCCAAATATCCTGACGATCTTTCGTCTGCTCGCCGCCCCGGTTGTGGGGTTGGTGTTCTTATTCGTGATCCGACCCTACGCGGACTGGATCGCCCTCGTGCTGTTTACCAGCGCGTCGATCACCGATTGGTTCGACGGCTATCTGGCCCGCTCATGGAAGCAGACAACCAAACTCGGGGCCATGCTGGACCCGATTGCCGATAAGGCAATGGTGGTGACCGCGCTGCTTGCCCTCGTTGCCCTGATGGGCCTTTCGTTCTGGATTCTCGTGCCGACCGTCGTCATCCTGTTCCGCGAAACCTTCGTGTCGGGCCTGCGTGAATACCTCGGCGATACAGCAGGCACGTTGAAGGTAACCAAGCTTGCAAAGTGGAAAACCACGGTCCAAATGCTGGCGATCTCGGTCTTGTTCGCCTACGGCATATTTGAACACATGGTCGGGATGTCCTCTTTCGGAATGGACGGTCTGACGTTTCAGGCAATCATTTCGGGCGAGATCGAAGACGTTCTGGGCCTGCGGTGGAAATTTGCAGGTTTCATCTGGTCCAAAAACATCGGCATTACGCTTTTGTGGTTGGCGATGATCCTGACCGCGATTACCGGCTGGGATTACTTTCGAAAAGCACGCCCGCATCTCAAGGATTGACCATGGTGAACGTCCTCTATTTCGCATGGGTGCGCGAACGCATCGGTCTTCCTAAAGAAACGGTTGAGACGACCGCTACAACCGTCGCTGAGCTTGTGGCCGAGCTTTCAGCACGTGAGGACCGTTATGCCGCCGCCTTTGCCGATGTCTCGGCGCTGCGGGTTGCAGTTGACCAAGACCTCACCGATTTTGACGCAAGCATCAAAGGCGCCCGCGAAGTTGCGTTTTTCCCACCCATGACCGGTGGTTAGCCATGAAGATCGCCGTTCAATCCGCGCCGTTTGATCTTGGTGATGAAGCAGCCGCGTTTGCGCAAGGCCACAAGGATCAGGGGGCCATCGTAACCTTCACCGGCATCGTGCGGGATACGCCTGACGGCACGCTGCAAAAAATGACGATTGAGCATTATCCCGGCATGACGGAAAAGGCGTTGACCAAGATCGCGACAGAGGCGACCGCGCGTTGGTCATTGGGCGATGTTCTGGTCATTCACCGCTTCGGAGACCTTGCACCCGGCGAGAAGATAATGATGGTCGCCACCGCAGCCCGTCATCGCAAAGACGCGTTTGAGGCGGCAGAGTTTCTTATGGATTACCTGAAATCCCGCGCGCCCTTCTGGAAGAAAGAATTCCTGACGAACGGTGCTGAATGGGTTGCCGCGAAGCAGGACGACGAAGACAGCCTGACGCGTTGGCGTTAAAGACTGGCGTTAGTCCATCGCGTTGACGCGTTCGATATACTCGCGCAATTCCTCGGTCTCACCCCGCGCCACGCGCAGCCCCTCCATCGCCGCGGCCAGTTCGGCTTGGGTCTGGCTGAGTTGATTGGCGAGTTCCGCTTCTTTTTCGCCGTAGCTCGCGATGGTTTGGTCGCGCAGCTCCTCGGCCTCGTGCAGTTCTTTTGCCATCTTGTCCAATTCGCCAAAGTCGGCCTGATTGACGCGGGTGAACCGATGCACCAGCCAATGCGCGAACCATCCGACCAAAAAGGCCACAAACAGAACGATCGCCGTGGCAATGATGAATTCCGATCTACTCATTGCTTTCTCCCTCAGTGTCTTCAGGCGTCGCGATATTCGCGGGATCATACAGGTGGAATTCGATCCGTCTGTTGGCCTCGCGGCCTTCCTCGGTTCCGTTGTCTGCGATCGGCCGCACTTCACCATAGCCCGTTGCAATCACATTCGATACGAGAATACGCCGGTTCATCAGTTCTTCGATCACGGCTTCCGCCCGTGATTGCGACAGCGTCAGGTTCATCGACTCGCGCCCCTGACTGTCTGTGTAGCCTTGAATTTCAAGTCGGATTGGCCCGCAGGTCAAAAGGATTTCCGCGATCCGGTCCATCGTCGGTTGCGCTTCGGGCTTGATCGTCGCCGAGCTGGGTTCAAACCTGATCTTGTTTTCCGCCGCCGCGGCGCGAATGTCGTTCAGGCATTCCTCGGGTGTGGGGATCAGGGTGCTGGGATCTAGCGTCTCAAGATAGGTTACATCCAGATCCAAACTTTCGCCCTGTCCGAGCTGCTCGGACAACAAGCGAGAGATGTTGAACTTCGCCTCTTTGTCACCGGTCCGCCCGCTCAACGTGATGGCGTCGGGTTCAACCACAACCGACCCGCTGTTCAACATCGCCAAAGCCTCAAGCGCGATCATCGTGCGAATAGACCACCCCGCCGGCAGGGTCGGGTCAAGCCGCGCGGCCATGTAGGTTTGGCTGCTTGCGAATTGCGCCTTCGCGTAGCTTTCAACGGCATCGCGACTGCGATTGTCGGGCAACCTGCCGCGAAGCTGCACCTGACCCTCGGGGCTAAGTGTCGCCGTAAATTCCGGCGGTCCGAGATCCCGAACGTCTTCCTTTTTCAAAAGCTCGGGGTGTAGCGAGAACAGGTCGGGCAGGCTGTTCTCAAGCTCTCCGACAACTGTGTCAAAAACGTCCTGCGGGACCGTGTCAAAAGCGATCAGGTGAACGTCAACATCGGACAGGGTCACCGAACCGGCGCCAATCTCGCCAAGTCCCACAATCGCCTGAGACGCGGCTTCGCCCCAGCTTGGCGACGGAACCCCGAGACCGATTGTGCAGTCCACCTCGCCCAGCAACCCCGCAGTTTTTGCCGCGGTTTCGATCATCGAGACGGCGGCGGCGTCATCCGCCGAACAGGCATCAAACCGCGCCCCGTTTTCATCGACCACGAAGCGCAGCGTGAAGGGCGTGATAACGGGCCGAGGGGCTGAAACGTCAAGATCGACGCCCAGACCGGTTGGCAAATGCTCAAACAACGCCGCTTCAACCTCGGCTTTTTCCTCGGCGCTGTCGGTCACGGCGGACACATCGATCAAATCCGCCGACATCGAAATTTTTGAGCGTTTGAGAATGCCCGCCGATGTGATTGCAAATTCTAGGGCCTTGTCCCATCCGGCAGGGGCGGGGTAATCGGCGCTCTCCAGCAGGTCCGCGACATTTGCCCCATCGGTCGCCGCCTCAAACGCCGCGATCAATGCGGCCTTGTCGGTGGCGCTCGGGACCAAACCGATCAGCGACACACCGCTGTCGTTGCGCAAAATCTCAATCGAAAACTTGGGGGCCTTAAGCGCCTTGCCTGCTTGCACATCCAGCCCGTCAACGACGCGGGCCGCGTCGACAACGCCCCCGGCGGTCGAAAGCGCCTTGAAGCGCAACGCCTCGGTCGGGGCGGTGCCTGTCAACAACACTTGCAACCCGTCGGCCTGAACTTCGGCCCAATCGAGCGCGTTTGCGTCAAGCGCCCTGCGCACGCCAATTTCCGAACTGTCCTCAACCACATTCACCGAAACCATCGCGCCAACATAGCTCAGACCGGCACCAGCCAGCATGAAAAGCAATACGAGAATGGCGGCAGGTAGCCTCATAAAGGGGACAGTCTCCGAGAGTGTGGGTCTTTATTAGGTCGTCCGCCCGAGCGGATCAATCAAATGAACAATGCGACCAGAAAAAACAACACCGGGATCAGACCCGCATTCCTGTTTGCGCGAAATAACGCCAAAAGCCCGTCGGAATCGTCGATGTCGAGTTTTTGAAGCTGCCAGACCAAATGCCAGCCAAAGGCCCAGGCCCCGCCAACAGCCACGACCAGCGACAACAGGTTGCGCTCGGATGTGGCCAATAAAATTGCGGTAAGCATCAGCAACAGGGTGGCGACCAAAAACCGCCTCATCCATTTCGGGGTTTCAGCGCCAAACAACAAGGCCGTCGATTTGACGCCAATCATGACGTCGTCCTCTTTGTCCTGATGGGCGTAGATCGTGTCATAAAACAACGTCCAGGCCAGACCGGAAAGATAAAGCACAACAGCCGGCCATCCAAGAGACCCGCTATGCGCGGTCCACGCCAGCAGCGCGCCCCAGTTGAAAGCGATGCCAAGGAAGGCTTGCGGCCAATAGGTGTAGCGCTTGGCAAAAGGATAAATCGCCACCGGCACCAAAGACAGGAAGCCCAGCAGGATCGCGTTGATATTGAGCGTCAACAAAATGAGGAAAGCAATCAACGCTTGGGCAACCATCCAAACGGCAGCCTGTTTCGTGGAAACCTGCCCCGACGGGATCGGGCGAGACCGCGTGCGCTCGACTTGCGAATCAAACTTGCGGTCGGTGATGTCGTTCCATGTGCATCCAGCCCCTCGCATCAGCCAGCTACCCGCAGCACAGGCGATCAGGATCCAAGCGCCGTCCCAACCGAAGCGGTTTTGCGACAATGCAGACAGGAACAATCCCCACCAACAGGGCAGCAACAGCAGCCATGTTCCTATCGGGCGATCTGCACGGCTGAGCCGCAGATAGGGGCGCGTCCATTCGGGGGCCGTATGGTCAACCCAATTTCCACGCACAGCGTCTGAAACCTGGCCCGCTGGCTCTGGCGTGTTTCCGGCGTCGGTCATATGGTGGCCTCATGGAAGCAGCAAAAATCAGGCTCTATGTAGATCACCCGCTGGGTCAGGGGCAAACGGTTCCTTTGGACCGCGATCAGGCGCACTACCTGTTTGGTGTGATGCGCCAGAAAGCGGGTGGCGATGTGGCGCTGTTCAACGGGCGCGATGGCGAGTGGACAGCCAGCATCACGCAGGCGGGAAAACGGGCGGGCGTGCTGACGTGTCTGGCGCATGCCAAGCCGCTTCGGATGCCCCCTGACCTCTGGCTGATCTTTGCACCAATCAAAAAGGCGCGCACCGATTTCATCGTCGAAAAGGCCGCTGAAATGGGCGCGGCGCGGATCATACCGGTCGGCACCGATTTCACCAATTCCGAGCGCGTGCGTCAGGACCGCCTCCAAGCCCACGCCGTCGAGGCCGCAGAACAATGTGGCGGAACCTATGTCCCCGAGGTGACGGACTTGCAGAAGCTGTCCAAACTGCTCGAGGCTTGGCCCGCGGATCGCAAACTGATGTTCTGCGACGAAGCCGAAGCGGGCGCGCGTCTAGCACTTCCCGTCCCGGGCTTGATCCGGGACCCCGACGGCCAAAGAAACAACCCTCAGCCAGAGGTCCCGGATCATGTCCGGGACGGCGAAATCGTGCATTTTGACCGCTGCCCCACCTATCGCCGGGGCGCGGACTCGCCCAAAGGCAGTTGGGCCATCCTCATCGGCCCCGAGGGCGGGTTTTCCGAGGCCGAACGCACCCGCCTCAGATCGCTGCCCTTCACCCACGCCGTCAGCCTCGGCCCTCGCATCCTGCGTGCAGACACCGCCGCCGTTGCGGCGATGACCCTCTGGCAGCAAGCGTTCGGGGATTGGTAGAATGTGGGCCACCAAAGCGGATCTGCCCGACGTCACAGCCTTTCTGCGCCGCCACGTCGATCAGTCCATGTTCCCTCTGGCAAACCTGAACGCCCACGGCCTGAACGGTGACCACCCGCGCGCGCCAAATTTCATTGTGCAAAGGCATGGGAAAGACATAACCGGCGTCCTCAGCATCACCCGCGAAGGCATGCTGATGCCGCAATGTCCCGACCTCGATTGGAGGGGTGTTGCCGACCTGCTGGCAGACCGAGACGTGATCGGGATCATCGGCCCCGCGGAACAAGCGCGGTCGCTGCAAGCGGCGCTCGGGTTGAAGGACGTGCCAACGATGCTGGATCACGACGAGCCTCAGTATGCGTTGGACCTCGCGCAACTGATCGTGCCTGAGGGCATCGGAGAGATCATGCCCCTTGTAGCCGCCGACAAGGACGAGATGATCCTTTGGCGGCGCGACTACGATGTCGAGGTGCTGAACGTGCCGATCGAAACCGCCAACAAGACTGCACCACAGGAATACGCGGGCTATTGCGACGCCCAAAGCCATGTCGTTCTGATGGACAGCGGGACCGCGCTTTGCACGACGGGCTTTAACGCCCGCTTGCCGGATATCGTGCAGATCGGCGGCGTCTACACACCGCCAGACCTCAGGGGCAAGGGCCATGCCCGCCGCGCCGTGGCCCTGCATTTACTACAGGCCAAGGCCCAAGGCATCCGGCGCGCAACGCTGTTTTCAGCCAATCAAAACGCGTCAAGGGCTTATCAGGCGATCGGGTTCACCTATATCGGTCAGTGGACGCTATGTCTGTTTGACGGAAAGCAACGCATCTATGAGTGATTTTCTAAGACCCGAGGCCCGCCAGTTTCTGACCCGCTATCGCGATCTCATCGTCGCAGGGTTCGTCGGGGCCGTCGGGCTGTATTGGGCCTTGAGCACCTTTGGCCTGATGGTTTGGATCGGCTGGCTTTTGGTGATCGTTGCAGCCGGCTTTGCCTGGTCGGGCGTTCAGCGCCTTCGTTTCAAGACCGAACAAGGCGGGGTTGGTGTGGTGTCGACCAAAGAAGGCCAGATCACCTATCTTGCCCCCTTTGACGGCGGCGTCGTGGCGATGTCGGATCTGGACAGCCTCAGCCTCGATTACGCGCAAGACCCGCCCCGGTGGGTTTTGTCCCAATTGGGTCAGGCAGACGTACAGATACCCCTCAACGCCGAGGGCACTGACAAGCTGTTTGACGTCTTCGCAGCCCTGCCGGGATTGCAAACCGGCGAAATGCTTGCCGCGCTCGAGCGGAACAACGGACACCTGATCGTGATCTGGCAGCGTCTGAAAGCGCCGGAAAACCTGACGCGGCTGCATTGACACCGGTTTCAATTCACCCCACGAGTTAACCCAGACAACACGACGCAGGAGCAGCCAATGTCCATTCCTCAGAGCGGTGGCGGACCGATCGAAAGCCACGACCAGCTTGCCGAGTACCTCTCGTCGGGCTGCAAACCTAAGGAAGACTGGCGTATCGGCACCGAGCATGAAAAGTTCGGCTACTGTAAAGACACCCATAAACCCCTGCCATACGAGGGCGAAAAGTCGATCCTCGCCATGCTTGAGGGTCTTCGCGACCGTCACGGATGGGCGCCTCTGACCGAAGCGGGCAAACTGATCGGCTTGACCAAGGACGGGGCAAATGTCTCGCTTGAGCCTGGCGGCCAGCTTGAATTGTCGGGCGCTCCACTGGAAACGATTCACCAGACCTGTGACGAGGTGAACGTCCATTTGCGCGACGTGAAGCACATTGCAGATGAAATCGGGGTCGGGTTTATTGGTCTCGGAGCTGCGCCGATCTGGAAACACGAAGACATGCCTGTGATGCCAAAAGGGCGCTACAAGCTGATGACCGACTATATGGACCGGGTCGGCACCATGGGCAAAACCATGATGTATCGCACCTGCACCGTGCAGGTGAACCTCGACTTCGGGTCCGAGGCCGACATGGTTCAGAAATTCCGCACCGCGCTGGCTCTGCAACCCGTGGCCACCGCGCTGTTCGCCAACTCACCGTTCCTTGAGGGCAAGCCCAACGGTCACAAAAGCTGGCGCAGCCGCGTTTGGCGCGACCTTGACGCCGACCGGACCGGCATGTTGCCATTTGTGTTTGAAGACGGTTTCGGCTTTGAATCCTGGGTCGAATATGCGCTCGATGTGCCGATGTATTTCGTCTATCGCGACGGGGTATATCACAATGCGCTTGGCCAATCCTTCCGCGATTTCCTGAAAGGGCAACTGCCAGCCCTGCCGGGCGAAATGCCAACCCTTTCGGACTGGGCCGACCACCTGACGACGATTTTCCCCGAAGCACGGATCAAGCAATTCCTCGAAATGCGCGGCGCTGACGGAGGCCCGTGGCGTCGTCTCTGTGCATTGCCCGCCTTCTGGGTGGGTCTCTGCTACGACCAAGGTGCGCTAGATGCCGCCAGCGACCTTTACAAAGGATGGGACGCCGAAACCCGCGAGGCCCTTCGGGCGGCGGCTGCCAAGGACGGTCTTCAGGCCGAGGTAAACGGCATCAAAATGATGGACATCGCCCGAGAAACGGTCGCTATCGCTGAACAAGGCCTCAAAGCCCGCGCCATGCCCGGTGCCGGTGGATTGGTGCCGGATGAGACGCATTTCCTGAACGCACTCAAGGAAAGCCTTGAGTCAGGCAAAACCCCTGCGGACGAGTTGATCGAGTGCTACAACGGCGAATGGGGCGGTGATCTCAGCAAGATATATGGGGCGTTCAGTTACTGATATTGACATATTTATCGGCCTGTGGAGGCGATTCGCGGGCCCAAATTAATTAGACGTCGATAAATGAAAACTACGGCTAAGGCCCAAATCTGCGAAAACAGGAACGAGAACGCACCAAGAATGATAGTTATGTTTCTCAACCCAAGTGCCTGCGAATTAGTGTATTCCACAATGATAAGTGCGAACACGAGTATAAGTGTTGAAATAAACGCAGCCTTGCTTGCCCGGTAGTAGGTAATCGGCGCTTTGCGGGCGTACAAAAAAATCACCGGCAGTCCAAAAACAATATAAGGAACAAAGCCTGTAACCAGTGCCATAATACAAAAAAGAGTATAGTCGACCCAGAGTGACGTTCCAAACACCAAGTCGAGGGCAAGGAGAGGAAGCAACAAGACTACGGGAGCAAATGGCGCTAGAAAAAATGCCACCAATAGCCGTCTGAACTCAACAGGTTTCAGCAAAGTTTTCTACCTCTTCCCAATTTTCGGCTCGTCACCCTTCAACAGCCGCCGGATATTGGCGTGATGTTTTGCGATCACCACCGCCGACAGGACTGCGACCAGAAGCGCTCCGTGAAGGTGGTAGAAATAATAGGTGAATACAGGGGCCAAAGCGACCGCAACGATGGCCGACAGCGATGAAATCCGGAACAGCGCGGCGGTCACCAACCAAGCCGCGCAGGCGGCCAATCCGGCAGGAAAACTCAGCGCCAAAAGCGTGCCGAGGAACGTCGCGACACCTTTGCCACCCTTGAACTTCAGGAAAATCGGGAACAGGTGCCCGAGTACGGCGAATAGCCCTGCAAACCCAGCCGCGCCTTCTCCGAAAACGGCCCGCGCAACAAGCACTGCGATGGCCCCTTTGCCAGCGTCCAAAACAA
The DNA here is from genome assembly GCA_042092935.1 of Paracoccaceae bacterium. Taxonomy (GTDB): domain Bacteria; phylum Pseudomonadota; class Alphaproteobacteria; order Rhodobacterales; family Rhodobacteraceae; genus JASMHC01. Next base: position 42,894 of record JBELFK010000001.1, on the reverse strand, counting down.
GCGTCAGAAAGGCGGCGAATTTGTTGCCGGTGCGCAAAACATTGGTCGCGCCGATATTGCCGGACCCGATCTGGCGAATATCGCCCAGACCAAACATTGCCGCGATCACGACGCCAAACGGGACCGACCCGAGGATATAGGCGGCGACCGCCGTGACAAGCCAATCCATCGTCTAGCCTCCGAAAACGCGTTTGCCGTTTACCCAGGTTCCAAGCACTTTACCTTGCAGGCGAGCCCCGTCAAACGGCGTGTTCTTGGACTTTGAGTTGAGCTTGGTCCGGTCCAGCACAAAAGGCGTGTCAGGGTCAAACAAAACAAAATCCGCGGCGGCCCCGACGGCCAACCGTCCGCCCTCAAGCCCAAAGCGTTTGGCTGGGTTGAGAGACATGGCGCGGAACAACTGGGGCAGGGTCAATTGATCGTTGTGATAAAGTCGCAGCGCGGCCGGCAGCAAGGTTTCAAGACCAACGGCCCCGCTTGCGGCCTCTTGAAACGGCAGGCGTTTGCTTTCCTCGTCCTGCGGCGTGTGCATCGAGCAAACGATGTCGATCAACCCATCGGCCACCGCTTGAATGCAGGCCAGCCGGTCGTCTTCGGACCGCAGCGGGGGCTTGACCTTGAAGAAGGTCCGATAGTCCGCCACGTCAAGTTCGTTCAGCGTCAGATGATGGATCGAAACGCCTGCGGTGATGTCAAACCCGTTGGCCTTGGCCCGCTCAAGCGCCGGAAGTGCGCGCAGGGTGGTGATCTGGTCGGCGTGGTATTTGACGCCGGTCATTTCAACGAGGGCAATGTCTCGGTCCAATCCCATACGCTCGGCCATGGGGTTGACCGATGGCAGGCCTTTGAGGGCGGCAAACTTCCCCGAGGTGGTCGCGGCCCCGTCCGACAGCCCAGGGTCTTGGGGGTGCGACACGATCAAAGCGTCCAGGCTTTTCGCATAGGTCATGGCGCGGCTGATAACCTTGGTGCGCTCGATCACGCGGTCGCCGTCGGTAAACGCCACGGCCCCCGCGTCCTTGAGAAAACCAAGTTCAGTCATTTCCTGACCCGCGCGTCCCTTGGTCAAAGCCGCCATGGTCCGCACGTTGACAGGGGCCGCCTCTTGCGCCCGCCGCGTGACAAATTCGAGTGTCTCAGGCGTGTCGATTGCCGGAATGGTGTCGGGTCGGGTCACGATCGTCGTGACGCCGCCGGCGGCGGCGGCAAGACCGGCCGAGCGGAAGCTCTCTTTATGCCGCTCACCTGGTTCGCAAATCTTGACGCCAATATCGACAAGCCCGGGGGCGAGGGTCTTGCCGTTGCAGTCAACGACACTGTCCGCCGAGGCACGCGCCGCACTCAGATCGGCGTCCTTGCCAAACACGGCGGAAATCTTGCCCTGCGCGACCAAAACCGCACCCTTGCCGTCGGTCTGCGCCTCGGGATCAATCAGGCGCGCGTTCTCAAATAGCGTCGTCATTCCAGCCCTTTCCTACGCTTTTCCAGCCGCTGCCAAAATCGCCGCCTTGGTCGCCTGGCGATCTGCCTGGTACTTGAGCAGATATTTGTCGCCGGTGGTCGTGATGACCTGAACGGAATTCGCAATGGTGCGCACGTCCTTGATGCTTTCCAGCGGCACAATGCGGGTTTGTGGCCCCAATAGCCGCTCGTTCGTCATATCCCAACGCACGTTCAATTCGTCCGAAGCGATGTAAAACCCACGGATCGCAATAGCCGCCAGGCCGCCAATGGCGCCGGTCCAGACATGCGGATTGCCAATGGCCCAAAGGATCACCATCCCCGCCGCCATAGCCACCGCCGCCATCCATGCGTGGTCACGCCAGTAGGTCGCGCGATCTGCCGAGAAGCTCTGCACGATGTCCTCGCCCGCGTTTAGGTCGGTTGTAGAGGTAAGCTGGTAGCTTTCATCCATGTCAGTTCCTTTCGCCGCGCGTTTCGCGCAGGTTCTGCGCCAGCAGATCCATGGCGGCCATGCGTACAGCCACGCCCATTTCGACCTGCTCCTGAATCACCGACCGCTTGACGTCGTCTGCGATGTCGCCGTCGATTTCGACGCCTCGGTTCATCGGGCCGGGGTGCATGACGATGGCGTCGTCCTTGGCGCTAGCCAGCTTTTCCGCATCCAGACCGTAGCGATAGAAATACTCGCGCTCAGACGGTATGAACCCGCCGTCCATGCGCTCGCGCTGGAGGCGCAGCATCATCACGACGTCCACGTCCGCAAGGCCTTCGCGCATGTCGTCGTAGATCTCGCAGCCAAATTCGGCGAATTGCGACGGCAATAACGTGGGCGGGCCAATCAGGCGGATGCGGTTCTCCATCTTGCCCAGCAGCATGATGTTGCTGCGGGCCACGCGCGAATGGGCAATGTCGCCGCAAATCGCGATGTTGAGACGATGCAAACGCCCCTTGCGTCGGCGAATGGTCAACGCATCAAGCAGCGCTTGGGTCGGATGCTCGTGGCCTCCGTCGCCGGCGTTCAAAACCGCGCAATTCACTTTTTGCGACAACAGATCGACCGCGCCGCTATGCGGGTGCCTGACAACGAGAAGATCAGGATGCATCGCGTTCAGCGTGACGGCGGTATCGATCAGCGTTTCGCCCTTTTTGATCGAGCTGGCCTGCATTGCCATGTTCATGACGTCCGCACCAAGCCGCTTGCCCGCCAATTCGAAACTCGCCTGCGTGCGGGTCGAATTCTCAAAGAACATGTTAATCTGGGTCAGACCGGCAAGCGCATCCGTATGTCCACGGCCCTGGCGATTGAGATCGGCATATGTGTCTGCCAAATCCAGAATCGTCGTAATTTCTGTCGGATGGAGGGGTTCAATGCCCAAGAGGTGCTTTTGCCGGAATGTCATGGCGTCTCCTCGGATTTCGGTCGCTTATAGGAAGCCTGCCGCGTCGGGGCAAGCGGGCTTGGTTTGATCGGGTCTGAATTTCGCTGAAAAATGGCCTTGGTGCAGGATTGGGCCTAAAAGCCAGTGCAATCCTCTGTGGCATCTTTCGCTTTTGCTTTTACCCACCTGAGATGCGCGGTAGCCTTTGCGTATGGATTCGCAGATCGATTATTGGACAGCGCGTACCCTGCTCGAGTGGCAGGTTGAACTGGGCGTGACCGAGGCGATTTCTGAAACGCCGGTTGATCGGTTCGCGCTTGACGTTAAACCACCCGCTCAAAAACCCACGCAACCAGCGCCGGTTGCACCAGTTGTTGCCCCAGACATCGATCCGGTCGCGATTGCCAAGACTTCGGCGGCCAATGCAACAAGCCTTGAGGCTTTGAAATCCGCGGTCGCGGGCTTCCCCCATTGCGAGTTGCAACGTGGGGCGCATAACCTCGTGTTCGCCGATGGATCGCCCTCGGCAAGGGTTATGGTCATCGGCGAGTTCCCAAGCCGCGAGGATGATTTGCAGGGTCTGCCCTTCGCCGGACGCGCAGGGGCACTGCTGGACAAGATGTTTGCCGCAATCGCCATGGCGCGGTCGGCAGACGGGGCTGCGGGTGTTTATCTGACGACGGCCCTGCCGTGGAGACCGCCGCGCAACCGCGACCCCAAGTCCGAAGAAATTGCCATGATGCGCCCGTTTCTTGAGCGCCACATCGCCTTGGCCAAACCCGATCTCATCGTTCTGATGGGCGGCGTGGCGTGTCAGGCGCTGTTGGGCCAGCGCGGCATGACGCGGCTGCGGGGCCAGTGGAAAGACGTAAACGGCATTCCTGCATTGCCGATGAATGATCCCGAATATTTGCTCCGCAATCCCCATTCCAAACGCGATGCCTGGGGCCACCTGCTGTCGCTTCAAGCCCGTTTGAGAGAGATGTCCTGAGGGTCCAATGCCGAAATTTGACGACTCCAAACCCTTTGTCCCCGTCCGCATTGCCGTTCTGACGGTCTCGGACAGCCGGTCCCTCGCCGAAGACCGTTCGGGTCAGGTGCTTGTCGATCGGATTGAGGCCGCCGGCCATGTGGTTGCGCATCGCGACATCATCCCGGACGAGCGTCACGACATCGCCGCCAAACTGCGCCAGTGGAGCGCGGATAAAGAGGTCGATGTCGTCCTGACAACCGGCGGCACGGGTCTGACGGGGCGCGATGTCAGCGTGGAAGCCCATCGTGACGTCTACGAGAAAGAGATCGAGGCTTTTTCGACTGTGTTCACAATCGTTTCGATGAAAAAGATCGGCACCAGCGCCGTTCAAAGCCGCGCGACGGGCGGTGTCGCCCAAGGCACCTATCTGTTTGCACTGCCCGGCAGCCCGGGGGCATGCAAGGACGCATGGGACGAGATTCTGGTGCATCAGCTCGATTATCGTCACTTGCCTTGTAACTTTGTCGAGATTTTTCCGCGATTAGAGGAAAAACTGCGACGGAAATGATCTCGTGTTGCGTATCATGCGTAAGTGAGGTGACTGTCGCTTTGGTGTGACGGTCCAAAACGGGCCGCTTGAAAGGTTGATAAATGAAGTTTTTGCGCCAAAGCCTGACGGGTCTTTTCTTGTTTGCACTGACCGTCGGATTGCTTGCTGTTGCGGCAAAAACCATCTTTGACGCGGCGCAAACTGCCCAGTCGCGCGACGGGTTCCGGCCCCCTGCGCGCGAGCGGGTGTTTGCTGTCAACGTGGTCACCGCCAAAGCCGAAACCATTGCCCCCATCCTGACCGCCTTTGGCGAGGTCAGCAGCACGCGCACGCTGGAAATCCGCGCCGAAAGCGGCGGCCGTTTGGTCTATCTGTCGCCCGTGTTTCAGGACGGCGGCTCGGTCACCGGCGGGCAGCTTTTGGCCACGGTCGATCCGCTTGACGCCGAGGCGCAACTGGCGCGCGTCAAAGCCGACATGCTGGACGCCGAGGCCGAGGTGCGCGACGCCAAACGGGCGTTGGAACTTGCCACCGACGAGCTTGCAGCCTCGCAAGAGCAGTCCGAACTGCGCGACCGCGCGTTGGAACGTCAGATCGACCTGCGTGAACGCGGCGTCGTGACCGAAGCGGCGGTCGAGACCTCAGAACTGACAGCCTCGAGCGCGCGGGCCGCTGTGCTTGGAAAGCGCCAATCGCTTGCCAATGCCGAAGCCCGCGTCGATCAGGCGCAAACACGCATGGCCCGCCAGAACATCGCCTTGGCCGAGGCGGAACGCGCCTTGGCGGCAACCCAAATCACCGCCGGATTTTCCGGTAGCCTCAGCGGCGTGAATGTGGTCGAGGGCCGGCTGGTCTCGACAAATGAGAAGCTGGGCGAACTGATTGACCCCGACAGTCTGGAGGTTTCATTTCGTATTTCAACGGCGCAATATGCGCGGTTGCTTGGGCCGGACGGTGCTATTCGCAAGGCACCGGTTGACGTCAAGCTGGACGTTGGCGGCGTCGAACTGGTCAGCAAGGGCCGCATCGATCGCGACAGCGCAGCCGTGGGCGAAGGCCAAACCGGCCGTTTGGTTTACGCCTTTATCGATACGGCCATTGGTTTGAAGCCGGGGGATTTCGTGGCCGTGAGCGTGCAGGAGCCCGCAGTTGACAACGTCACGCGCTTGCCCGCGTCGGCCTATGGCAGCGACGGCGCGATCCTCTCGGTCGATGAAGACGGGCGTTTGCAATCCATCGACGTGGAATTGGTGCGGCGGCAGGGCGACGACGTTCTGATTAAATCCGACGGGCTTGACGGCAAACAAATCGTGGCCGAGCGCACCCCGTTGTTGGGGGCTGGCATTGGTGTCCGCGTGCTTGAACAAGCCGAGGCCGACGCCATTGCCGCCAGTAGCGAGCGTCAGCAACCCGTTGCGGATCGACCGCAAGCAGGGCAGGGCAGTGGCGGATCCGGTCGCCCCGGTGGCGGTCAGGGCGGTGGCCAGGGGCAGGGCGACGGCGAAATGATCGCCCTCAGCGACGAGCGCCGTCAAAAGCTGATCGACGCGATCAACGCCAACCCCGGAATGCCGGCGAACGCGAAAGAACGGTTCCTTGGCATGTTGCAACAACCCGAGGTGCCCAAGGCGATGGTTGAACGGCTTGAAAGCCGGATGAGGAACTAGGCAATGGCGCGAACCTTCAATGACTCCAAGGGGCTTTTGGCCTATTTCACGCGCCACGGCACCATCGCCAACCTGCTGTTGGTTGTGCTGATCGCAGCCGGTCTGACGACCTTGCCCAAAATGCGGTCGCAATTCTTTCCCGATGTGGTCGTCGATACGGTTGCGGTCACCTACACATGGTCTGGCGCTGGGGCCGAGGACGTGGACTCGGCGATTGTGCAGATTGTCGAACCGGCGTTGCTGGCGGTCGAGGGCGTGGCCTCGAGCACCGCAACTTCAAGCGAGGGGCGGGCCTCGATCCGGCTCGAGTTTGAACCCGGCTGGGATATGTCGCGCGCCTCGGATGATGTGCAGGGGGCGGTTGACGCAATCGGCAACCTGCCGACCGAGGTCGAAGACCCTCGGGTGTCGCGCGGCAACTGGCGTGATCCGGTCACCGATGTTGTCATCACTGGTCCCGTAGCGGTCGAACAATTGGCCCGCTTTGCCGACGAGATGGTCATCAAACTGTTCGCCCAAGGGGTCACGCGCACCACGGTCCGCGGCGTTGTCGCGCCAAGAACCGTCGTCGAAGTCACCTCGGCCAGTTTGATCCGCAACGACATTACCCTCAGCCAGATTGCCAGCGCCATCGCCGAAGAGGTCGACGCCGACCCCGCAGGCGACGTGACGGGCGCGAATGCCCGTGTGCGCACCGGCGTTGAAAAACGCACCGCCGATCAGATCGAAGAGGTCGTGCTTCGTCTTGCCGCTGACGGCACCAAGCTGACCGTCGGCGATGTCGCCACGGTCCGCACCGAGGGCATCGATCGCAATGTCAGCTACTACGTTGGCGAAGATGCGGCGGTCTTCCTCAATGTCCAGCGATCCTCGGCAGGGGACGCCATCGCGATTCAGGAAACCGTCGAGAAATTGGCCGCCGAAATGGAAGGGCTATTGCCCGCCGGCGGCAAAATCGAGCTGATAAACACCCGCGCCGAAACAATATCGGCGCGTTTGGACATTCTGATCCAAAACGGCCTGATGGGTCTCGGGCTGGTCCTGTTGCTGTTGTTCCTGTTTCTCAACGCCAGAACGGCGCTTTGGGTCGCGGCAGGCATTCCGGTGGCGATGTTTGCCACGGTCTCGATCATGTATTTCGCCGGGCTGACCTTTAACGTCATTTCGATCTTTGCGCTGATTATCACACTGGGGATCGTGGTGGACGACGCCATCGTGGTTGGCGAACACGCCGACTTCAGGGCGCGACGTCTGGGCGAGCATCCCGTTCAGGCCGCTGAGCGCGCCGCCAAACGCATGGCGCTGCCGGTGTTTTCGGCCACGCTGACGACGATCATTGCCTTCTTTGCGCTGACCTCGGTCGGCGGGCGGTTTGGCGATCTGATCTCGGACATCCCCTTTACGGTGATCGCCGTTCTGGCGGCGTCGCTGATCGAATGCTTTTTGATCCTGCCAAATCACATGGCCCACGCCCTGAAGCATACAGCCAAGGAACATTGGTATGATCTACCATCCCGCGTTGTGAACCGTGGCTTCCGCTGGTTCCGCCAGGTGATCTTTCGCCGCGTCATGACCGCAATCATCTTCCTGCGCTATCCGGTGATGGCGGCTGCAATCTTTCTGCTGATGCTGCAAGTCAGCGGGATATTCACCGGCAAGGTCCAGTGGCGTTTCTTTAGCGCCCCCGAACGCGGCTCGGTGACCGGCAACTTCGCGATGGCCAATGGCGCCAGCCGTGACGACACCTACGCGATGATGCTGGAAATGCAGCGCGCGATTGAGACCGTGGGCGAGCGGCTCGAGGCCGAACATGGCGTCAATCCGATCAGCTACGTCGTTGCCCAGATCGGCGGCAACGCAGGCCGTGGCTTGGCGGGGGCAGGTGATAAAGACGCCGATTTGCTGGGCGCGATCACCGTCGAATTGATCGACCCCGACCTGCGGCCCTACACCAGCTTCACCTTTGTGTCCCAATTGCAGGCCGAGGTTCAGCAAGTGCCCCGCACCGAAACCGTGACCTTCCGTGGCGGCCGCGCCGGTCCGGGGGGGGATGCGTTGGATGTGCAGTTGATGGGTGTGAATGCAAGCGTCCTGAAGGCGGCCTCAAACGCCCTGCAAGAGGCGTTGCTGCAATATCCCGAGGTCACAGCCGTCGAAGACAATCTGGCCTATGACAAAGACGAGCTTGTGCTCGAACTGACGCCAAAGGGGCAGGCGCTGGGCTTTACAATCGACGCGCTGGGCCGTTCGCTCAGGGACCGTCTCGGCGGTGTCGAGGCCGCGACCTATCCGGTTGAAGGCCGCAGCGCCTCGATTGTGGTTGAGCTTCCCACCGATGAGCTGACCGCGGATTTCCTTGATCGCACCCAAATGCGCAAGCCTCAGGGGGGCTATGTGCCGCTCGCCGATATTGTAACGGTCGAGACACGCTCGGGCTTTTCCACCGTGCTGCGCGAAAACGGTGTTCGGTTGATTTCGGTGACCGGCGACATCGATGAAGAAGACGCCGAAATGGCCAATGAAATCACCGAGGCGCTTGAAAACACGATCCTACCCGAAATCGCCGAAAAGTATCAGGTCGACTGGCGCATGTCCGGTCTGGCCGAGCAAGAGCGCAGCTTTCTCAGCGATGCGCTGACGGGTCTGATCCTGTGCTTGCTTGGCATCTACCTTGTGCTGGCTTGGGTCTTTTCAAGCTGGACACGGCCGCTTGTGGTGATGTCGGTTATTCCCTTTGGGTTGATCGGCGCGATCTACGGCCACGGTGTGATGGGCGTGCCGCTGTCGCTGTTTTCCGTGGTCGGTCTGCTGGGCATGACAGGGATCATCATCAATGACTCGATTGTGCTGGTCACCACCATCGACGAATACGCCGAGGATCGCGGGTTGATCCCGTCGATCATCGATGGCGCATCCGACCGTTTGCGGCCCGTTTTGCTGACGACCCTGACAACGATCCTCGGGCTTGCCCCCTTGCTGTTTGAGCCGTCCGCGCAGGCCGAGTTCCTAAAACCGACCGTCATCACGCTGGTCTTTGGCCTTGGTTTCGGGATGATCCTTGTGTTGATCGTCGTGCCGTCGTTGATCGCCATCCAGCGCGACGTTTTGACTGAATTCGTGGCCTTTAGACGGATGATGGCGACCGGCTCAAAGGCACGGATGCCGAAAATGCTGGTCCAGGTTACAACACTGGCCATGCTGGCGTGGGGGCTTGTCACCCTTGGCAGCGTGATCTTCAGCGGCGCGATGCCCGACACGATGGTCGCACTGCTGCCAATGCTCGGGCAGGTCACCTCGGTTCCCATCGCCTTTGGCGTCTTTGCCGCCGGAGCGCTGGTGCTTGCGCTTATCGCGTGGCTGGTCGGTGAAATCCTGTTTCGCCCAAGAAAGAAAGCACGAGCCTGATTAGCGCCCCGTGCAACCTTGAATATCAACCGCGCGATCCTGCCCGAGAACCGTGATGCGCACCTCAGAGCGGTTCAGCGCAATGGTCGTGCCCGACATCGAGGCCACCTCGCCGCGCGCCGTCAATTCATCGCCTTTCCGCGTTGATTGGGTGTCCGAAAGCCAAAGATCGCGATTGGCGCTTTCGAGGATAACGAACTCATCGCCTCCGGTGGGTGGCATGCCCAAGATCGTCGACAGGGTAAGAGTGCTGCCGTTCATCCCCAGTTTGCAAACGGCGCTTTTGACACCGGCCTCAGCGGCGGTCATGGGAACGCTTGCCAAAGCGGCGGCGATGATCGGGGTCTCGTCCTTGGCGCGTGCATCAAGCCGTGCGCTGATCTCAAGCGTGACGGGCAGGCAAACGTCCTGACAAACCCCAATCTGGACAGCGCCGCGCAAGTGCACGTCCTGATTTTTGCGACGCGGTGTAATCACGATCGGCAGGATCAACTGATCCTTGTACCCGACCGACGTATATCCAGCTTGATCGAAAACCACCGGGGCCGGCCATTTCACCGCAAAATCCGAGAAATTCACCGAATCGACAAGATCGAACAGCGGTGGAATTCCGGCGTCTCCGGGTTTGCGCCAATAGGTCTTCCAATCTTTCTCAAGATCAAACCTCAGCGCTGCGACATGGGTGCCGTCGGCCTGTCTCCAACCCTCTAACACTGTCAGGGTGACGGGCGACTCCAATGCCGCAGCAATGGTTGGCAGGGTCAAAGCGAGGGCAGTAAGGCCCGATTTCAATGTGCGCATGAACAAGTTGTGATCTCCTCGGCCTGTAGATGGCAACTCCTGCGACAAAGAGCGAGGGCGATTTTCTACAGTTCATCGGAATGTGATCTTGAAGTTACCTTGCAGGCGGTTACCTTTGAGCCATGCCGATATTGAATGAAATCACCGACCTGACCGGAAAACTTTTGATCGCCATGCCGGATATGGGCGATCCACGGTTCGAAAAGTCTGTCATTCTCGTGTGCTCGCACTCGCCCGAGGGCGCGATGGGCCTGATCGTCAACAAATGCGCCGACGAGGTGAAATTCGCCGAGGTTCTCGATCAACTCAAGGTCCGCACAACGGGTGAAATTCGAAACACCCCTGTGCATTTTGGTGGGCCGGTTGAAACCGGTCGCGGTTTTGTTCTGCACTCCGATGATTTTGAGGGCGACGACTCCAGTATGGAAATCCCCGGCGGCTATCGTGTCACCGCGACGCTTGGGATACTTGAGGCCTTGGCACAAGGCGACGGCCCCGCCCAATCCCTGATGGCGCTCGGATATGCAGGCTGGGGACCGGGGCAGCTTGAGGGCGAATTGCAGCACAACGGATGGCTTGCGTCCGAAGCAGACAGCGATCTGGTGTTTTCACCCGATAACAGCGGCAAATGGACCGGTGCGCTTAAGAATATGGGCATCAGCGCCATGCATCTTTCGGGGTCCGGTGGTCGCGCCTAGCCCCTCGGCGCGGCGGCACGTTCAAGCCGATCATTGATCGCCGCCCCCAAGCCGGTTCGCGGAATCGGTGACACAGCGATATTGGCCGCCCCCCGCGCATCAAGCGCATGCAGGTGGTGAAACAAATTCGCCGCCGCCTCGATCAGATCGCCCGCAGCCGAGAGGTTGAGATCGCAATCGACCCCTCCGAATCCCAGACGCAACTCGCCGTCGTTCCAGTGACGCGCATTCAGGCGGACCGAGGCCCCGGGCGCGTAGTGCGATGACATCTGACCCGGCGCTTGCAGCGTTTCGGGCGATGTATCCACCGCAAGGGGGCAATCCAGAACATCCTCAATCGCCTCAAGCGGAACGCCGCCCGGACGGAACAAGGCGGGCGCGCCAAGCAGGCCAACGATGGTGGATTCCAACCCCACATCGCAACTTCCCCCGTCAATCACAGCATCAATCTTGCCCCCAAGGCCCGCCATCACATGTGCGGCGGTCGTGGGGCTGATCTTCCCCGACGGGTTTGCCGAAGGCGCAGCAACCGGCTTGCCGAACGCCCCGAGAAGCTGGCGGGCGATCGGGTGTGCGGGCAGTCGAATGGCAAGGCTGCTCAGGCCCGCGGTCACAAGCGGCGAAATGCCCGAACCGGTCTTCAGCGGCAAAACCAGCGACAATGGACCCGGCCAGAAAGCCTTGGCCAGTTTGTCGGCGTCCTCTGGCCATTCGACGAAACGCTTCGCCATCTCGATGTCGGCGACATGGGCGATCAGGGGATTGAACTGCGGCCGTCCCTTGGCCGCGAAAATCCCTGCAACCGCCGTGTCGTTGGTCGCATCCGCGCCCAGCCCGTAAACCGTTTCCGTCGCAAAGGATACCAGCCCGCCGGACCGCCATATGGCGACGGCCTGGGCAATCCCCGCATCGTCAGCGGCTAGGATTTTGGTTTGAATATGTGACATTAGGCTGATGACGTAGGGTTTTCGTTGAAGCAAATTGTGGGCTGGCTAGGTTCGCGGCGATTGAAACGGTGATACCGTCCAACATCTCTATTGCCAAGCGATCTACGCAGGAGCCTTCATGACCTACCGCGCCCCCGTCAACGACTTCAAGTTTTTGTTTGACCACGTGGTCGGTCTCGACCGCTTGGCACAGACGGACAAATTTGCCGAAACATCTGCGGATCTCACCGACGCGATCCTAAGCGAAGCCGCGAAGCTGAGTGAACAGGTGCTCGCCCCGTTGCAGCGCCCGGGGGATTTGCAGCCAGCGGTTCTTGAGAACGGCGTCGTGCGCACCTCGCCCGGGTTTGCCGAGGGCTACAGGCAGATCGCCGAGGGCGGCTGGATCGGCATGGCAGCCTCGCCCGAAAACGGCGGCATGGGTCTGCCGATGACCGTGACGACAGCGGTGAACGAGATGATGGGCAGCGCCTGTCTGTCGCTCGAGTTAAACCCGCTGATGTCTCAGGGCCAGATCGAGGCGCTCGAACATCACGCCCGCGATCAGATCAAAGCGGTCTATCTGCCCAAGCTGATAAGTGGCGAATGGAGCGGCACCATGAACCTGACCGAAGCCCAAGCGGGATCGGATGTGGGGGCATTGGCGACCAAAGCCGTCCCAAACGGGGACGGCAGCTACGCGGTGTCCGGCCAAAAGATCTTTATCAGCTGGGGCGACAATGACTTCACCGAGAACGTCTGCCACCTTGTTCTGGCCCGCCTGCCCGATGGGGCAGCAGGCACCAAGGGGATCAGCCTGTTCCTGGTTCCCAAGCTCATCCCCGACGACAAAGGAGAGCCGGGCGTGGCCAATTCGCTGCGGGTGGTGTCGCTTGAACATAAGATGGG
>JBELFK010000001.1:10576-30022 GCA_042092935.1 Paracoccaceae bacterium | reverse complement strand
CTGACCCCGATCAACAAGGCGTTTGGAACGGACACGGGCATTCGCGTCTCGGAACTGGGCGTGCAGGTCCACGGCGGCATGGGCTTTATCGAGGAAACCGGCGCCGCGCAGTATTCCCGCGATGTCCGCGTCACCGCGATTTACGAGGGCACCAACGGTATTCAAGCCATGGATCTTGTGGGCCGCAAGATGATGGACGGCGGCGCGGCGGCTTTTACCCTGATCGACGAGATCAAGGCGCACGCGCGGTCGGCCAAGGATCAAACCCTCGCCGAACCCGTCGCGCACGCCGCCGAGGCGCTTCGCACGGCCACGCAAGCGCTTGTCGCAAGCGGCGCGATGAACGACCGTTTTGCCGGTGCAGTGCCCTATCTGTCAGGTTTTGCCCGTGTTCTGGGGGGCTACTATCACCTGCTGGCCGCCGAGGCCGAAGGCCAGAACGGCCCCCGCCACAAGCTGGCGCGGTTTTATATCCACCGTATGTTGCCGGAACACGCGGGCCTTTTTGCCCATGCCACGCAAGGGGCCGAAGACCTTTATGCGTTTTCCCCAGACGATTTGGCAGGCTGATGACCGCAGGCTACGAACCCATCCGCTACCCGATGGAAACGCCCCCCGCCGAGGGCGACGCGCTTGAAGTCGCCGAGGGCGTGCTGTGGATCCGAATGCCTCTGCCCATGGCCCTGGACCATGTGAATTGCTATGCGCTGGACGACGGCGACAGTTGGACGATCGTTGACACCGGCTTTAACTCGCGGCGCGGCCGCGCGATCTGGGAAAAGCTGCTGAGCGGGCCTTTGGGCGGCAAGCCGGTTGGCCGTGTCATCATCACGCACCACCACCCCGATCACGTCGGACTGGCCGGTTGGTTTCAAAAAGAACATGGCGCAGACCTGATCGCCACGCGCACCTCGTGGCTGTTTGCCCGCATGCTGACGCTCGACGATCAGGCGCTTCCCACCGACGAAACGCTGGCACATTGGAAAGCCGCGGGCATGGACCAACCCATCTACGCCAAACGTGCCGCAGAACGCCCGTTTAACTTTGCCGACATCGTTTACCCGATGCCGCTTGGCTTCAGGCGCATAAAAGAGGGCGATCAGATCACCATCGGCGGGCGCGATTGGGACATCCACATCGGCAACGGCCACGCCCCTGAACACGCGACGTTTTGGAGCAAGGATTGCAGCCTCGTTCTGGCGGGCGATCAAATGCTGCCAAGCATCAGCTCAAACATCGGGGTCTACGCCACCGAACCCGAGGCCGATCCCGTCGGCGACTGGCTTGAATCCTGCGAGCGTCTGAAGCACCACGCGCGCGAAGATCACCTTGTTCTGGGGGGCCATAAACTGCCCTTCACAGGCCTGCCCGTGCGTATGCGCCAATTGATCGATAACCATCACGGCGCGTTGGAACGTCTGGTTGCGCATCTTGATACCCCAAAGACCGCCGCCGAGTGTTTCCAACCATTGTTCAAGCGCAAAATCGACGACGGCACCTACGGGTTGGCGCTGGTTGAATCCCTCGCGCATCTGAACCACCTCTTTCACCTCGGCGACATCACACGAACGAGACGTGACGACGGGGCGTGGGTGTGGCAGACTGCCCGGCGATGACAGATGATGCGAAACCCCCACGGCTGAACGGCGCTGCAAAGCCCGAGATTCACGAATGCCACACCGACCCCGATAAACAAAAAGCCTCGGACCAGGAGCTTGCGAAAACCGTCGTGGATCAACCGGTCGAGGTGAAAAGCGCCTCGCGTTGGGCCTATGAACGCCTGATCCTCTATATCAAGAACTTCGAAGAACAACTCGACAATGAACACGAGGTTGCGATGGGCTTTGCAGGCTCGGACGCTGGCGTGCTCAGGATCGAAGGCATGGGCTACTTCGACCCCGACATCGTGACATTCTATGGCACCGACGCCGAGGGCAACAAAACCCAACTTGTGCAGCATGTCACCCAGTTGAACGTCATCTTGCGGGCCGTGCCCTTGGCGGTGGTCGACGAAGAACCGACGCGCATCGGTTTCCGGCTTGCCGAAGACTTGGACGAAAACGTCCCTGCGCGATAGTGACCTAATGACAGGGGGCGCGGAATCAGTTAACTGGGCCTCAAACGACGAATACGCGAAAAGGATAAGATCATGGCTGAACACAAGCATGGCACGATGGACACGGCAGAACAGGAACGCACGTTTGATGGATTCATCAAGTGGTCGGTCCGTGTGTCGGTGATTAGCATCGGCGTTTTGGTCTTCCTGGCCATCTTCAATAGCTAAGCATCCCTTCGTGAAACGGCTTGCGCTGATCCTTCTGACGACCCTCGCTTTGGCAGGATGTGCAGCCGAACCGGTCTGGGCACCGGATGAGGCCGTCAAACAGGCGGCCTACAAACACGACGGGCCGACGTCGATCACGATTTACACGATTGTCAACAACGCCACAGGCAACGGCGCGCACAGCGGCCTGATGATTAACGGCAGCCAACGCGTGCTGTTTGATCCGGCCGGCACCTTCAGCGTCAACCGCGTGCCCGAGCGCAATGATGTCCACTACGGCATCACCGAGAAAATGCGCATCTTTTACGAGCTGTTCCACGCCCGCGAAAGCTATCACACGATTGCACAGGAAATCGAAGTCTCACCCGAAGTCGCCGAACGCGCGATCCAATTGGTCGAGGCATATGGCGCCGTCCCCAAACTGCGCTGCACGACCGCTGTGACAGACGTATTGGCCGAACTTCCGGGTTTTGAAAGCATCGAGCCCACATGGTTCCCCGCGCGGCTGCGCGAAGCCATTGCCGAAATGGATGGCGTCACCGAGCGTAGCATTTACGACTGGGACGACGATGACAAATCGACCGTTCTCGAAGAATTCAACGCTGCAATTGGCCGCTCGCCGATCTAGGCGCTACCCAAGCAGATACAGCAGGGCGTAAAGCACAACCGCCCCAGCGAACATCGACCACAATACGTTTTTCGTCAGATAGCCGACAGTCAGCGCCGCCGCTGCCGCCGAGAAACGCGGGATGTCAAAGTTTCCACCCGTTGCGGCGGGCATCATGACCATCGGTGCAACCAGCGCCGGAATGATCGCAACAGCCGTGTAGCGCAGGTGGCGCAAAATCCAGTCAGGGATCGGCCGATCACCGATCAACCCGAGAAAAACAAAGCGCAGGCTAAAGCTGCCGATCCCAAGCCCGACGATGACGATCCACAAGGTTGTCGTGTCAATCATGTCAGCCCCCTGTTCATACGCCGCTCAATTTCAGCCCCAACCATCATGGCGATCACCCCCGCGGCTAGAATCCCGAGGCTATGGGGCAGCCAAGCCAGAAGGATCGAAAGAAACGATGCCGTCGCGGCCGTGCCGACATGGGCCAAGGTGCGCAAAGCTGGCCCGATCATGGCCAGAAAACAAATCGGCAGCGCGAAATCCAAGGCGAATTCCGGCGGAATTGCCGATCCGACGAGAGCGCCCAAAAGCGTGCCAAAATACCAAAACGGAATGAACACCAGCACCGAGCCAAAGTAGAATGACAGCCGGTCCGCCGTGGTCCATGTCTTTTGGTTTTCGAACTCGGTCGCCGAAATCGCAAAGGCCTGATCGACAAGCAAATACGCAACCGAGGCCTTCTTCCACAGCGGCAAATCGCCAAAGTAGGGCGCCATCGACGCGGAATACATCGCAAAGCGCAAATTCACAGCCAATGACGACAGCAACACGATCACCGTCGGCACGTTTTCACTCAGCAATTGAACGGCGGTAAACTGGGCCGCACCGGCAATCACAATGACGCTAAAGGACATGACTTCAAACAGGTTCAACCCCGCTTCGGTGCCCACCACGCCGAACAATACGGCGAAAGGCATCACCACCAGAATGAACGGCAGCCCTTTTCCAAGACCAAGACGGAAGGGGGAAATTTCACGAGTCATTGGCAAGTCGTAGACGCCCGTTTACGGACCTGCAATCCGCAAAATCGATGTCAGTCGAATGTTCCGGCAATCCGACCCAAAAGCATAAACGCCCGCCCGGATCGGGTTTCGCTAAACTGCGCCAGATCGTCGTCACTCGCGTCTTCGCAAAACTCGGTAAACACGAGGTCAAACTTGCGCAAAAAATGATGCACCGCGTCCCTGAACACCGTATCTTCGCGCATTTTTGAGGCCACCGTTTCCAGCAGGCTGCGATCCCGAATGCCGCCAAGCGGGGCAATATCCTTGCCGCGTTTCCCCTGCCCGAAATGCCGCCACGTCTCGGCGCGGGTTTTTTCGGGCGTCAGGTCATCCATATAGATGCCCTCTTGCGAAAGCAGGGTAAGAATATCCTGTGACGCCTGAATGAACGGGCTGGTCTTGTCGTTCTGTAGCGCCAGTCGCAGCACCGCAAAACCGACGCGATCCTCGGCATTGCGGGGGAAATTGGCCGCGCGGATGAAGTCTTCGTGCGACAATGGCGCTTGCGGGTTCACCATATGCAGCGGCAACAACGCCGCTTGTCCGACACCTGCGCCCTTTGCTGCGGCGGTGGCCGTGCCAGCCTCTGCCGCCAGTGCCTGCGGGCTTCGCGACGACATGAACACCGCCAGAGTCGTGTCGGTCTTTTCCTGCGCTTGGGCGATTTCGTTGATCTTGGCGATCAACTGACCGTTCTCGATCTGAGGCGTCAGGGCGTCCTCAATCGAGTCGACATGCTGTCGCAGCGACACCAGACGGTCCGTCAGATCGTCAATCTCGGTCTCTAATTGCCGCGTCTGATGCGCCCCCCGCACGATGATCCAAAACAAGGCGATGGGAACAAGCGCGATCACCACAAACAGCAGATCGACGTTTAACCCTTCGTGCGTGTCAGCGGCACCGACAAAGGCATAGACCACAAAGGCGATCGCCCAAACGCAGCCGACGATCATCAGGATCACCTCGGACTGTGACCAGCCTTCGGATGGGTTTTCGTGCGCGTTATCCGTGCTCATGCCTGAGTCTTTCCAGGGGGGTGCCCCAACCTTAATCACTCAAGTCCAACGGGATCAAATGTATTCGATCTTGAGAACTTCGTAGGACCGCTCGCCCCCGGGGGTGCGCACCTCGACGCTGTCGCCTTCCTCTTTGCCGATCAACGCGCGGGCAATCGGCGACTTGAGGTTCAGCAAGCCTTTGTCGATGTTGGCTTCATGCTCACCGACAATCTGCCAGGTTTTTTCCTCGTCCGTGTCCTCATCGACAAGCGTCACCGTCGCGCCAAACTTGATCGCGCCGCTTAGACCCGCCGGATCAATGATCTCGGCAAGGCTCAGAATGCCCTCAAGCTCTTTGATGCGGCCCTCGATGAACCCCTGCTTTTCGCGCGCGGAATGATACTCGGCGTTCTCTTTAAGATCGCCAAGCTCACGCGCCTCGGCGATGGCCTGAATGATCGTCGGGCGTTCTTCCGTTTTCAACACCTTTAGCTCAGCCTCATGCGAGCTGTGGCCAGCGCGTGTCATTGGGATCTTTTCCATAATGTGCCCGTCTAATTCGAGTTGCCGTTCTGCGTCATTTGCAGTCTCGATAGCAGACAAAATCGGCGGGGTGAATGCAAGGAAAACACTTCACCCCGCAAGAATTGCGCGATTTTTCCGGTTTAATGTCGTTCTGGGACGATTTGACGTCATGTGCCAATTGACGCGACGCAGCATAGGTCTTTATCCCCTCCCCGTGAGAGCAAGACTCATCGACCCCTTGGGCGGTGTTAAGGGAGACACAAGACATGTCGGAAATTGAACGCGAAGCAATGGAATACGACGTCGTCGTTGTCGGCGCAGGCCCCGCTGGCCTGTCGGCTGCGATCCGTCTGAAACAATTGGACGCTGACCTTGATGTGGTCGTGCTCGAAAAAGGCTCGGAAGTCGGCGCGCATATCCTGTCTGGTGCGGTGCTTGATCCCTGCGGTCTGGACGCCCTGATCCCGGATTGGCAGGCCAAAGGCGCCCCGCTGAACACGCCCGTGAAACACGACAACTTCTATATGCTCGGCCAAGCCGGCCAGATTCGCATTCCAAATTTCCCGATGCCGCCGCTGATGAACAACCATGGCAACTACATCGTCTCGATGGGGAATGTCTGCCGCTGGATGGCCGAACAAGCCGAAGAGCTTGGCGTCGAAATCTTCCCCGGCATGGCTTGTTCCGAACTGATCTACGGCGACAACGGCGAAGTCAAAGGCGTCATCGCCGGTGAATTCGGCAAAAACGCCGACGGCACCCCCGGTCCATCCTACGAACCGGGTATGGAGCTTTTGGGCAAATATGTCTTCCTGTCCGAAGGCGTCCGCGGCTCGCTCGCGAAAGAAGTCATCGCCAAATACGACCTGTCTGCGGGCAAAGAACCTCAGAAATTCGGCATCGGCATGAAGGAAATCTGGGAGATCGATCCCGACAAGCACCGCGAAGGCACGGTCACCCACACAATGGGCTGGCCGCTGAACTCAAACGCGGGTGGCGGATCGTTTATTTATCATCTTGAGAATAATCAGGTCTATGTGGGCTTTGTGGTCCACCTGAACTACAAGAACCCGCATCTGTTCCCCTACATGGAATTCCAGCGTTTCAAGCATCACCCAATGGTCGCCAATCTTCTTGAGGGCGGCAAGCGCGTCGCCTATGGCGCGCGGGCGATTTCCGAAGGCGGTTACCAGTCGATGCCGAAAATGGTGGCTCCGGGCGTTGCTTTGCTGGGCTGTTCGGTCGGCATGGTCAACGTGCCGCGCATCAAGGGCAACCACAACGCGATGCTGTCCGGCAAAGCCGCCGCCGAGGCCGCTTTCGCCGCGATCAAGGCCGACCGTTCTGGCGACGAGCTGACCGACTACGAAGCCGAAGTGCGCAGCGGCGCGATTGGCAAAGACCTCAAGAAAGTGCGCAACGTCAAACCGATGTGGTCCAAATGGGGCCTCACCGCCTCGTTGGCGTTCGGGGGTCTTGATATGTGGACCAACACGCTCGGGTTCTCGCTGTTTGGCACCCTCAAGCACGGCAAGAACGACGCTGAATGCACCGAGGAAGCCGCGAAGCACAAGCCGATCGACTATCCCAAGCCGGATGGCAAACTCAGCTTTGACCGCCTGACAAACGTCAGCTTCTCGATGACCAATCACGAAGAAAGCCAACCGGCGCACCTTCAGCTTGGTGACGCAAGCATTCCGATGTCCGTCAACATGCCGAAATTCGCCGAACCGGCGCAACGGTATTGTCCGGCGGGCGTGTATGAGGTTGTTGACGACGTCTTTGTGGTGAACTTCCAAAACTGTGTTCACTGCAAAACCTGCGACATCAAAGACCCCAGCCAGAACATCACATGGGTCACGCCGCAGGGTGGCGACGGTCCAAACTATCCCAACATGTAATCCAGAAAACGCGGCCTAACCGGTCGCGTTTTTTTCGGCCAGCAAGGCACGGGCGCTGTCGAGATACGGGCCGCTGATCGGGATCGCGCGATTGTCGGTCAGCACCGCGATGTGCCTGCGCCCGTCCTTGCGGATGTCGGTCAAATGACGTTTTGAAACCCAATGCGACCGGTGCACCCGCGCGCCCTGAAGGTCTCCGAGCTTGTCCATCGCCGCCCCGAACGTCATCAAATGCAGGCTGGTCCCGTCCATCGTGGCGATCTCGACGTAGTGATCCTGCATTGAAAATGACATGATCTGACAGGGCCGCGTCCCATTGGGCAACATCTCGATCAGCGGGACATGTTCCAACTGCTCGGCCACCGCCTCAACCGGTTCCGGCACCCTCTCAGCTTCGGCCTTGGCTTGCCGGATATGGTCGCGAATGACCTCGGGGATGACATGGGCGAGTGCAACAAGAACGCCGATGACAGCGACATTCCCCCAAATCGGCAGAAAAAAGTCGCGCGAAACCGCAAGGCCGACCATGCTGGCGTAAATGTAGATGATCGCCACGCTGGCCGGAACCGAGCCGACGATGGCACCAGCAACCGCCGAGGCAATCTTGTCCCGCGCCGTCCCTTTTGTCAGTCCGATCAAATAATAAACCGCCACGTGAATGAACAGGCTGCCGCTCAGAATGCCAAGCGTCCAGAAAACCAGACGCGGGCCGAAGGCAAAATCCTCATAAGTGCCAAAAGGACCGGTCAGCGTCAGAACGACAATTGACCCGATCATCGGCAATGTACCGGCCTTTAAGCTCTCTGAAAGTGTCTTTTCACGCATCGCGAGTTGCTAATACGACAAATTCGCGAAATTTCCAACGTGTTTACGCATACAAAACTGCGAAATCGGCCAACTATAGTTAAGCGGAGCGGCAGAGATCGCTTATCCTTCTGATATTTCCAGAGGGTCAATTTCGTGAGTGGTAGTTATTGGTCTCTATCCCCAAGGAGGGGTGGCATATTTTTGCCACCCCTCATTGCGTTGAAAGGCGCAGCGGCATAGTTTCCTTAAACGCATAAAACTGGAAACGCTTTGCCCAAATCTTTGCTCCGCATCTGCGCATTCACCCTTGGTCTTGGACAATTGTGGTCAGGGGCCGCATATGCCGACCCGTCGGTGTCCGCCTATCTCGTGGCGCGTCATGCTGACCGCCAAAATGATTTCGAAACTGCCGCTGAATATTACCTCGAGGCGCTGTTTTTTGATCCCGACAACACCTTACTTGCCCAGGGCGCGATCGACGCGCTGATGGCCTTTGGCGATTTTGAGAAAGCCGCCGAGGTCGCCGAAACCTTGCCACGCCCCGAGCGCGCAAATTCGACAAGCAATATCGCGCTGATCGGCGACGCCGCGATCGAGTCCGACTATCAACGCATCGTGACGCTGCTTGAGCAAGACGGCGTTCTCATCAACACGCTGATGGACAATCTGATTTTGGGCTGGGCGCAGGTTGGGCTTGGCAATCTGGACGCGGGCTATGCCGCTTTTGATCGGGTCATTGGTGATGACCGCTACAAGGCCATCGGTCTGAACCACCTTGGGCTGGCCAAGGCCTTTGTCGGTGATACCCAAGGCGCGCTGGACGCCTTTGCGGCAATCGCTGTCGGTAATTTCCAAACCGCCCGCACGGTTCTGGCCGAGGCCCAGATTCTCGCCAGCATCGACCGTCGCGCCGAGGCATCGCGCAAACTGCGCGAAGCCTTTGGCATCAGCCCGCAGGTCGCAGGTTTGTTGCGCCGGATCGAATCCGGGGCACAGATTGACTTTGATCTCGTGACCTCGGCCTCCGACGGCATGGCCGAAATGTTCTACACCTTCGCCGATGCCCTGAATGGCGAAATGCCGAGCTTGCTTAACCTTTACTACGCCCAAATGGCCGCCGGCATACGCGTCGATGACAGCGAGGCCATTCTTTTGGTCGCCGATATGCTGGAACAATTGGACCGCACCGAACTCGCCCGCGAGGCTTATCTTGATATTTCCGTCGACGACCCGGCGTTTTACACAGCCGCTAAGGGTGTTGCCGAGACACTCCAAACCGAAGGTCAAACCGAAGAGGCAGTCGCCCATCTTGAAGGCGTCATCGCCGATGTCGGGCCTGGCCCCTATGTGCTGGTGACATTGGGCGATCTCAATCGGCAATTGCACCGCTACGACGAAGCCGCTGCCGCCTATTCGCAGCGTCTCAGCAGCGACATCCGCGACGGTTATCAGGATTGGTACGTCTATTATGTGCGCGGCATTTCCTACGAACGTCTCGGGCAATGGGACAAAGCCGACGCCGATTTCCGCCGCGCGCTTGAGCTTCAGCCGTCTCATCCGCAGATCATGAACTATTTGGGTTACTCGCTGGTCGAGCGCCGCGAAAACCTCGACGAAGCCCTTGCGCTGATCGAAGAGGCCGTCAGCCTGCGCCCCGACAGCGGCTACATTGTCGACAGCCTGGGGTGGGTCTACTACCGGCTCGGGCGGTTTGAAGACGCGGTTGCCCCAATGGAAGAGGCCGCCGAATTGTTGGCCACCGATCCCATCGTGAACGACCATCTCGGCGATGTTTACTGGAAAGTCGGCCGCGAATACGAGGCCCGCTTTCAATGGCAACGGGCCTTGTCCTTTGACCCTGAACCCGAAGAAGTCATTCGCATCAAGCGTAAACTCGAAGTCGGGTTGGACGTGGTTCTTGAGGAAGAACAGGCCAATGAATGAGGCCTTCGCCCCGGCCAAAATCAACCTGACACTCCACGTCACCGGCCAGCGGAACGACGGCTATCACCTTTTGGATTCGCTTGTCGTTTTCGCTGATATTGGCGACCGTCTGACCTTTGAGACCGATGCCGATCTGACCCTGACCGTCACCGGACCCAACGCGCAGGGCGTTCCGGTGGACGACAGCAACCTCGTCCTTCGGGCCGCCCGCATGGTGGACGCCAATCTTGGCGCAAAGATCACCCTCGTGAAAACCCTGCCCACAGCCGCAGGGATTGGCGGCGGATCGTCCAATGCCGCGGCTACCCTCAAAGCGCTTGGGCAAATGTGGGCAAAACCTCTGCCGAGCAATCCCGAATGGCTCGGGGCGGATGTGCCGGTCTGTCTGCGCGGACGTGCAACGCGCATGCAGGGAATTGGCGAGCAGCTTTCAGATGCGCCCGATCTGCCCCCCGCATGGCTGGTGCTTGTCAATCCGCGGGTAAGCGTACCGACCCCTGCGGTGTTCAAAAAGCTCGTCCAAAAGACCAACGCCCCGATGCCTAAGACGCTGCCCGCGTTTGCCTCGGCCACCGCGTTTTCCGACTGGCTTGGCAGCATGCGCAACGATCTTCAGGACGCCGCGATTTCGCTGGAGCCGGTGATTGGCACGGCGCTTTCAGCGCTCAGGGCCACAAACGGATGCTTGCTGGCCCGCATGTCCGGGTCCGGCGCGACCTGCTGGGGGATGTTCGGGGATGCCCAATCCGCCGCGCAGGCAGCAGCCTGTATCCAACAGACCCACCCGAACTGGTGGGTCGTTTCTTCCGAAATAAAGGCGTTTAGTTGATCCGCGCGACGACGTAATCGGCCAAATCGATCAGCATATCCCGCAAGGGGTGCGCGGGCGCGCGCGCCATAGCGGTTTTGGCCTGATCGATATAGGCCAGCGCATCCTTGCGCGTGTCGATCAACGCATCGTGCTTGGCCAAGAGCGCAAGCGCGTGGTCAAGATCGCCCTCGTCCTGCTTGCCCTTTTCAATAGTCCGCGTCCAAAAGGCGCGTTCGGCCTCGTCTGCCTTGGCAACGGCCTTGATGACCGGCAACGTCAGTTTGCGCTCGCGGAAATCATCGCCGATGTTCTTGCCGGTCGCTTGCGTGTCGCCTTCGTAGTCCAGCAAATCGTCAACGATCTGAAAGGCGATGCCCAGCTTGTCGCCATAGTCAAACAGCGCCTTCACAACGGCCTCATCAGCGCCGGCAATCACGCCGCCAACCTCGGTTGCCGCCGAAAACAAAGCGGCCGTTTTGCCGCGCACGACCTGTAAATAGATCGCCTCATCGGTCTTCAAATCCTGCGCTGCGGTCAGTTGCAAAACCTCGCCTTCGGCAATGGTCGCCGAGGCATTCGCCAGAATATCCAGAACCCGCAAATTGCCGGTCTCGACCATCAACTGAAAGCTGCGGGAAAACAGATAGTCACCGACAAGTACGCTGGATTTATTGTCCCAAAGTAAATTTGCGGTCGGGCGGCCACGGCGCTGGCCGCTTTCGTCCACAACATCGTCATGCAGCAGGGTCGCGGTGTGGATGAACTCAACCGTCGCCGCCAGATGGTGGTGATAAGGACCGTCGTAGCCGCAAAGCCGCGCAGCCGCCAAGGTCAGCATCGGGCGCAACCGCTTGCCGCCGGCCTCAACCAGATGCCGCGTCACTTCGGGAATGCGCGGCGCGTGTTTTGAGGCCATACGCTCGGCGATCAGGGCGTTCACAGCCTCCATGTCGTCAGACAGATGCTGGGCCAGAGCCTCATGTGGCTTGATAACAAAATCACGCACTTTATTCATGTCTCCGTTATCCACCCCTCGACTGTTGCGGGTACAGGCCCTATTTCTAAGCAATGCAGGAAATCTTACGCACAACTGACCCGGTCACTCTGTCCCACGCCACAGCATTGCTACGAGGCGAGGGTATAGACTGCTTTGAAATGGACGTAAATATGAGCGTCCTTGAAGGGTCAATCGGCATATTGCCGCGACGCCTGATGGTTCTGGACGCAGATATGGACGAAGCCCGCATCGTCTTGTCCGACAATGAGATCGAGCCGCTGTGACGCTCCGCAAGGATGTGACACAGGACGATTACCTCGGCGGCAAGGTCAGAATTACCCAGCCCAAAACCGGTTATCGTGCCGGCGTGGATCCGGTGCTGCTTGCCGCCTCGGTGCCCGCCAAGTCGGGGCAGAGCGTGCTTGAGCTTGGGTGCGGGGTCGGGGTCGCCAGTCTCTGCCTGTCCGCGCGGGTCACGGGGCTAAGCCTGACAGGTCTTGAGCTTCAAGCCGACTATGCCGCCCTTGCCCAAAGCAACGCCCTCGCCAACGGGGCGGACATGGCCGTGGTCACCGGCGATTTGGCCGATATGCCACCTGATCTGCGCCAGCAAAGTTTCGATCACGTGATCGCCAACCCGCCCTATTTCCTCAGGACCGCCAGCGTCAGCGCGACGGACCAAGGCCGCGAGATCGCCATGGGCGAGGACACCCCGCTTGATGCATGGGTAAAGGCCGCCGCCAAGCGCTTGGCCCCGAAAGGCACAGCAAGTTTCATCCACCGCGCCGAACGTCTGGGCGACATGCTGCACGCGCTGGCCCCCCGCTTGGGGTCGGTGCAGGTTCTGCCGCTTGTGCCGCGCGCGGGGCGGGATGCACGACTGATCCTCATCCGCGCCAAGAAAGGCGGTCGCGCCCCGCTTCGCCTGCATGATTCTGTCGTCATGCACGATCAGGATCGCCACACGCACGACGAAAAAGACTATTCGGCCACCCTGACAGATGTTCTCAGGAACGGCGGCCCGCTGCCGTTTCCCGAATGATCGCGCAGACTTACGCCGATCGCTCGGATTTTTTGCAACTGATGCGTGACAGAATGGAAATTCTGTGGTGCACTCGTCAGGCTACGACGAAAAGAGGAGATGGCATATGAGCTTGAGTTCGCACTTGGATGAGCTGAAAAGAAGACACGACACTCTCTCGGACAAAGTTGAAACCGTCCAGCGATTACCCGGCACCAGCGACGCCGAAATATCCGATCTCAAGAAACAGAAACTCCGACTTAAAGAAGAAATCGAACGCCTATCGGCGACCTAGATCCTTTAAGCTGGCGCGCGCAGCAAGGGCTGCGCCGCCGGTGATAAGCAGCGCGGCTGATCCGAGCGCCCATGTAAATCCCGCGATCCCGAACAGCACCAACACCAGCGTCGACAGCAATGGCGCTGCGTAAGACAAGACACCCAACAACTGGATGTCTCCGTTCTTCACCCCGTGATCCCAGACATAAAACGCCAGCCCAACCGGCCCCAACCCAAGCGCCGCAATCGACAGCCAGCCGATGCTTGTTGTGGGTAAAATGGTGTCCTCAAACGCAACATGCGCGAGGCCCGACAAGACCGCCGTCGCGATGCAGAACACGGTCACGGCCTCGGTCGGGGTGTCGCCAAGTTTGCGGCTGAGAACCGAATACCCCGCCCATGTGAACGATCCCGCCAGCGCCAGCGCATAGCCGGGCAGATACTGCGCCTGAAACCCCTCGGCCCCGCCGGTGATAATCAACGCCGCCCCCGAAAATCCCAGCAGACCGCCCACAAAATGCCCAAGCCGCAGTTTTTCACCTGGCAACAGGCCGGAAAACAACACGATCAGCAGCGGCCAGAGATAGGCGATCAGCCCGGCCTCGGCTGCGGGGGCCAGGCGAAGCGCGCTGAAGTATAGCGCGTGATAACCCGTCAGGCCGATGGTGCCGAAAACGTAAACGCGCGGGTCGATGGTTCGCAGCACCCGCAGAGACCCGTTGCGCAATGTCCAAACCAGACCCAAGGCCCCCGCGATTGAAAAGGTGATCGCGTTCAGCAAAAACGGCGGCGTCGGAGTCGAGCCAACGGTGAACAGCGCCAGCAGCGACCAAAGAAGGATGGCGGAAAAGCCGATGGCCGTCGCGCGGTGGTTGCTGGCTGGCATGGTGCTATCCCGTCGTCGCTAAAATCCGAACGCCACATGACGAAGTTTTTGCGCCGATTTCAAGCGTTAACTTCGGCAGGCCCACCAAGGTATTGCCAACCCTTGCGCCAAAGAAAAAGGCCGATCACGGGGACCGGCCTGTTCCAAAACTTAACGTCGCCTTTAGACGAAGAACTGAGCGCCGTTCGCCGAGATCGTCGAGCCATTGATGAAGCCCGCGTCGTCTGACGCAAGGAAGCCGACGCAGCGCGCGATTTCTTCAGGCTCACCCAGGCGACCGGCCGGGATTTGACCGATGATCGATTCGCGGACCTTCTCAGGAACGGCCATGACCATTTCAGTCGCGATGTAGCCCGGGCAGACGGCGTTGGCGGTAATGCCAGCGCGTGCACCTTCTTGGGCAAGCGACTTGACGATGCCAAGATCGCCGGCTTTCGTCGCGGCATAGTTGACCTGTGCGAACTGACCCTTTTGACCGTTGATGGATGAGATAACGATCACGCGGCCAAACTTACGCTCGCGCATGCCAGGCCAAACAGGGTGAACGGTGTTGAACACGCCGGTCAGGTTGGTGTCGATGACCTGGTTCCACTGATCGGGCGTCATCTTGTGGAAAGGCGCGTCGCGGGTGATGCCAGCGTTTGCGACAACCACGTCAATCGGGCCAACTTCGGCTTCGACTTTCGCGATGCCCTCGGCGCTTTCTTCGTAGCTTGCGACGTTCCATTTGTAGGTCTTGATTCCGGTCTCGGCCGTGAAGGCCGCGGCCGCTTCGTCGTTGCCAGCGTATGTGGCGGCGACGTCATAGCCTTTGGATTTCAGTTCTTTTGAAATGGCCGCGCCAATGCCGCGCGAACCACCAGTGACGAGTGCAACTCTTGCCATGGGTCTCTCCAGTGAGTTTGGGTTTCTTGGTAACTCTGTTACCTTTAGATTATCGTTTTCGCAATATTATTGCGCGGCCATTTTGCCGCAATGCAGAAGGTTTTTGCCTTTCGCAAGCAAAAAGGGGCGCCGAAGCGCCCCGATCTTCGAATCGTTAGGGACGCTCAAGGCACATGGCCACGCCCATGCCGCCACCGATGCAAAGGGTCGCGAGACCCTTCTTAGCGTCGCGGCGCTTCATTTCGAACAACAGCGTGTTCAGGATACGCGCGCCGGATGCGCCAATCGGGTGACCGATGGCAATCGCGCCGCCGTTGACGTTGACGATGGCCGGATCCCAACCCATGTCCTTGTTCACAGCACAGGCCTGCGCCGCGAAAGCCTCATTCGCTTCGACAAGGTCCAGATCCTCGGCCTTCCAGCCAGCTTTTTCGAGCGCCTTGCGGGATGCGTAGATCGGGCCGACACCCATGATCGATGGGTCAAGACCAGCCGTCGCGTATGAGGCAATGCGCGCCAAAGGCTCAATCCCGCGTTTTTCGGCGTTGTCAGCCGACATCAGCAACGCGCCAGCCGCGCCGTCGTTCAGGCCGGATGCGTTGGCCGCAGTCACCGACCCGCCGTCGCGCACAAAGGCAGGACGCAGCTTTTGCATCGCTTCCATCGTGGCGCCGTGACGGATGTATTCGTCCGCATCGACCGTGATGTCGCCCTTGCGGTTTTTGACAATGAAGGGAACGATTTCATCAACGAATTTGCCCGCTTTCTGGGCCGCTTCCGCCTTGTTTTGCGAGGCAACGGCGAATTCGTCCTGCATCTCACGGCTGATCTGCCACTGCTCGGCCACGTTCTCGGCGGTCTGGCCCATGTGGTAGCCGTTGAAAGCATCCCAAAGACCGTCGCGGATCATCGTGTCGATGTATTTCAGGTCGCCCATTTTGTGACCGGCCCGCAGATGTGCGGCATGGGGGCTGAGGGTCATGTTTTCTTGTCCGCCAGCGGCAACGACGTCGGCGTCCCCAAGCTGGATGTGTTGTGCGCCAAGTGCGACAGCACGCAGACCCGAGCCACAGACCTGATTGATGCCCCATGCAGCGCTTTCCTGAGGAAGGCCGGCGTTGATGTGTGCCTGACGCGCAGGGTTCTGGCCCTGCGCTGCGGTCAAGACCTGACCCAGGATCGTTTCCGACACATCCGCTTTTTCAATGCCAGCGCGCTCAACCAGAGCCTCTAGAACGGAAGCGCCGAGATCATGGGCTTTGGTGTTTGCAAATGAGCCACCGAAGCTGCCTACTGCAGTTCGTGCGGCTGATGCGATTACGACATTGGTCATCTATTCGTCCTCTACCAGTCAACATGGCGAGAGCCCCCGGGCACCGAATACTGAGGCCCCAAGTCCCCGCTTGCAGGCTTTCCTAAGGTAAATTCTGCGCTGCGGCAACGTTTTTGGCCGCTCATTGCCGCGGTTGCGCGGAATGGTCGCCGCTGGCCCAATTGGGATTCAGCGTCGGAATCCCAAATAAATAGCCCTGAAATGCGTCTACACCGGCCTTTTGCAGCCACTGCATATCGGCTTCCCGCTCAACGCGTGTCGCGATCACGCGCTTTTTCATGAACCGGCCCATCGCGACCATGGTGCGAACAACGGACTGATTCTTTTCATCCGTGGCCACATTGGCGCAGAACCGACCGTCGATTTTCAGCATGCTGAAATCGATGTCGCGCAGATGCTGGAACGACGACATGCCCGCACCGAAATCATCGAGCAGAAACCGGATGCCCTGTGCGCCGAGGTCATTGACGAACCGCGCGACGATCTCGGGCAGTTGCATGACCGACACTTCGGAAATCTCAATCGTCATGCGTTTTGCCAGATCGGGATTTTTGCGGATGCTCATGTGCAGTTTGTCCGTCCACGGCGCATAGCCGATCGAGCGTGCCGAGACGTTCATCGATAGATGCAGCCCGGGCACTTGTTTCAGCGAGCGCACGGTTTTCTTAAGGGTTTCGCAGTCAATTAACCGCCCCGTTTCAGTGTTCTCCACCCGCGAGATAAAATCCCGTGCCGGAATAACGCGCTGGGCGGGATCAAACAGCCGGATCAGACCCTCGTAAAACGCGGGTTGTTCGGGCTTCTTGGCCAAGACGATCGGCTGAAACGCCAGCGCCGAACGCCCGTTGCGCACGGCAGCCTCAACCGTTTCGAGCGAGGTGTTGTATATCGCCTCTTCCACGTGACCAAGCGGGCTTTTCATGCCCCGTTCAAGCACAAGTTTGCTTTTCTGCGCCATTGCCAAACCTTTCTGCATTCGACGCAACTCTATGGCCACAAGCCATAACACTCGGTAAACAGGACCGGAAAAACGAGAGGGTGCGACATGGGTGAAAGTTGCGGCTGGCCGGGGTCGGATCAGATCTACATCGACTACCATGATACTGAATGGGGCATGCCTGAATACGATAGTCGCGCCCTGTGGGAGAAGCTGATTCTCGACGGGTTTCAGGCGGGGCTAAGCTGGATCACCATCCTTAAAAAACGCGACAATTTTAGGAAAGCCTTTGAGGGGTTTGACCCGAATGTGATCGCCACATGGGGCGCGCCTGAGGTCGAGCGGCTGGTGCAGGACAAGGGGATCATCCGGCATCGCGGCAAGATCGAGGCGACCATCGGCAACGCCAAAGCGTGGCAAATCATCGAGGCCCGCGAGGGGTTCGACAATTTTCTCTGGAAATATCTTGATGGGAAACCCTTGGTGAACCGCTGGACCTCGATGGATCAAATTCCGGCTGAAACCGAGCTTAGTAAACAGGTGTCCAAAGACCTTAAGAAAGAAGGTTTCAAGTTCTGCGGTCCGACGATTGTCTATGCCTTCATGCAGGCAACGGGCATGATTAACGATCACTTGGTCGGATGCCACGCGCGGGAGGCCTGTCTGGCCGTGCCGCCCTCGGGGGCTGGCCAAAGCTGACCGCATTGGCTATCGACGCGCCGAGACACAAGGAAAGCACCATGACCAGCAAGGTATTCATCGACGGCGAGGCCGGAACCACCGGACTTCAGATCGCAGAGAGACTCGACCAGCGCGAAGACATCTCGTTGATCCGTTTGGATGACAGCCAGCGCAAAGACCCCAAGGCGCGCAAAGAGGCGCTGCTTGAGGCCGATATTGCGATCCTCTGCCTGCCGGACGCGGCCTCGATTGAGGCCTACGAGATGGCGCAGGGCGAGGCGACGCGGCTGCTGGATGCCTCGACCGCGTTTCGCGTCAATGATGACTGGGTCTACGGGTTTGCCGAGATGACCGCCGGCCAAGCCGATGCGATTGCGGCGGCCAAATATGTCTCGAACCCGGGGTGCTATCCGACGGGTGCAATCGGTCTGTTGCGGCCCCTGCGCGAGGCGCAGATGTTGCCTGCGAACGCGCCCGTCAGCGTCAATGCGGTCAGCGGCTACACCGGCGGTGGCAAGGCCATGATCGCCGAATATGAAACCGACGCGGCGACCGGCGGATTTGTCTACGGCACGTCTCAGGCGCATAAACACCTGCCGGAAATGGCGAAATACGCGATGCTCGACGGCACCCCGATTTTCGTGCCCTCGGTTGGCAATTTCGCCCAAGGGATGGTGGTGCAAATCCCGTTGCATCTGAACAGCATCGTGGGCGCTCCGACGCTTGCGAATGTGCATGAGGCTTTGGCCCATCATTATGCCAGCAACGGATTTGTTAACGTGTTGCCTCTGGACGCCGATCAAGGCCGGATCGAGGCCGAGGCGATGAATGGCACCAACACCTTGCAATTGCAGGTGTGCGGCAATGCCGACAAAGGACAGGCGGTTCTGGTGGCGGTGCTCGATAACCTCGGCAAGGGGGCCTCGGGGGCGGCGGTTCAGAACCTCAACCTGATGATGGGCGTTGATCCGGCGACAGGGTTGGTGCGCGCGTAGCGCTCACTTTCTCTCAATCTTTCGGGCGCAGGTTCTCTCTCGACGTCACATATGGGCTATAGGTCGAAAGCGGGGCAGACATCCGCGACTAGACCACCAGACCACCGTAAATGCAGGCTAGGTGAAGGGGTTAACCCTGAAACTGGTTAGACCCGATTGGCGGGCCCGCTATTTCGCTGCCACTTCAAGACCTCACAAACCCTGATACAGTGCCACCCTGCCAGAGAAGCTCTGAGCGGGGCGTCGTTGGTGGGTGGTTGGTCAAACCCCGTCCCGGGCCTGACCCGGGACCTCGAAGGGCAGGGCACTCGGTTGCCAGAGGTCCCTGCTTGCGCAGGGATGACAGTTATTGCTCAACCAGCGCGGTCAGGATCGCGATGGCCTCGGGGGAGAACCCCTTTCGCCGCAGGGCTATTGCGCGGTCGGTCACACCCCGTCCCGGGCCTGACCCGGGACCTCGAAGGGCAGGGCACTCGGTTGCCAGA
>JBELFK010000001.1:0-10476 GCA_042092935.1 Paracoccaceae bacterium | reverse complement strand
GCTTGCGCAGGGATGACAGTTATTGCTCAACCAGCGCGGTCAGGATCGCGATGGCGTCGGGAGAGATCCCTTTCGCCGCACGGCTATTGCGCGGTCGGTCACACCCCGTCCCGGGCCTGACCCGGGACCTCAAGCGGCAGGGCACTCGGTTTCTAGCGGTCATCGCTTTCGCGGGGATGACAGTTATTGCTCAACCAGCGCGGTCAGGATCGCGATGGCCTCGGGGGCGTCCCAATCGGCGTCGCCGGTCAGGCGGGCGATCTCTTGCGCGTCGCGGTTCAGGATCACCGTTGCGGGCAATCCCAGCACCGCCATATCACGTGCGAGGGCCTGTTTGGGGTCAAGGTATTTGGTCAGGTTTTCGACGCCAATATCGGAAAAGAATTTGTCGATCGCAGGTGCGGGGTTGCGCCCTGTTGCGATGGTCACCACGTCGAGACCTTTGCCCTCAAAGGCTTTGTCCAGCGCCTCGAGAGTTGGCATTTCCTTGCGGCACGGTGCGCACCATGTGGCCCAGAAATTCACAACCGTATACTGGCCCTTGAATGCCTCAAAGGTCATCGGCTGGCCGTCCTCGTCGAGAAAGGCCGTCTCGACGATGGGTTGCGGGGCGGTGAAATTCAGCTTCTTCATATCGCCTTCGCGCAATTCCTCGATGGTCGAGAAATTCGCCTGCGGCTCATTGTCGAAGAAAGTCAGGCCGACGAAAATTGCACCTGCCGCGAGGGCGGTATAAAGGAGCGTCTTGAAACTGAACTTCATAATTCCTCCTGAGGGCAGCCAGATGACTGACAAATCTTCAAACGCGATGTGGGGCGGACGCTTTGCCGCCGGACCCGACGCGATT
This sequence comes from Paracoccaceae bacterium, assembly GCA_042092935.1. Taxonomy (GTDB): domain Bacteria; phylum Pseudomonadota; class Alphaproteobacteria; order Rhodobacterales; family Rhodobacteraceae; genus JASMHC01. Next base: position 9,629 of record JBELFK010000001.1, on the reverse strand, counting down.
ATGGAAGCTATTAACGCATCGATCGGATTCGACAAGCGTTTGGCCAGCCAGGACATTGCCGGTTCGCGGGCCCATGCCGCGATGTTGGCGGCGCAGGGTATCATTACGGATAGTGATGCCAGCGCCATTCGGGAAGGGCTTCTCACGGTCTTGTCAGAGATCGAGACCGGAAGGTTTCAATTTTCGACGGCGCTGGAAGACATCCACATGAACGTCGAGGCCCGCCTGAAAGAGGTGATCGGCGAACCTGCCGGCCGTTTGCACACCGGTCGGTCGCGTAACGATCAGGTGGCGACGGACTTCAAACTCTGGGTGCGCGATCAACTGGATGCCGCCGAGGGGGCACTTGAGGCGTTGCTTGCGGCCTTGCTGGCGCAAGCCGAGGCGGGCGCGGATTGGGTCATGCCCGGCTTTACCCATTTGCAAACGGCGCAGCCGGTGACCTGGGGGCATCACATGATGGCCTATGTCGAGATGTTCGGGCGCGATCTGAGCCGCGTGCGGGATGCGCGGGTGCGGATGAACGAATCGCCTTTGGGGGCTGCGGCTTTGGCGGGAACGTCCTTCCCGATTGATCGTCATGCAACGGCCGAGGCTTTGGGCTTTGATCGTCCGGCGGCAAACTCGCTCGATGCCGTCAGCGACCGCGACTTTGCGCTGGAGTTTCTTTCGGTCGCCTCGATCTGTGCGATGCACCTTAGCCGCTTTGCCGAAGAGCTGGTGATCTGGTCGTCGGCGCAGTTCCGTTTTGTCACCTTGTCCGACCGGTTCAGCACCGGATCGTCGATCATGCCGCAGAAGAAAAACCCCGATGCAGCCGAGTTGATTCGCGCCAAGATCGGCCGGATTTTCGGCGCGAACGTGGCATTAATGACGGTGATGAAGGGCCTGCCTTTGGCCTATTCCAAGGACATGCAGGAAGACAAGGAACAGGTCTTTGATGCCGCTGACAACTGGATGCTGGCGCTGGCGGCGATGGAGGGCATGGTCAAGGATATGTCGGCCAACCGCGACAGCCTTGAGGCGGCGGCGGGTGCTGGGTTTTCGACCGCGACCGATCTGGCCGACTGGCTGGTGCGGGCGCTGAATATGCCGTTCCGCGATGCGCATCACGTCACCGGTGCGCTTGTGGCGATGGCGGAAAGTCGCGGATGTGACTTGCCGGATTTGTCATTGGATGACATGCAATCTGTGCACAGTAGCATCACGCGCGACGTCTTTGACGTGTTGGGGGTTCATAATTCCGTGGCCTCGCGTGTGAGTTATGGCGGCACTGCGCCCGATCAGGTGCGCAGTCAGATTGCCCGTTGGAGAGGAATTTTGCGATGAAACGAATAGCAGCGGTTCTGGCTTTGGCCTTGCTTGCGTCTTGCGGTGCGGACGGCGAGCCTGTGGCACCAGAGGTCAGTGGCACCCAGACCATCGGCGTAAATTCAGAGAGCGGCATGTTTACCCGCAGTTCGTTTACGCTGTTTTTCGGCGCTGGCGATTCGTCCTCGTAGGCTTGTGTTTGCCGGTCGCCGGGGGGCCTCCGGCGGGGATATTTTAAGTCAAAAGATGCAGGGGGTTTGCGCAACCCTTAGGCTTTGTTATGAGGCCTCGATGTTTGTTGAGGAGTCCTGATGGATCATTTCCTTTATCGCGACGGTGATTTGTTTGCCGAGGATGTCCCGGTGGCCGAGATTGCAGCGCAGGTTGGCACGCCGTTTTATCTCTATTCGACGGCAACGTTTGAGCGCCATTTCCGGCTGTTCGACGAGGCGCTGGACGGGGTGGATCACCTTGTGTGCTACGCGATGAAGGCGGCGTCGAATCAGGCGATTTTGAAGACGCTGGCGGCTTTGGGTGCTGGCATGGATGTAGTGTCGCTGGGCGAATATGCCCGCGCGATTGCTGCCGGTGTTCCGGGCGAGCGGATCGTGTTTTCCGGCGTTGGCAAAACCGTTGAGGAGATCGAGACCGCTTTGCGCGGGGGCATTCGTCAGTTCAACGTCGAGTCCGAACCCGAGATGGAGGCGATCAACGCGGTGGCGCTGGGGCTGGGGAAAGTTGCCCCGATCACCATTCGGGTGAACCCTGATGTGGACGCAAAGACCCATGCGAAAATCGCCACCGGCAAATCCGAAAACAAATTCGGCATCCCGATCAGCCGTGCGCGCGAGGTTTACGCCCATGCCGCGCGATTGCCCGGGCTGAAGATTGTCGGGATCGACGTGCATATTGGCAGCCAGTTGACGCAGCTGGAACCTTTCCGGCTGGCCTATGAAAAAGTCGCCGAACTGACCGGACAATTGCGGTCGGACGGGCACGAGATTACCCGTCTCGATCTGGGCGGGGGTCTGGGGATTCCCTACACGCGCTCAAACGAGGCGCCGCCCTTGCCGGTTGAATATGGGCAAATGATTAAAGATACGCTCGGGCATTTGGGCTGCGAGATCGAGATCGAGCCGGGGCGCTTGATTGCCGGGAACGCCGGAATCATGGTCAGCAAGGTTATTTACGTCAAAGAGGGCGAAGACCGGCAGTTCATGATCGTCGATGCGGCGATGAACGATTTGATCCGGCCTGCCATGTATGAGGCGCATCACGACATTGAACCGATCGTGCAGGCGCAACCCGGTGTTGAACAGGTGGCCTATGACATCGTTGGGCCTGTGTGCGAAAGCGGTGACACCTTTGCCAAGGCGCGGGTGATGCCGCCGGTTGCGGCGGGTGACCTGATCGCCTTTCGCTCGGCCGGGGCGTATGGCGCGGTGATGTCGAGCGAATATAACTCGCGTCCGATGATCCCCGAGGTGATGGTCAAGGGCGATGCCTTTGCGGTGATCCGCAGACGCCCGAGTGTGCAAGAGATGATCGCGCGGGATGATGTGCCGGACTGGCTGCGCGACGATCAATAGACCACGTTCAGCATGGTCATCGAAACCACGAGGAACAGGATCGTCATGATCGACCCTGACCGAAGGAAATCCTTCACCGAATAGCCCGCTGGCCCCATAATCAGTGCGTTGACCTGATGGGTTGGGATCAGGAACGAATTGGAGGTCGAGATTGCCACGGTCAGCGCAAAGACGCGCGGGTCGGCGTCGGCGGCCTGAGCGATTGAGATGGCCAGTGGCACCAGCAAGACCGTGGCACCGACGTTCGACATCACCAGCGTAAAGCCCGTTGCCAGCAGTGCCAGCCCGACTTGCAGCGACCATGTGGGCCAGCCATCAAGCAGCGCGATGATGTTCTGCGCGATCCAGGCGGCGGTGCCTGTGTCCTGAACCGCCATCCCCAGCGGGATGAGCGAAGCCAGAAGGAACACGGTGGTCCAGCTGACGGCCTCATAGGCTTCGTCCAGCGACAGGACGCGGGTTGAAATCATGCCCATCGCGCCGACCAGCAGGCAGAGCGACAGGCGCAGGTCCGAGAACAGCACCAGCCCGATGGCGATGAAAAAGAAGAACGCCGCCCAGCCGAGTTTTTGCGGGCGGAGGTCTTCCTCGGGGAAGTCATTGGTGACGATCACATAGTCGCGGTCGGGGCGCATTTTAGAGAGCAGCGCCCAAGGGGTGTGTACCACCAGCGTATCGCCTGCCTGAAAGGGGACGAGGCCGATCTGGGTGGCGGGGTGATCCTCGGTTTCGACATGGCTCATGGTGTCCGCCCCACGGTGCACGGCGAGCAGGCTCATGCCGTAGGTGTTGCGGAACCGCAGCTCTTGCGGGGTTTTGCCGACCGCGCCCGACCCCGGGGGGATCACCAGTTCGGCGATGCCGGCCTTGGTGGGGGCGAAATCCTCGGCGAAGTCGTCCAGTTCGGGCAGCATCTCAAGGCCGTAGATCTCGCAGACGTCCTCGATCACTTTTCTGCGACCAAGGATGGCGAGGCGGCAGGGCGTCAGGATTTCGGTCGTTACGCGGGGGGCGATGACCTTGTTGCCGGCGTAAGAGGTGCCGATGATATAGAGCGAGTGGGCATACATGATGTCCTCAAGCCGGTTGCCAACGAGGATGTTGCCTTCGGGGACGCGCACTTCGATGAGGTCGGATTTCAGCTTGTAGGTCTGTTTCAGATAGTCGCCGATGGCTTGCACCGCGCCGGTGTGTTCGCTGGCGGCGTCGCTGGGCAGCACCCAGCGACCAAGCAGCACGAAGTAGAGCACGCCCGAGACGATCAGGGCCAGGCCGATCGGCAGGGGGGCAAAGAGGGTGAAGGGCTCTAGGTGTTCGCCGTCGATCATCATGAGATCATTCAGCAGGATCATTGGCGAGGAGCCGACCATGGTCAGGGTGCCGCCGAGGATCGCGCAAAAGCCCATCGGCATGAGCAGGCGGGACATTGACAGGCCCGAGCGGCTTGAAATGCGGCTGACGACGGGCAGGAACAGGGCCGCTGCGCCGACGTTCTGCATGAAGCTGGAGATCACGCCGACGGTGCCCGAGATCACCGGAATGATCCGTGCTTCAGACTTGCCGCCGATTTTCAGGATATAGGCGGCGACGGAATTCATGACTCCGGTGCGGTCCAGCCCCGCGCCGATAATCATAACGGCGATGATCGAGATAACGGCGTTTGAGGAAAAACCGGTGAAGAGCTGGTTCACATCCGCGATGTTTTCAAGGCCGGGCAGATAGCTGACCAGCCCCAACAGGACCATGACCAGAATGGCGGCGTGATCGATGCGGACGATTTCCGAGACAAAGAGAACGATCGTCAGGCCCAGAAGGCCCAGAACGACTGCGTTCTCATAGGTAAAAGTGACGGGTTCCAACTCGGATTTGTCCAGCGCGCAATAATGTTTCGTCTAGCCTAGTAATTTTGCACGACAAATCAACAGTGTAACGGCTGCCAGACGGAAACAGGTTGCCGGAAGGCTGGAACGGGGTTTTAGCCGTTCAGGGTTTCGTCAACAAAATTGCTCAGACGGATCATAAGTTCTGCGGCCTCATCCTCGACCCAAAAGCGCCATTGGTCGGCGTAGTCGGCGAACATATCCAATGCGGGGTCGGCAAAGGGCAAGACGCGCCCGAGGTTTTCGTGCGTCATGTAAATCGCGACGATCAACAGCCCGAGAAACACCATCACGGTGAAGCCGGTGCGAAATCCCGAGCCGCGGCGTTTCTTGCGGTTCAGGTCTTCGAGATCGATGGCGGGTTTTGACGCTGTTTTCGGGTCAGGCGACAGGCTGGAGTTGATCGCATCGACATCGGGCAGCGCGCCTTTGCGGCTGTCCCTTGCGGCGGTGAAGGGGTTGTTTTCCTCGATCCCGCGCATCCGTGCCATACGAGCCCGAGTTTCACGTGCGCGCCGTTCGGCGTCAGTTTCTTCAGGTTCTTCCGGGTCAGGGTCGACGGCAAAGGGGTTGGATGTCAGATCGGGGTCGTCGTCCCTAGCGTCTTCAACGTCCTCGTCGTCTTCAAAGTCGTCAAAGGGCGGAGGCGCGATGTCGGCTTCGTCGCCGTCCTCGGGGACAAGCTCGGCAAATTCATTGGCGCGGGCCTGGCGTTCAATCTCGGCTTCCTCGTGCAGGATTTCCGACACTTCCGGTGGAATTGGCTGACGCTCAAACGGCGTTTCGTCTGCGGCTGGCATGGCGCTTGCCGGCCCCTGAAACCACGTGTTACCGCAGTCCGAGCATTGGACATCCCGACCGGCTTCCGGGATTACGTTATCCGGAACTTCATATTGCGCATCGCAATTCGGACAAATCAGCCGCATCTTGGTTTCTATTCTGTGCCTGTTGCTGTCGTAGCTATGGTTATTATTGTTGCATTACCACTATATGCAGTAAAGATTCACGTACAAAGAAATAACGCGACCTTACCGGAATTCCTTCACTTAACGTTGTAAAGTGTCTTTGGTCTGCGTCAACTGATAGGGCGGATTTCGTGATTGAGTTTAAAGGCGCCGGTTATTCTTATGGCGGTCAGGCCCTTTTCAGCCAAGTTGATCTTGAGCTGGCGCCCGGGTCGTTCCACTTCTTGACCGGGCCTTCGGGGGTCGGGAAATCGACGTTTCTCAAGCTCTGTTATGGCGAATTGCATCCCACGCAGGGGCATACGACGCTGTTCGGGCAAGACCTGAGCGCGCTTAATCGCGACGAATTGGCGCTCGCGCGGCAAAGTATCGGGGTGGTGCATCAGGATTGCCAGTTCCTCGACCATTTGCCGATTGAGGAAAACATCGGTCTTCCCATTGCCGTCTCGCGCAGGGACGTGGGCGAGGGGCGGGCCAATCTGAAAGAGCTGATTGCCTGGGTGGGTCTGAGCGAACGTGCCCATGCCTTGCCGCCGCAATTGTCGGGCGGAGAACGTCAGAGGGCTGCCCTGGCCCGCGCGGTTATCATGTCGCCCGATGTCATTCTTGCGGACGAGCCGACGGGGAACGTCGATTGGGAGATGTCGCAAAAGCTGCTACGCTTGCTGGTCGAGTTGAACCGCATGGGCAAGACGATCCTGATCGCCACCCATGATCTTGCGCTCATTCGGGCTGCGAAAACCCATGTGCAGGCCCGTGTTCTCAGGATCGCGGATGGGCAGATCCAATCGGCGGGGGCGGATCTCTGATGTCGATCTTCGCTGATATTTTCGCCATGTTCGCGCGCGACACGCAGTCGGATCGGGTCGTGCCCAAAACCGGCCACACGGCGACGTTGACGATGTTTACTTCGGCAGCGATGGCGTTTTTGACCGTGTTCGCGCTGGCGTTGTCATTGGCGGCGGACCGCTTGGCGGATCGCTGGGGGGAAGACCTTGCCAAAAGCGTGACGGTCAGAATTTCCGCGCCGAGCGATCAGATCGCCGCCCAGACGGCCGCGACGATGACGGTGCTGGAAACCACCACGGGGGTCGCCTCGGCCCGCGTGTTGACCGAGGCCGAGCAGCAGGCGTTGCTGGCCCCGTGGTTCGGCCCTGACGTGCCGGTTGCCGATTTGCCGATTCCCCGCCTGATTGAGGTGATCGAAACCGACGACGGTTTTGACGCTGCGGGCTTGCGGCTGCGTCTGTCGGTTGAGGCCCCCGGCGCGGTGTTGGACGATCACACCCGCTGGCGCGAGCCATTGACGATTGCCGCGGGGCGCTTGCGCTTCCTGGGGATGACCTCGATCCTGCTGATCGCAGGGGCGACGGCGGCGATGATTACGCTGGCGGCAAATGCGGCGTTGGCGGCCAATCTTCAGGTGATCCGCGTGTTGCGTTTGATCGGGGCAACGGATGCTTATATCGCCCGCGCCTTTGTGCGCCGCTTTACCATTCGCACCATTGGCGGCGCCTTTGGCGGAACCCTTGTCGGTATGTTGGCGATCTTGCTGTTGCCGCAGTCAACCGACGACAAGATCTTTCTGACCGGCCTCGGGTTTCAGGCGGGGCAGTGGTTGACGCCTCTCGTGCTGCCGTTTCTTGCGGGCGTTGTCGCCTTTCTTGCCACCCGCGCTGCGTCCAATCGTGCGCTTCGAAAGCTGTCCTGATGAAATACGCGGTTCAATGGCTACGCTCGTTGCTGTTTATCGGACAGATGTATGTTGCGATGGCTGTGGTGGGGCTGGTCTTTGCCCCCTTCGCGATGCTTTCGGTCAAAGCGGCCTATGCGGCGATCCATACCTACTGCAAATACGTGATGTGGTCGGCGTCGTGGATGGTTGGGCTAAAGTCCGAAATCCGCGGGCCTGTGCCAAGCGGAGAGGTTTTGCTGGCCCCCAAGCACCAGAGTTTCTTTGACATTATCATGATTGCCTCGGCCATTCCGCAGCCGAAGTTTATCATGAAAGCGTCACTGGTTTACGCGCCGGTTCTGGGTCAATTCGCAAAACGCATCGGATGTGTGCCGGTTGATCGGGGCCGCAAGGCCGAGGCCATGCAGCAGATGGTCGAAGGCGTAAAGCGCGAGGGTGCGCCTAAAGGGCAGCTCATCATCTATCCGCAAGGGACGCGCGTTGCTCCGGCAGCCAGCAAGCCCTACAAAATCGGGGTCTTCGTGCTGCAACAGGAAACCGGCCAGACCGTGATCCCTGCGGCCACCAATGTCGGCGTCTTTTGGCCGCGCCACGGGATTTACCGCAAACCGGGGCTGGCGGTTGTCGAGTTTTTGGAGCCGATGGCAAGCGGTCTGGAAAAGGTCGATTTTATGGAAAAACTTGAGACAATCGTTGAGGGCCACTCCAACGCGCTGATGAAGGAAGCAGGTTTTGACGTCTTACACCACGGTCAGTAGCCTCGCTGAGCTTGAGGGTCTTTACGGCGAACCGGCGCCGGCGTCGATTGGCAAGGTGGTGCATGAGCTGACGCCGCTCTATCTGAAATGGATCATGGCATCGCGGTTCTGCGTGATGTCAACGGTCGGGGCCGAGGGCACCGATGGCAGCCCGCGCGGCGACGACGGACCGGTCGTGCGCCCGCTGGACAAACACAGGCTGGCCATGCCGGATTGGCGCGGCAACAACCGGATGGACAGCCTGCGCAACATTGTCGAGGACGGGCGTCTATCGCTGATGTTCATGGTGGCAGGATCAAACACCGTGGTTCGTCTGAATGGAATGGCGAAGCTGTCGATCGATCCGGCACTGACCAGTCAGTTTGAGATCAACGGGAAGCACCCGCGATCGGTCATCATCATCACGATCAGGGAAATCTACACGCAATGCGCCCGTGCGCCGATGCGGGCTGCGCTTTGGTCTGGCGACGCGCCGCCCGCTGACCTGCCCTCGGCGGGGGACCTGCTGGCCGAGGCCACCTCGGGTGCGCAGGGTGGTAAACCCTATGACGACGAGTGGTTGCCACGTGCGCTCAAGACGATGTGGTAATTGGTATCTTGTGACCTGAAATATCCCGGGGGAGAGGCGCGTCTTGGAAATGGTCCGGCGGACCATTTCAGCGCCGAACGGGCAGAGCCCATAACGCCCGCAGGGCGTCGGGGGCAAAACCCCCAAACACCTTGATTTTTAAGCGTGGATTGGGCCGTCACCACAAGCCAGTGCCGCCTCGCGCACGGCTTCCGAATAAGTCGGGTGGGCGTGGCAGGTCAGGGCGATGTCTTCGGCTGAGGCGCCGAATTCCATCGCGACACAAATCTCGTGGATCATGTCACCGGCTGCAGGGCCGATGATCGCTGCCCCCAGCACGCGGTCGGTTTCGGCGTCGGTGATGATTTTCACGAAACCCTCTCCCTGACCGATGGCCTTTGCACGGGCGTTGCCCATGAAGCTGAACTTGCCCACCTTGACCTTGGTGCCTGCGGCCTTGAGCGCGTCTTCGGTCTGGCCCACGGTGGCAACCTCAGGCGTGGTGTAGACCACGCCGGGGATGACGCCGTAGTTCACATGGCCATGCTTGCCCGCGAGAACCTCGGCGACGGCCATGCCTTCGTCCTCGGCCTTATGGGCCAGCATCGGACCTTCGATCACGTCGCCAATGGCGTAGATGCCCGCGACGTTGGTGGCCCAATGGGCGTCGGTGGCGATCTGGCCGCGTTCGGTCATTTTGACGCCCAGCGCGTCAAGGCCAAGCCCGTCGGTGAACGGCTTGCGGCCTGTCGCAACGAGAACGACATCGGCGTCGATCGTCTCGGTCGTATCGGGGGTTTTCTTGAGGGCGTAGTTGGCCTTGGCCTTGGTCTTGGTGGTCTCAACGCCTGACACAGCAGCG